>JAZOXB010000170.1:0-5827 GCA_045659585.1 Faecousia sp. | reverse complement strand
ACCGTAGGTATATCATACCGTAGGTATATCATACCGTAGGTATATCATACCGTAGGTATATCATACCGTAGGTATATCATACCGTAGGTATATCATACCGTAGGTATATCATTCCCCACGGCTGTGGGGAATATCATTCGCGACCTTGGAGCGATAAACGGAAATTTTTAATAAATACGATACCTTAACTTTTAGATTGGAGATCGGAAAATGGCCCTTTACCATATGAGTGACAGCCTAAAATTAGGGGATGTCATGACCGTAGATTTTAAGGATAGCACTTCCTTGGCACAGCCCTTTGTTCAGGCCTTGGTGCAGAGCGAAGATTGCTTCTATGCCATGGTGCTCAACGGAAAATATCTCCGTGCCGTCTTAGGAAAATTCAACCTCTGGGAGTGGTCCGATTATATCAAATGGTCCGTCGAGGGTGCCTTTGAGTTCATTCGAAAAACCGAATTTCCCCACTGTGTCAGCCGACTCAAATGTAATTATTTCTATGACAAATTAGAATGTTGTAAAGTCCTCTATGACTATGATTGGGGACAGGAATCCGAAGAAGAACAGAATAAGATCCATCTGTTTGAAATGGAAGCAGACACGGTAGCTCTTGACAAACGAGATATGAGGATCTATGACGAAGCCTACAACGCTATGGAAGCCAACGAGGATGTAAAAACCGTACTTTCCTGTGCTCGACGCTACTTTTCCGGTGAAAGCTCCGAACATCCTGTTTGGGAGCTTCTCAGCGATCTCCCTGCAACAGCAGTGAAGGATATCACCCATTATTTACGCAAATAAATCGGGTAGGAGGCTACCCATTAGTTGCGTAGCCGACCACCTGCACCACCGTACGTATCCTTCGGTATAGGTGGTTCAATCCCGCAAGCGCAAGGCCTCGTACCGATCAAGGATACAATCGTGTCGTTCAGTACACATTATAGAAATGTGTACCTACCGGGCGCACAACTTCAAGCCCGGATGGAAAGAATATTCCATCCGGGCTTTTCTATGGTATGTCATTATCCTTCGGAAAGGAAGATCACAGGCTTCTTATACCCTGCCGCATTTTTGCTGAGCATGTCGGTGATCCATGCCATAAAAGGTGCCGGCATACTGCGACATTGCAAGGGACATACCTGCACACACCGCAAGCAGTTGATACACAGATCCCCATTGCACTTCTCCGGCTCTTCCGGGGAGATCGCCCCTGTGGGACACTGCCCTACACAGGTACCACACTTCACGCAAGCCTCACTTGCAGATGGGTGGAAAGGTGTAGGAGGATGCTGTGCATAAGGCACATTTCCCGGAACTTGTACGGGCTGCAGCCGATCTATTTTCTCTCTGACCAGCCGACCAAAATCGCAGGCAATCTTTTCATCCTCGGCATCGGGACGACCGGCTGCAACAGAACGGACAATGGAGTGCTCCGCAATAAAAGCCCCTGCGGCAATAACGGAAAACCCATTTGCATCCAAAGCCCCCTTGGTTTCCAACAATGCATCGTCGAATTCCCGATTGCCATATACCACAACGGCAACAGCCTTTTGCCCTTTGCCACGGATCTTAGCCAGCCGTTCCAATGCGATCCCCGGCACCCTCCCTGCGTACACAGGAAGCACCGCCATAAGGATATCATCACAGCCCGGTTCCATGGCAGAAACCTCTCCGGTCAAATCTACATCTATCACAGGAGTGGCAAAGCCCCTTGTAATGGCGTCTGCCACCTTTTTGGTGCCTCCCGTGGGACTAAAATGTGCAAGGATCAGGTTTACAGGATTCATAGAAACGCCTCCAAAACAATCAATTTTCTATCTACCACTGCCATTATCTCACATTACTGCCCTAAAAGCAACAGGAATATTCTCTATTCCTATTGTCATATACATTCTATTTCAACAGACTATTCTTAGTTGCCAACCACGATTTACACTTCATTACATAGGCAGTTTATTCTGAAAAGATTCTTAATAGCAGATGACAGAGAGACCCACCCGACACAATACCGGGTGGGTCTCATAATATTTTTTATTCCTGTACAAGACTGAAGATTTCTGCCCGTTCCAAGATCCGCTGGAATCGTTCAAGCTTATGCATGACCTGCACAACATCTACCGTGATCTGCTCCTCGCACTTGTTTTGAGAAGAGAACTGGTGCGAAGTGCAAAAGATCTGCACAAGGAGGCTCTCATCCTGAATCAGATAGTCCTCCTCCAGCCACTTAGGGTCAATATAATCGTTTTTCTTAAAAATGTAATAAACTTCGATTCCCAGTTTTTGTTGATATTCCATTTGCGGACGAGCCGTTTCCAGCTTGTCCTCATCGATAATGAAGATCCGCTGAATCTTGACCCCCTTTTTCACCAAATCCGCTTGCTTCTTCAGATAGTCGATGGTAAAACGGTCATCCCAATAGTCACTGACAGCGGTAATGGCTTTCAGAGATTTCTGTGTCAGGAGAATCCCGGATATCCCAAAGGTATCCTCACTGTGAGGATTGGTCCAATTGGTGCCATCAAAAAACAGATTATTTTCCGACAAAAAGGAATTCAGTTTCATACATGCCCATTTGCGGAAATAAGGATGGGACAGATCGAAAACTCGTTTCGCCAAACTGTGGACGGAATGAAACAGCGCCTCATCCTTAGGTGTCGAAACAAGATTGCGGCAGATTTTTTCGAACACCGCATCAAAATACTCCATGGAGCAATCAATGCCGTTCCGCTCGGTAATGGGAGCAATATCCTCCGGCAGAGACTTGTAAGAAGGCATCTTAAAGCCGTTTACCAACACGGGAATAATGTTCTTGTCCGATTCCAGTGCGGTTCGGATCTCCTCGCGGAACAGATCCCCCTCCTCGGAGCAACGTTCAAAGCCTCCGTTGGGAAGCAGAACGATAAAATCCGAACAGGCCTGCACCGCACTGACAATATTCTTGCGGAAGCCGCCGGAAAACAGCGATTCAAAATCCAGAAACACACGATATCCCAGAGCTCTGAGCTTATCATAAATAATACGAGCATGGGCGTCGGATCCGTCCCGACGATAGCTGATAAAAATCTGATAGGGCTCGTTTTCATACATCATGATTCCATCACTGCCTTTCCGGATAATTTAGTTGTGCTTCGGTCCAATGTGCTACTATCGCAAGCATGGCACGAGCCTCTTCTCTTGCCCCCGCAAGATCATGCTCCAAATAGTTCCCACATTCGATCCGTCGTGCACCCGGGATCTCTCCCTCAAAGGTCGAAATAAATTCAAAGGTGTCCCGCACCAGTTTGATCACCTGCTTTTGATTCATCCCATCTCGAACCAAAAAATAAAAGCCGGTTCGACAGCCCATAGGGCCGAAATAAACGATTTCATCCCAAAAGGCACTGTTGCGGACATATGTGGCAAACAAATGCTCTATGGTATGCATTGCCCCATTGGACAGATAGTCGCCGCAATTTGGTTTTTTCACTCGAATATCATAAGTTACAATGTCGCCATCCACACGAGACACATATAGTCCCGGAACCAAGATATCGTGATCGATTTGGAAGCTTTTAATTTTGTTCATAGTCCTTTGACCTCGTCATAAAAACTGCGGAATATCCTCCGCACCGGAGACATACCAAAACATCGGCACATCTTTTTTTCATTGTATCATAAACCCACCGGGAACGCAACCTCGTTCCATAAATCTTTAGATTGAATTTCCCTTCTAAGAAGAAATCTCATTGGAATCGGTTTGAATCGGATTTTTAAAAGTACCGCATAAATTCAACATATCGGAAACCACTCATAGGAGCGTAGCCATGGTCTTACCCATGGGCTACGCTCTTTCTGTCCCCTTTTTCTTCTTTGATCGGATTTAACAGCTACTGCAAATGCTTCTTCCTAAAGATCAAATCCGCCACAGTAAAAGCATTCCCAAAACACCATCTATAACGGAAAGGTTTTGGGGTCATACTATGGAAAAGGATGTGAAACGATGGCACAAGAAAATTCATATAAAAAAGGATTTATCCCCTATGCCTTAGGTGCATTTTTAATCGGCATTGTAGGAGGCTTTTCTTCGGTCTTGGGGCCGGCTTTTACCCGTGATATGGGAATTGCCTATAACAACACTACTTGGACAGCCTTAGCGCAAGCTATGTCTACTGCCGCCTTCTCTCCTATTTTGGGGAAAGGTGCTGACCGCTTCGGCAAAAGAACCACCTTACTTTTCGGCATTTCTGTATTCACCATAGGAACGATCCTGTCTGCCTTGGCAAACTCCCTTGTTTTTATGATGGTTGCAAGATTTATTGTCGGCGTGGGAGCCGCCGCCATAGCCCCGGCGATCCTCGCCTATATCGCCTCGGAATTTCCCGGAGATAAGGTTGCAAAAGGCTTCGCTCTGTATATGCTCCTTTCCAGCGCCTCTGTGATCCTTGGTCCCAGCCTTGGGGGTATCTTGGTAGCTTCCCACGGGTGGCGTTTTGTATTGTGGATTTGTGTAGGGATCTGTTTTGTGGTTCTGATTGCCTGTACCTTCACTTCTAAACGGGACACACCGTTAGAAAAGGCCTCTGCCGCCTTTGATGGATACGGTTCTGTGGGGATATTCCTATTTTTCGGTCTTTTGCTTTGCATCCCTTCCTTTGGGCAGAATTTCGGTTGGACCTCACTTCCCTTTTTATCTGTATTGAGTGGCTGTTTGGGAAGCCTTGTTTTCTTGTTTTTTGCAGAACGCAATGCGACACACCCCATACTCTCGGGAAGCTTTATGAAGCGGAAAGTCTTTATCTTGAGCATTCTCGCACTGTTTTTGACCCAAGGGCTCATGCAGGCAAATATGACAAACACTGTCGTTTTTGTCAACTATACCTTCCCCAAAAATACCGCTGTATCAGGCTATGCCATCTCTGTCATGTATATCGGAATGGCTCTGGGTGCCATACTTTTGGGATCTCTGGCGGATCGTTTCACTCCTAAAAAGGTACTGATTTTCTCCTTCATTATTACCGGCATCGGTTGCAGTTTGTTATTTTTCCTATCTTATAAGTTGTCTGTTTCTATTCTCATGGCCTCCCTTGGGATCCTCGGCTTCGGTCTGGGTGCCAATGGCACCGTGTTTATGAAAGTATGTCTGTCCGGTATCCCCACGGAGGAAGTCGGTAGCGGTACCGGCACCTACGGGCTGTTCCGGGATTTGGCAGCCCCTTTCGGTGTTGCGGTCTTTGTCCCCCTGTTTACAAACCAAGTCGCAGGGCAGATCGCTGAAGGGCTCTCGGAACCAACAGCGGCGATCCAATCTATAGGCTTCTTAGCCAAAGTGGAGCTTCTATGTGTTGGACTTGGTATGATTACCCTATTTTTCCTTCCAACAGTAAATAGAAAAGAACCTCAATGATAAATCGAAAACCAAATCGCACCTATGAATCCCTCGGTGAAAATCTGATTGAAAATCCGTAATAATTTGATATAATCTCTCTATAGCATCCTTCTCCGTCGGTCATAGGTGTAAATTTGCAACCACCGGCTTCCGAGCAGATGGTCAAAACCTATGACTTTCAAAAAGTGATAGGTTTTTTTGCTTTTTTATAAGGATTTTTCCTTTCTCGGTCGTATTATAAGTGAAGGGATCAGACACGAATCCTTCCGACAAATTAAGGAGTGAGATATATGGATAACGGTGCAAGTAGCTACCGCCGTTTCCTTGCCGGTGATGAAAGTGCATTCAGAGAGATTATGGAGGAACTTCATCACGGCCTTGTATTCTTCATCCATGGATATGTACAGGACATTCAAACCGCAGAGGACATTGCCATTGATGTCTTTTCCGATCTCATCGTACATA
>JAZOXB010000169.1:0-3156 GCA_045659585.1 Faecousia sp. | reverse complement strand
CCGCCGATGCAACGCATCGACGGTTTTTCTGGTGCCGGTGGCCGGACTCGGCTGAAGGTATGGGTGGAACTACGGCAAACTGCCCCCGGCAGTTTGCTTTGGGTGCGGTATAAGATTTGGCCGGATTGTGTTGGTTGAGGGATTATTTGATCTTCGAGTCCGGATCGTTACGAAAAAATCCTGACTCGCCAAAAGGCGAATCAGGATTTTTGGTGCCGGTGGCCGGACTCGAACCGGCACGGTATCGCTACCGGTGGATTTTGAGTCCACTACGTCTACCAATTCCATCACACCGGCATGTGTTAGGAACGAATTGTATTATAGCCGATGATTTGGAAAAATGCAAGTGTTTTTTCACAAAATTAGAAAATTTCTTCTTTAGGTGTGGGAAGCAGAGAACTGTAAGACAGTAATGAAAGCTTGCGTGAGAAATCTGAGAACGGTTTTGAGGAGAAAGCAGCCTTAATGTATTTAAGAGACGCGACGGAGAATGTCTTTTCGCAGTCGTACCATGATCCGCTTTTCCAAACGGGATATATAGGATTGAGAAATGCCCATGAGATCGGCGACCTCCTTCTGAGTCTTTTCTTCTCTGCCGTCTAAGCCGAAACGAAGATTGATGATATCTCTTTCCCGTTCCGGGAGCCGTGCCAAGGCTTCGTGCAGGAGTTTCCGTTCCACATCCTGCTCCAAGGGGCGCATGACCAGATCCTCGTCTGTTCCCAGAATGTCCGATAAGAGAAGTTCGTTGCCGTCCCAATCCGTATTGATGGGTTCGTCAAGGGAGATCTCTGCTTTTCTTGAGGAGATCTTACGGATATGCATGAGGATCTCGTTTTCGATACAACGGGAGCAGTAGGTGGCAAGCTTGATATTCCGCTGGGGATTAAAAGTTCCGATGCCTTTGATGAGTCCGATGGTTCCGATAGAGATCAGATCCTCGATGTTGACCCCCGTGTTATCAAATCGGCGGGCAATATAGACTACCAAGCGTAGATTCCGTTCGATCAAGATCTGCTTGGATTCCGGGGTTCCTTCTTGGAGGAGGCTCTGTTCCTCCTCGGGGGTCAGCGGTGTGGGGAGGATGTCACTGCCTCCGATGTACATGATTTTGCTTGGTTTCAGGAATGAAAGTAAAAGCTTAAGCATAAGAATGACCTCCGGTCAAGGCTTCGTAAGCACCGCCGTCGGACACCGGGGTGGGGGACAGGGCTACGAGGCCGATTCGGGTTTCCTTCCCGATAGAAATATGTAGAGGAATGGCTAAAAGGATCCCTTTCTTGGTGCCTACGGAACGGTAGGGGATCAATCTGGGAGATAGGCTACGAAGCTTTGGGAGCAGGTCGGTGGGATCTGCTAAGGCACTTTCGGTAATTTCGGAGGGGAGAAGCGGTCGAAGGGCTTTCCAATATACGGTCAGGACTTCTCCGCCGGTAAGGGGATCTCGCAGGGTATTGCCACTGTCTCGCAGGGCGGTCAACCGGATCCGCTTCCCCTCACGCTCCAGGGTAATGGGTATCGTGCTGTTTACACTATGATCCATAGGTGGCAGAAGGAATCGACATGCGGTATTGACAGCAAAGGCTGTGAGCAACAGGGTGGCGAAGGTCACGGGATACAAGAGATATCCCTGCGTTTGGATCGGCACCTTTCCCACACAGTAAAAGCCGTAGACTGCACCGCAAAGAACCAGAGAGAGAACGAAAAAGATCGCTCCCTGACGGAGGGTAGAGGGCTTCGGACCGAATGCACAACAGAGCATTCCTACAGCAACCATGATCTTAAAAGGAATGCCCGTCAGAAAACCAAGCTTCGGTAAAAACACCAGCACGCTATAGATTGCACCCAAGGCACTTCCGCACCAAAGTCGTATCGGTGCGGGCACAGAACCTCCCAGTCGAGCGGTGCCACGAAGCAGTGTGTAATTGACCAAAAGATTCAGAAGAAAGACCATATCACCGTATATGACCATGTAATCACCTGCCTGTGGACAAAGTATATCTCACAGAAAGGAAAAAACAGGTCGCAATTCCATTGGTGGAAAGCAACCTGTTTTTGGATTATCCGAAGGATTCGGAGAAGGAAAGGCAGAGAAGTCCTTCTTTAGACCATTTATTTCGGAGATTTTAAAAGAGTTCTGTCGATGAGTTTTACGGCCGATCAGGGAAGGGACTTTTTGATCTCGTCCCAATATTTCTTTGCGGCTTGCTCAATTTTATTGTCTCCGTACAGATAGTACTGCTTATCTTTCAGCACATCGGGAAGGTATTGCTGTTTGACCCAGTGATTGGGGAAATCATGTGGATAGAGGTAGCCCTGCTCGCGTTCCTGTCCTGCACTGTCGGCATGGACGTTCTGAAGCTCACGAGGAATGTTCCCCAGCTTGCCTGCCTTTACATCCTTCATGGCGGCGGCAATGGCATTGTAGGCAGAATTGGATTTGGGAGCGGTAGCAAGGAAGATCACAGCCTGCGCAAGGGGGATCCGAGCTTCCGGCATACCCAATTGCAGGGCGGAATCGATACAGGATTTGACAATGGTGGCGGCCATGGGGTAGGCAAGACCCACATCCTCACTGGCGGAGCAGAGGAGTCTGCGACAGCAACCGGTAAAATCCGCCACTTCAAGGAACCGAGCCAGATAATGAATGGCGGCATCGGGATCGGAGCCTCGAATGGACTTCATGAGAGCGGACAGGCAATCGAATTGGTCATCACCGCCACGGTCATAACGCATAGCGGATTTCTGTGTCACGGCCTTGGCATCCTCCAAGCGGATCACAAGCTCCGTATCTCCGGTTTTGACCGTCAGGAAAATGGCCTCTACTGCGTTGAGTGCCTTTCGTACGTCTCCGCCACAGCCCATGGCGATTCGATCCAATGCACCATCCTCGGCAGTTACTTTGATATCCAGCTTCTTTGCCATATGCTCTACGCCGCGGTCCACGGCTTTTCGGACGGCTTCCTTAGTCAAACGCTTGAACTCAAAGACTGTGGAACGGCTGAGGATGGCGTAGAAAACATAGAAATAGGGATTTTCCGTAGTGGAAGCGATCAAGGTGATCTTGCCGTTTTCGATATGCTCTAAAAGAGACTGCTGTTGCTTTTTGTTAAAGGACTGGATCTCGTCCAAATACAGCAGGATCCCGTTAGGAGC
>JAZOXB010000168.1:0-5266 GCA_045659585.1 Faecousia sp. | reverse complement strand
GCAGCGGCGGCTTCTTCCTTGAAGCTTTCAACAGAGCAGAACCACTGGGGAGTGGCACGGAAGATAATGGGGCTCTTGCAACGCCAGCAATGGGGATAGCTGTGGGTGAAGACCTCAGATGCAAAGAGAGAGCCGTCTTCCTTCATATCCTCAACGATCTGCGTGTTGGAAACGTCGTAACGCATGCCTGCATACTTGCCGGCATCTTCGGTCTGGAAGCCACGGTCATCTACGGGAACGATCAGGTCGATCTTGTAGCGGCGGCAGGTCTGGGAGTCGTCTGCACCGAAGCCGGGAGCGGTGTGAACACAGCCGGTACCGGAATCCATGGTAACATAGTCGGCAGTGACCAGCAGGGAATCCCGATCCAGGAAGGGATGCTGAGCAGTCATGTACTCAAAGAATGCACCTTCGTGACGGTCGATGATCTCGTACTCCGTAACGCCACCGGTGGCCATGGTCTTTTCCAGAAGAGCTTCTGCTACGATGTAGCGAACCTCGCCTGCCTGAACGGTGACATAGGTCTCACGGGCATTGAGGGCGATAGCCAGGTTGCCGGGGAGAGTCCAGGGAGTGGTGGTCCAGATGATAACATAGGTGTTGGTAGCATCCAGCTTACCCTGGGTGTCCTTGAGAGCGAACTTGACATAGATGGAGGTGCAGGGATCATCCTGATACTCGATCTCGGCTTCTGCCAGAGCGGTCTCGTCCTTGGGGCACCAGTAAACGGGCTTCAGGCCCTTGTAGATGTAGCCCTTGCGGTACATTTCGCCGAAAACCTTGACTTCCTCTGCCTCGAACTTCTTGTCCATGGTGCAGTAGGGACGATCCCAATCGCCCAGAACGCCCAGACGGCGGAAGCTGGTACGCTGACGGTTGATGAAATCCTGTGCGAAAGCTTCGCAAGCGGTACGGAACTCGGCGGCGGGCATGGTCTTATGGTTGAGCTTGTTCTTCTTGATGATGGCAGACTCAATGGGCATACCATGGTTGTCCCAGCCGGGAGTGAAGGGGGTGTAGTAACCACGCATCGCGTAGGAACGAACGATGAAGTCCTTCAGGGTCTTGTTCAGAGCGTGACCCATGTGGAGGTCGCCGTTAGAGAAGGGAGGGCCGTCATGGAGAATGAAACGGGGCTTGCCGTTGTTCTTTTCCATGAGGAGCTTGTAGACATCGATTTTGTTCCAGTTTTCCAGCATGCCGGGCTCTCTCTGGGGCAGACCTGCACGCATGGGGAAATCGGTCTTGGGGGTGATGATCGTATTCTTGTAATCCATATATTCCTCCAAAGAATAGTTTTTGTTTATAAAATGATAGAAGTCTCCTCTGCCTCATCCAAGAGACAGAGAAGACTCTGCGGTACCACTCTTGTTCCCGTTTATACAAACGGACACTCATTGACGCCTTACGGGCGTAGGTCGGCCGTGCTTACTGAGAGGGGGGATCCCTCTGTTGGGACGGCAGCTCCGGGGTGATATTCGTTTGCGTTGCGGCTGTCTCGCACCGACCGACAGCTCTCTGAAACACAGGGATGCAAACTGTTTGTCCCCTTCATAGCTTTCTATTTGATTTTAGGATCAGCCTTCGTCTTCGGGGTCGTAGTTCTTGCCGAAGCGAAGATGCTCAAACTTCTTTACAGACTCGCCGGTGGGAGTTGCAGGGGGCGGATTCAGCTTGCTCTCCAGATTCTGACCGATCTCCTGGATCAGGGCGTCGGCCCGTTCCTCTGTAGAGGGATCGGTGGGGTGCTCGTCAAAGTCGAAGGCTTTGCGGGGCTCCTCCCGAGCGGGTTCTTCTTGCAGGGTTACAGGGAATTCTTGGTTCCGAAGCTCCTGCAATAACTGCAACTGCTGCTGAAGCTTCTGCTCCATGGAGTCCAGGAACTCACGGGAAGCGGTTTGGGCGGCTTCTAAGCGTGCCTTTTCTTCCCCAATGAGGACGGTTGCGTTCTGGGACTTTGCTGCGGCGGCTTCTTCTGCTTCGCGGAGCATTTGGGCGCACTTTTTCTCGGTTTCCAGAGTCATCTGCTCGCAGGTCTTCTGCGCGGCGATGAGGGCGCTCTGCATGGAGCTTTCTTGGTTGCGGTATTCTTCCAGCTTTTCTACCAGGATCCGCATTTTGCTCTTTAGGACAGAATTTTCTTTAAATAGGGTAATGTAATCCTCGGTTAAGGGCTCAAGGAAGCTGTCTACGGCATTGGTGTCGTAGCCGCCTCGACGAACGATATCAAAGCTGACTTCGTGGATCTGTTGAGGAGTTATCATAATCTTTCAGCTCCTGTTCTAAAGGTGTGTAGGACTTAAAATCAGAGATAGGAAGGGGTCTCTTCCCGTTCCTTAATATCCTTATCCTGAACCTCTACATTGTAGGGGGTGACCAGATAGGTAGAAATAGCGACCTTCTGAATATGTCCTTCCAGAGCGTGAGCACAGCCGGACAGGAAGTCAACCAGACGACGAGCAACATCCTTGTTGGTGGATTCCAGATTCAGCACGATGGCCTGCTTGTTCAGAAGGTGTGCTGCGATCTCGGCGGCCTGATCGAAACGATCGGGCTTTACCACGATGACCTGCATAGTGGATGCGCTGTTAATGCTGGTGATGCGACCGCTAGAGGAGCGACCGGAGTCCATTGTGGGGCTGGGGGCTACTGCTGCGGCTCCACGGGTGGTGTAGGTGGGACGAGTGTGTTCCTCTTCCATGGGTTCCTCGTCGTCGTATTCGTCATAGTATTCCTCTTCAGGAGCGGAATACTGACCGGGCTTCAGTTGCTTGCGAATTTCATCCATCAATCCCATTTGGGTATACCTCCAAGTATATATATTTCTAAATTATTTATTATAGTCTCTATGGCCGAATATGGCCGTTCCGATTCGGATCATTGTACTGCCACAGGCAATGGCATCTTCGAAATCATCGGTCATGCCCATGGATAGAATGCCCATAGTAATATTATGCTGTTTTTTTGCCATTATGTCAACAGATAATCTGCGAATTTTTTCAAAAAATCTACAATTTTCCCCTTTATTTTTGCTAACAGGGGGGATCGTCATCAAACCGCAGAGTCTACAGTGGGGAAATTCTTCCATTTTTTCGGAAATTGCCAGAACTTCCTCTTCTGTAAAGCCACCTTTGCTTTCTTCTTCGCCCATATGGACTTCCAGAAGAATGTCTTGTATCAGGTCCTTTTTTGCGGCTTCTTTTTCGATGCATTCCAGGAGGGGGAGGCGATCTACGGACTGGATCAGATCCACATGTCCCACCACCTGCTTGACCTTATTGGTCTGGAGCCGACCGATAAAGTGGATGGGGGCTCCTTCGTAAGCGTTGTCGGCAGACTTTGCTACCAATTCCTGTACACGGTTTTCGCCACAGCAATCCACACCTGCGGCAATGGCTTCCCTGACACGGGAGGCATCGTTCATTTTGGTTGCGGCACAGAGGAGGATCTCCTTGGGATCCCGTCCGGCGGCAATGGCGGCCGCATCCATGCGGCGGCGAATTTCGGCAATGTTTTGTGCGATCATTTCAGCACCATCCCATCTGTGATTTCTTTTTCTGTCAGGATGACTTGGGAACCCACGGGGAGATCCTCGGGGCGAACCCATACGGTATCGTCTTGGATACGGAGAATAGAAACGGTCTTACGATAAGCCTGTGCTCCGCGGAGAATGTAAACACAGCTTTGTCCGGCTTCGTAATAAATGGCTTCCCCCGGCAGAGGGATCCCGGATAGGGTCTCTGAGGATAGGGTCACCACACCTTGGCGGAGAGAGGCCACGCGGTGACCGTAGCTGTTGCATTCCAGAACCAGAATGTCGTCGGTTCGCAGAACCTTGGCCTCACAATCCCACTCTCCCGAAGAGAGCGTAACGACAGAGCCCTGCTCAAAGGTGGGGAACGCTCCGGCGGCGGCAAAGTACCAGGTTTGTCCGTGGATCAGCCGACCCACACTGAAAGGAGCTTCGGCTTGGGGGGTGAGGGCTTCCAGCTGTTCTCTTTTGCATCCGAGAATGAAGTCTCGGGTAAGCAGACCTTCGTAGCCGTCGGTTGTGTAAGATAAATAGCCACCTTGGGGAACCATGAGAGAGCCATTTGCTGTTTGGGCTACGGCTTGTCCTCCGCCGACCCATTGCCCTTCCTCATAGAGAAAGGTGGGGGTCTCACGACAATAGAGAAGGGTCTCGGAACGCACCACAAAGCCGGAGACGGTTATCCCGTCGCCGACTTCGCAGATCCGAGTGCTGTATAGCTCGTAGGAGGGCTCCCGAGACCACAAACGGCCTAAGGCGTAGCTTCCCAGAACAAGGAGGAAAACCCCTGTGATCAGCTTAAAATACAAAGCACCCTGTTTATCCATTTCTTTCCTGTATTACACCTGGAAGCGTACGGGCTGCAGGGGAACCATGGTGGAAATGGCGTGCTTGTAGATCATTTGCTGTTTTCCTTCGGAGCTGAGGATGACCACAAAGCAATCAAAGCCTGTGACGATCCCTTTCATTTGGAATCCGTTCATTAAGAACAGGGTGACGGGGGTATGCTCTCTGCGTACCTCCCCAAGGATCAGATCTTGCAAAGTTTCTGTGTTAGACATATGTAAGTACCTCTTTTCTTTGATATCCCGTGGGTGCCGCCGGTATCTTCGGTAGCTTCCGTGATCAGGGTACTTACATTATATCGACTATGCCATGTCGAATGGGGACGCAATGGGGAAGGAATATAAAAATATTTTATTCCCTAATGGGAATTTTAAATTCCCGTTTATCCCTCAGAAAACATGGGCGCAAGCCCATTATTTTCAATCCGTGCCCTTTAGGGCACACATTCATACCCCGAAGGGGTATTTCACATCCCGAAGGGGTATTTCATACCGCAGGTATTTCATTACGCACCAACGGTGCGCAACAGGGGTAGGCAGGATCGGAAGACTTCTTCAAAATCCGGCTCATCCTCTAACAGGAGCCAGTTGACCTTGGGATTTCTGCGGAACCAAGTGCGTTGACGCTTGGCGTAGCGACGGGAGGCTTGCTTCAGAAGGTCGGCGGCTTCTTTCAAGGTGCATTCTCCTCGAATATAGCCTAAGAATTCCTTGTAGCCGATAGCCTGCATAGAGGTGGCATTTTCCGGGATCCCTTGTGCCAGGAGGGTTTTCAGCTCTTCTAAGAGTCCTTGCTCCAGCATCAGATCCACACGGCGGTTGATCCGAGCGTAGAGGGCTTCGCGGTTTACATAATCCAGACCGATCCACAGTGGGCGGTACTTGGGTT
>JAZOXB010000167.1:0-10154 GCA_045659585.1 Faecousia sp. | reverse complement strand
GTTGATCCTGCTGTCTGTTGTGCTCATCAAGAAGGAAAAGAGGGAAGCCTCTCAGCTCCCCTTCTCCCAACCCATGTATGATCCCTACACCGGTGCTCCCATTCCTCCTCAGAATTATGGGTATCAGAACCCCTACGGTGGTCAGCAGCCCTATGGCGGTCAGCAGCCTTACGGTGGTCAGCAACCCTATGGCGGGCAACAGCCCTATTCCGAACAGGATCCCGGCACCCCCTCTCAGACGGAGCCCGGCAACTATCAGGGTCCCGAATTCTGATCGCCGTCATTCATAACCATCAAAAAATCAGCCTCTTTCGGAGTCTTGCTCCAAAAGAGGCTGTTTCTTACTTTAGCGAATACCGTATCGTTCAATAATATAATCCATATCCTTGTCCCCTCTGCCGGAAAGATTTACAAGGATGGAACCTCTGCCCATCTTCTTTGCCAGTTCCATGGCATAGGCAACAGCATGAGCGCTTTCGATGGCGGGAATGATGCCTTCCATTCTGGCAAGGGTATAGAACGCATCCACAGCGGCTTCGTCGCCGATATAGCCGTAGCGAACTCTGCCCACATCACGGAGGAATGCATGCTCAGGGCCGGAGGAAGGATAGTCCAAGCCACTGGCTACGGAATAGACGGGGGCGGGCTCACCGGCTTCGTCCTTCAGCATAATGCTGTTAAAGCCGTGCATAATGCCCTCTTCGCCATAGCTGAGGCTGGCGGCATGGTCTCCAAGGTTAGATCCTCTGCCAAGAGGTTCTACACCGTGGATCTCCACGGGATCATTGAGGAAGCCTGCAAAGAAGCCTGCGGCATTGGAGCCACCGCCTACACAGGCTACAATGGCATCGGGAAGCTCGCCGGTCATGCTTTGAAACTGTTCTCTGGATTCAATGCCGATGACACTCTGGAAGTCACGAACCATCATGGGGAAGGGATGAGGTCCCACAACGGATCCAATGCAGTAGATGCAATCCTTATAATCCCGGCTATAGGCGGCAAAGGCGGCATCGACTGCTTCCTTCAGGGTCTGTAAACCTTCGGTAACTTCGACAACATTGGCACCCAGGATCTTCATACGAGCAACATTGGGAGCCTGCTTCTTAATATCCACGGCACCCATGTAAATATCGCACTCCAGACCGAAATACGCCGCCGCTGTAGCAAGAGCTACACCGTGCTGACCTGCACCGGTCTCTGCAATGACCTTCTTCTTACCCATGTACTTAGCAAGGAGGGCCTCACCCATACAGTGATTCAGCTTATGGGCGCCGGTGTGGTTCAGATCTTCACGCTTGGCGTAGATCTGGACATTACCGATACTGCCGGACAGTCTCTCCAAATGAGAAATGGGCGTAGGTCTGCCCTGGAATTCCTTGCGGATCCGACGGAGCTCACTGATAAATTTACTGGATTTGCAAATGGTGAAATAGGCCTCGGTGATCTCCGCCATAGCTTGCTTCAGCTCATCGGCGATATAGACTCCGCCGTATTTTCCGAAATATCCCTTCTGATCGGGATAGTGCTTAAAATAGGTGTCGAAATCAACTTGGTTAAACTGCATAGCTAATCCTCCCTCGGGGAAATCCCCCATCGTATAAAAAGAACGCCCATGACAGAGCTGTTCACAGCTGTCAAGGACGAATCAAATAATCCGCGGTGCCACCTTGCTTCGTCCCAATGGGACGCCCTTTCTCGGAGCCAAACAGCTCCCGAACAAGTTACGCCTGTCCCTGCGTTGGGTCATACTCTGCACCTGCATAGCAAGGCATTTCCTCCCACCCTCAGTGGCCCATTTGAGGATCAGCTTTCTGCTCGGATCCCAGCATCCCGAGCTCTCTGGAAGTGCTCCATCCCCGTTACTCCCACTTCAACGGTTTATATAGGTGTATTATATCCCTCAAAGGTCACTTTGTCAAGATAAAGTTCCCGGATTCTTCATTTCCCTATTGACAAAATATTCTAAATAAGTCATAATGGATTCAGATCCCAACATTGTGACGATTGGAGGTTTGGTTATGTCGAAAAAGATCATTGCTCTTGTATTATTGCCCCTCGTACTCCTCTGGGCCTTCTCCGGATGCGAAAAAGAGGAATTTAACCCGCCCACAGCTACATGGGGATCTACTTTCAGAACCTTGCTCCACCGAAGCCCCGATGGTCTGTATCAAGGGGATGTCGCTTCCCTGCAAACGCAGAACGCCATCACTGCCGAGGCAATTTCTGCTATGGCCTCTATAGAAGAAGGATCCGATGTAGATGTATTTCTCAGAAACATTCTGCAGATCCCCGATCTACTCGCCTCTCAAGAGGTTGATTCTTTCTTTGATCTTCCTGTAGAAGAACAAACCGCTATTCTGGACGCATGGTACATTATCGGAAATGCCAATGCCGCGTCCACAGCACAAGAGTATATCGACATTCTTGATTCCTACTCCGATTTCTGGCTGGATATGTGGATCGAAGGCAATCCCGATCAAGCGCTTCCCATTGCCGATCCCATACTCCGCAACTGATACCTTGAGAGTCCCTTCAGAATTCCGAAGGGACTCTTTTTTATGGATATATCTATTTTTTAAATATCCACAAGGTGCCTTCTATGGATATCACTTCTTCATAGCCTTCTCTTTTTAAGATTGCGATCAGGTTTTCCAAGCCGTTAGTTTTCCCGGGACTTCGATATTTTTTGCAAACATGCTCATATCTCGGATCCAGAACAACATACTCGCTCTCCAACACCTGCTCCGGGGATGTGTAGGCTATATCATAAAGATACCGTCTTTGAGACAGTTCCGTTGTATAGAAAGTAGTTGCAGTAACTGTGGCTTCTTCCGGAACCGTTGTAAGAGCTTGCCTGATTTCCCGAGATATCTCCTTTTCCTCTATCCATATTGAGGGATAGGTCACCCCTTTGGGAACGACCACCAAGGCAAAACAGACACCGCACAGTAGCACCGAAGCAGATAATACCGCCGTGATCCCTTTTCGATTTTTCATATCCGACAGATTTATCAATAATAAATACATTAAAAACCCCGTGGTTCCAAATGAATACTGGAAGAAAATCTCATGCTGATAGGTGTAATCCGACATCAAATTTACCAGAATATACGGGATCAGCAGTATGTATCTTTCATACCGACGAGTGATCAAGGGAAGCCCCAAGAGGGGTGCCATTGTCAATGCCAAATACCGTAGCTTTTCCCTTTCGGAGCATTCATACAAAATCTTCATGGGATGAAGGAGGGCATTACACACCACACGGAGAAGACTTCCCCGTTCCTCATTCATAAAGTTCTCATAGCGACCGCTCATAACGCCGTCTCCCCATCGGTTCAGATAAGTGGTAACTCCATAAAACCACACAAGAGACAAAACCAATACACACAGAGCCATGCTTCTTTCTTTCCGCAGACCTTGGGATAGAAGAGATCTGACAAAAAGCCAAAGACCTATCACTGCCACATAAACCGCCCCATCCTCCTTGACACATAATACAAGGAAAGCAAACAGGATCGTGAAACCCATTTTCTTCTTTTCGATCCCATAAAAAAGCCACAGGATCAAAGGTGTCAGAAAGCAATTTTCGTGGATATCATAGCCTACGCCCCCGGAAAAGGAGGGCAGAAGGAACAAAATCCCACATAGAAATATCCCCTGAACGCCATTGAAACCATAGTGTTTCCCCAGTAGCCATAGGGGAATCACCGCAGAAGTTATCACTACCCCCTGTAGGATCTGCAAAGTTGCCGGATGAGGAACCAGGGCATACACCGGAAGCAACAGGTAGTAAATGGGCGAAACATGGACGGCAAAGTGAGATAGGAGACCGTCTCTTTCCAGCGTTGTGAGTGGGAGTCCTGTTTCCTTCATATAGTAAAACATCTGAGAGAAGATCCCAAAGTCATAAGTCGGTGTTTTGAAGCTATATACCCTCGCCACTGTCCACAGGCTGACAAAGCCCAAAAACAGCAGTGCCAAAAGTGTCAGGATCCACAGGGTATGTTTTTTTGTTTTTTCACCGGGGGATATACACTCCATTGAATAGTCCCATCCTTTTGCCCCATATATCACAAGGATCCCTATGCAAAGGATGCAAACTCCGAGAAAGGCTCCCTCCCCGGATGACCTTATTCCCACAATGCACAAAGCAGAACATACCAAAGCTATCCCCCACCGTTCCCATGCTTCCGTTTTATACTTTCTGCCCAATACCATTAAAATACAAAAAAACCCACAGATCGTAATCGCCACACGGACAGGCGACATAAGCCCAAAGCTTTCCTTATCAAACAGCTCCATACCCCCTCGGACAAGAAGAATGTACTCTACCAATGCACCTATGAGCCATGATAAAATACTTCTGCGGATCACATGAGACCATAGGGGATGGATTGTCCGATTGCAAACTTTCTGAATTTTTGACATAAAGACACCTCCTGCATCCAATGATACAGAAGGTGTCTTTCATAATTCTTCATAAAATCTTACAAATCTCTTTCCTTTTTCGGCAGGGTCACAAAGGCACTGAATCGATCCCCATCTACTTCGATGCGGAATGTTCCTCCCAGTGCCTCAATATAGGTCTGTGCAATTGCCAAACCTAAACCGCTACCTTGGGTAGTACGAGCCTTATCCCCTCTGGCGAAGCGTTGCAGGATCTCCTCCTCGGAAAAGTCCATTTCGTAATTGGCGGTATTTACCAGACGAATATGTGCTGAGTCCCTTTCTTCCTTTAGATCCAAGTAGATCCTTGTCCCCTCCAGAGCGTATTTCAATGCATTCCCCAAGAGGTTCAGAAAAACCCGATGGAGCATACTGCCATCCGAGAGGATCTGCAATTCTTCTACAGCATACCGGCGTCGGATCCGAGAGTCCGAACTCTGTATGCTGTCTTCAATGAATCCTATGGTCTGCTCCAACAAGCGGACAAGATCAATCTGCTCCCAATTCGGTTCCAGTGCTCCGCTTTCCACCTTAGTCAGCTCAAACAGAGACTCCACCAGTTCGTTCATATATACAGACTTTTCTCGGAGGCGTGTTAGGTGCGTCTTTCCCTTAGGGCTGAGTTCCTCTTGTTCCAGAAGTTCACTATAACCCAAAATTGAAGTCAGAGGGGTACGAAGGTCATGGGACACATTGGCAATCAAGTCTACCTTAAACCGTTCAGCCTTGACTGCTGTCCAGAGAGCCTCTTGATGCGCCTTACTGATCTGAACAAGCTGTGATTCCGTTTGGGAAAAGGTTCCCTCTTTCACCTCTACAGGCAACTCTCGGCGGAAATTTTCCAGCTGGGACTTGAAATGCTGCAACTCCATAGCATACTTCCACAGGAAGAATAGGCCAAAGAAAATCGTCACAGTCCCAGCCCCATAAAAGATCCAATGGTGTGCATAAGCATACGTAAATCCATATGCTCCCAAAGCTACTAATCCAAGGATGGTCCATGCCAAATACAACAGCAAAACGTTTCCTTCTCCCGAAGCTTTTTTCCCTAATCGTCTGAGCAGACACCATTCTGAGGAAAAGCCCCCTAAACACCAGCCCCATAAGATCCGCAGGGACAGTAAGAAAAAGAACACTACTACCCACCGCCCCGAGGCCATAGGAGCATCACCAAGGACGGAAATGAGAAATCCGTACCCCCAGCTTCCCAGAAAGTACAGAGCACACATTCCGTCAGGCCCTATGATGGGCTTCTTCTGGAGTAAGACAAACACCCCCGTAATTCCCAACAGCACTCCCAGCACGCATGCTCCTATCCCCAAGGCTCTCATTCTGCCTCGCTCTGTTTCTGCCCTCGATTCCTCCGGGGTGGAAGCTGTTTCCTCAACCGTAACCATTTCCGTGATTTCCGTAACAACAGTGCTTGTCCGGTAGCTATCAGCTCCCTCATAGGTTGTAACCGTCGTTTCCTCTACCCCAGCAGAAGTTTCCTCTATCACGCTGGTAGTTTCCTCTATCACGCTGGTAGTTTCTGCCTCCGACAGGTGGTAGGAATCGAAAACTGCCTGCCTTCCCCACCCCCAGAGAAGGGATGCAACCAAAAGGATCAAAATTCCTGTGGCATTACGGTTTTTCCAAAACATAGCCAATCCCCCAAACGACTTTTAAGTATTCCGGCTTCTTAGGATTCAGCTCTATTTTCTCCCGAATCCGGCTGATATGAACCATAACCGTATTTTCTACCCGAAATGCATCTTGCTTCCAGACTCGCTCGTACAGTTCTTCCGCTGAGAAAACTCTCCCGGGATTGGAGATCAGCAGAAAGAGCAGTTTATACTCTGTAGCAGTGAGACGAACCGTCTCCCCTCGGACGAAAAACTGCTTCCCCTCCGGATCCAGAGCTAGATCCCCTACACGGAGAAATTTATCTTGCTCTCGTTCCCGAATGGAGCCCAGGGAGTCGTATCGTCGCAAAAGAGCACGGACTCTTGCTAACAGCTCCTGCTTGTAAAAAGGCTTCACCAAATAATCGTCGGCGCCGGCCTCCAATCCCAGAACACGATCAGATCCTTCTGCCTTTGCCGAAAGCATAAGAATAGGTACATTATGATTTTTGCGGATCTCCATGGTCGCAAGAAGACCATTCCGTCTGGGGATCATTACATCCATAATAATCAAATGGGGCTCCTCTCGATTTGCCATATGGCAGGCTGTCTCTCCGTCGTGTGCCGTCAGAACACGGTAGCCCTCATCCTCTAATTCCGTCTGTATCACATTGACAATGGAAAAGTCATCGTCCACCACAAGGATTTTATATGTGTCGTTCATGCTGTTTCTCCCTTAGGTCAGTTCATCAATCATATTATACGGCATCCACATTCCCATTGCAAGGGAGAAAACCTTACAGAATTCTTTCACTTTCCACGGAGTCCCCCTTGACAGACATGGACGGGAATGATATAATACATTTAACAATTAGGTTAAATGTTAAACAAAGGAGATGTTGCTATGGGCTTACAACAGACACTCAAGGCCTTATCCGATCCCATCCGACGGGATATCCTGAACCTTTTGAAACGCAAATCTCTTTCCGCCGGTGAAATCTGCGACCACTTCCCCGTTACGGGAGCCTCTGTTTCCAGACATCTATCGGTTTTAAAGGAAGCAGACCTGATCCGCGATCGGCGGGAGGGTAAATTCATTTTCTATGAGATCAACACCTCTGTTTTAGAGGAAACCATGCTCTGGTTAGCCGATTTGAAAGGAGTATCCAACAATGATGAAAAAGTATAAGACACCCCTGATCATAGCATCTCTGGTGACCCTGCTCCCTATGGTTGCAGGCTTCCTCCTATGGGATCGTCTGCCGGAGGTCATTCCCGTTCATTGGGGTGTAAGCGGCACCGCCGATGCTGTAGCCGGTCCTTGGTTCGTAGTGTTCCTGTTACCTTTGGTCCTTGTGGCTCTCCAGTGGCTCAGTGTATGGGTCACCTTCCGTGATCCCCGTACAGAACGTCAGAATCCCAAAGCTTTACGGATGATTTTCTGGATCATACCCGTGATCTCTATCTTCTGTTGCGGTACGATTTATGTCAGTGCATTGGGCAACGGACTGTTTCTGTTCCGTTTAGTCCCCATCCTTTTGGGCGTTGTATTTATCGTTATCGGAAACTATATGCCCAAGATCACACCCAATTCTCATTTAGGCATCAAATGCCGTTGGACCTTCCATAGTGAAGAAAACTGGCACGCAAGCCACCGTTTCTGCGGAAAAGTTTCTGTGATTTGTGGCTTTATCACCCTTTTGGGAGTGTTCCTGCCGGAAAAATGTCTCGTTGCCGTTATGTGCGTTCCTCTGCTCCCCCTTGTACTTTCCGCTTTTCTCTACCCCTATCTGTATTATCGCAAGCAAGTACAGGAAGGTCTGCCTCCCATTGCCAAAAAGCCTATGACCAAAAGTCGGGTCATAGGGATCATCGGCGGTGTGATTGGTTGCATCCTTCTTGCCGTTTTTCTGATATATATCATGTTTACCGGTGATATCCGATATGAATTTGGCGAAACCGCCTTTACCATCGAAGCAGACTTCTGGACGGATCTGACCGTAGATTACGAAGGGATCGACTCGGTGGAATATCTGGAGGATATGTCCTATCGTGCCAGAACCAGCGGTTTCAATTCCCCTCGTCTGAGCATGGGTGCATATCGGAACGAAACCTACGGTAAATTCACCCTTTACGCTTATACCAAGTGTAATTCCGCCGTGATGATCCGTTTCGGCGATCAGCTCCTTATGATCAATGGCGAAACACCTGAGGCTACCGCCCAACTATACCAACGCCTAAAGGAGGTTGTAAAATGAATATTATCGAAACACAAAAACTTACAAAATTCTATGGAAAGCACCGTGGGATCGTAGATTTGGACCTGAATGTAAAAGAAGGTGACTTCTTCGGTTTTATTGGTCCCAACGGTGCAGGCAAAAGTACTACCATTCGCCTTCTCTTAGGTTTGATTTCTCCCGGTTCCGGCACTGTTTCCATCTTCGGAATGTCTCCGGAGGATCGAAAAACAGAAATTCTGACCCAAGTTGGATATTTGTCCTCCGATGGCGCTTATTATTCCCATCTGAGGGTCAAAGAACTTCTTGCTCTTTCCGCCCGTTTGAGAAATGTGGATTGTTCCAAAGAAGCCGAGATCCTGTGTCAAAGATTGGCTCTGGATCCCGAAAGAAAAATTCGCGAACTGTCTCTCGGTAATCGAAAAAAAGTCGGTATCGTATGTGCTCTCCAGCATAAGCCCAGGCTATATATTATGGATGAGCCTACAAGCGGTCTGGATCCTCTAATGCAAAAAGAATTTTATGATATTATGAAGGAGCGAAACGAGGAAGGGGCTACCGTATTCCTGTCCTCTCATATTCTCAGCGAAGTCAGTCGTTATTGTAAGACCGCAGCCGTCATAAGTGACGGTCGGATCCTTGCACAGAGTTCTGTGGAAGATCTGGTTCACACCGGGATCAAACGGATCACCCTCCGTGGTTTGAAGGAAGAACTGAACATGGCAGGTATGAAGGATCGGCAGTGGGACGGAAATAATCTGAATTTCCTATATGACGGAGATACAAAAAAACTATTAGCCCAGCTTAGCAATATCAACTTTGAAGACATCAATATCACAGATCCCGATCTGGAAGAGATCTTTCTCCATTACTATCGGAAGGAGGAATCCAAATGACACTGTTAAAACACGAGCTAAGGCGAGGAAAATTAGGGCTGATGATCTGGTCAGCCGCACTGTCCTTTATGCTGGGAATTTGTATCCTGATCTACCCGGAAATGGCAGGGCAAATGGAAGAAATGAGTTCCATGTTTGCGGATATGGGAAGCTTTACACAAGCTTTCGGTATGGATCAGCTGAATTTCGGAGAATATAAGGGATATTTCGGCATAGAATGCGGAAATACTCTGGGTTTAGGCGGTGCCATCTTCGCCGCATTACTGGGAATCTCCGCCATAGCGAAAGAAGAAAAAGACCACACCGCAGAATTCCTCCTGACTCATCCCATTTCTCGAGATCGGGTGTATGCAGAAAAGCTTCTTTCCGTTATGATTCAAATCCTGAGCCTGAATATAGTTGTAGCATTGATCACCCTGCTGGCAACAGTAGCCATTGGAGAAACCCTTCCCGTAGGAGAAACCACCATGCTTCTCATTGCATTCACCCTCTTGCAGATCCAAATCGCAGGTATCACCTTCGGTCTGTCTGCATATACCAAGGGTGGCAGTATGGGCTTAGGAATCGGACTTGCACTGGTTCTTTATTTCATAAGTCTGGTTGCAAACCTACTGGAAAAGGTTGAATTCCTAAAATATGTCACACCTTTTGCCTATACAGACAGCGGAACCATCTATGCCCAAGGTCATCCGGAATGGAAATATCTCATAGTGGGAATGATGATCACTGCAGTAGTCATCATGATCGGCCGTGTGAAATGGAACCGGAAAGATATCCAATAAACAAAGTTATATAAGCGAATTACAAAGGTAATTGAAGTCTTCAAATTTCCGTTTATCGAGCTGTTCCCAAGTCCGTGCACGCCCTTGGCTCTCCCTCTGGGAGAGCTGTCAGCGTAGCTGACTGAGAGGGCAGTAGGGGTTGGGAGTTAGCAGGAGAGTTTAGAGGATCATGGGCACCTTTTGGCTTGC
>JAZOXB010000166.1:0-4408 GCA_045659585.1 Faecousia sp. | reverse complement strand
TCAGGCCGTTCATGAAACGAGAATAGTTGATGCCGTAGGGCTTTACAGCAGCACTGATACGAGCGATCCACAGGCGGCGGAAATCACGCTTCTTGTGCTTACGGCCAACATATGCGTAAACAGCGGACTTCTTAACGGCCTGCTTAGCCATCTTAAAGTGAGTGGACTTAGAGCCCCAGTAGGACTTAGCCAGCTTCAGAACCTTATTTCTTCTCTTGCGCGTCATCATTGCGCCTTTTACTCTTGCCATTTCTTAATATCCTCCTGTTAGATTGTTCTTCCGATTACTTGTAAGGGATCATCTTCTTGATGGCCTCGACATTGGTGACATCAGCATAGGTCGTGCTTCTCAGACGACGGCCACGCTTGGTGTCCTTCTTGGTGAGGATATGGCTCTTGAAAGCGTGAGCTCTCTTGACTTTACCGGTCTTGGTGAGATTGAATCTCTTCTTTGCACCACTATGGGTCTTCAGTTTCGGCATGATAGTTCTCCTTTATAGTTATTTGGGTTTTGATTACTTGGCACTCTTTGAGGACAGGAAAATAGACATATTTCTACCTTCCAGCTTGGGCTTTTTGTCCAGAGTGGATACCTCAGCGCATCCCTCTGCAAAGCGGATCAAAAGCTGTTCACCGATCTCGGTGTGAGCCATTTCACGGCCACGGAAGCGGACAGTGACCTTGACGCGGTTTCCTTCGGTCAGGAACTTGCAAGCATTACGCATCTTGGTATTCAGGTCGTTGGTGTCGATGCCGGGAGACATACGAATCTCTTTGATTTCTACCACACGCTGATTCTTCTTGGCTTCCTTCTCCTTCTTGAGCTGGTCAAAGCGGAACTTGCCATAATCCAGAATCTTGCAGACCGGGGGGTCAGCATTGGGAGAGATCTTAACCAGATCCAAACCCTGTTCCTCTGCCATGGCGAGGGCAGCCTCTGATGTAACGATACCGACCATGACGCCGTCTGCGCCGATGAGTCTGACTTCCTTGTCACGAATTTCTTCGTTGAGCTGATGATCTAATTTGCCGATGGTAAAGCACCTCCATTAAACGACAAAAAGTGCGGACGCCAACAGCACCCACACTCATACAGACGAGATCGCAGAGCCGCAGTGTCCCTGCGTCATCTCCGAAAAATCTCGGTATTGGACCTCTTCGCTTTCGCCTAAGGTGAGGACGGTGCTGCCGACCTACTTCGTTTTGCTCAACAAGTATATCACCCTTTTGCCCAAATGTCAAGACTTTTTTATAAAAATTTCTTGCAAATTTAAGAAAATGTGGTATGATAATATCAGTTATTTCCATATTTCCATTGACAGAAGAATTTCGACCCCGGAAAGGAGGGAGCATATATGAAGGATCTGCCTATAGGCGTATTTGATTCCGGTTTAGGCGGGATCAGCGTTCTCAGAGAGCTTGTAAAAGAGCTTCCCGGTGAAGATTTTTTATACTTCGGCGACTCTGCCAATGCTCCCTACGGCTCCCGTAGCACCGAGGAAATCCGCACCCTCACCATAGACAATGCCCAAATGCTCTTTGCTCAAGGGATCAAGGCTCTGGTCATTGCCTGCAACACCGCCACCTCTGCCGCCATCGAAGATCTGCGGAGAGAATATTCCGACCGCATCATCATCGGCATAGAACCCGCCCTTAAACCGGCGGTCACTGCCTTCCCCGGTGGAAAGATCCTGGTCATGGCTACGGACGCCACTCTGCGGGAACAGAAATTTGCCGCCCTCTTACAGCAGTACGAGTCCTCCTGTGAGATCCGCAAATGTCCCTGCCCGGAATTGGTCAAGTTCGTTGAGCGGGGAGAACTGGACAGTCCCGCCCTTCATCGGGTGCTTCTGGAGGAGTTAGCCCCCCATTTGGATCCCCTTCCCCACACCGCTGTTTTAGGCTGTACCCACTTCCCCTTCCTGAAACATGCCATCGGTAAAGTCGTAGGCCCTCAATGTCTCCTTTTGGACGGTTCTTCGGGCACTGCACGGGAAACCAAACGCCGACTGTCAGAAAAGGGGCTCCTGACCGAAAGAGATAAAGGTAGCGTCACCTTCCGAAACAGTTCTCCCGATCCCCGTCTTCACAGCCTTGCCCAAACCCTTCTGGAACAAGATACAAAGCCTGCCCTTCCATGATGCATCCTACATCACGAAAGGCAGGCTTTTTTCTGTTTATATGCTCAAGCGATTGGCAGCTTCACGGTAAAGAAGATCCGATCTTCCTTTTGTTCTGCCTTAATGGTGCCACCGTGCCGTTGTACGATCCCATGGGCAATCGCAAGACCCAAGCCATAGCTTCCGGAGGCTGTCCGTACAGGATCTGCACGATAGAAGCGTTCAAAAAGCTTCTCCAGCTCTTCTTCCGACATGGGACTTGCAGGATTGGACAGAGTAAGCTCACAGGAACGGAACCCCTGCTTTTTCAGCGTCAGGATCGTTTTTCCCGGCAGAGAATACTTCTGTCCGTTATCCAAAAGAAGCTCTCCCAACTGGCGGAGCTGTGTTTGGTTTCCCTTGACTGTAATACCGGGGTCGATTTGTGCTTCCAGTTCCAAGCCTCTCTCGAAGAACAGAGGCTCAAAGGCCATAACCGAATCCTCCAGAATATCCGACAGATCACAGTTCTCCTGCAGAAGTTCCTTCTGTACATGATCGGCTCTTGCCAGATTCAGCATTTCCTCCGTTAAGGATCGCATTCTTTGAGAAGTCTCCAGAATATTATCCACACATTGCTTCCGCGTTGCTTCGGGAAGCTCCGGATTTTCCAGTAGCTCCGCACCGGTGATGATCACCGTAAGTGGCGTTTTCAGCTCATGGGAGGCATCTGCAACAAATTGCTGTTGCTGTTCCCATGCCTTCTCCATAGGTTTGACCATCTGCCGCGCCAGGAAGATACTCAGGATCAAAAAAACACCGAATGCAATGAGTCCAACCAAAATACTGTCTATAAACAGATTCCAAAGGGTAGACTGCTCATTGCTGATGTCTACAAAGCTGTATGCCACTTCCATATCTTTGATCTTGAGGAATCGGAGAGAAAGGGTGCGAATCACGCCGGTCTCCGTCCCCTTGTCTCTGGCAAGATACATTGCCTTTTCCAAATACGCCGTGTCTGTCAGATCGTAAAAGTCACTACCCTCGGCTACAAGCTTCCCATCCGTTCCGTAGTAGAGGGTAAAGGTAGGCATTTTAGAGTTTCTCTTCTCTTTTCCGCCATCCTCTTTCTTGCCGCTTGCATCCTTTCCTGTTGTGGAAACAGGCTCACCCTTGGGAACTTTATCGGTTTTACCGCCATGGTCTTTTTTGCCGGGAGCATAAGACTCGTAGAGAGACTTCAGACTCTCTTGTTCCAAGCTGTTGCCGGTCATGCTCAACATCATTCCCAAAATCCCAAGAAGCATAATGGAAACAATGAGCATATTGATAAAGACGAATCTCCGTCGTAGCTTTCGGATCAAGTCTTATCCACCTCCAAATGGTACCCCAAACGACGAATGGCCTCAATGCGGACATTGGATTCGACCCGTTGCAGCTTCTTCCGCAAAAAGCCTACATAAACCTCTACATGATTCTCCACCGCATTGGACTCATAGCCCCAGATACGGGACAGAAGAACTTCTTTAGACAGGATCCGTCCCTGAGCCTGCAAAAGGAATCGCATAACATCGAATTCTCTTGCAGTGAGACGAATGGATTTTTCTCCACAAACCAGCATGCCGGAGGCCAGATCCAGACCGGTGTTGCCAAAAGTCAGTTCGTCCACCTGTGTTCCCTGCCGACGCAGGAGAGCGTTGATGCAAGCCAAAAGTTCTCGGGAATCAAAAGGCTTGGTCAAATAATAATCCGCTCCCGCATTTAAGCCCTCGATCCGATCCTGGGTATCGGATTTGGCCGTCAGCATCAAGATCGGCGTGGTGCAACGCCTGGCTCTGACTTGCCGCGCCACCTGATAACCGTTTAAATTGGGGATCATAACATCCAGGATCAGCAAGTCATAAACACCCAGCATGGCATATTCCGCACCGGTCTCTCCATCATAGGCCAGCTCTACATCGAAGCCCTTGCCTTCCAACAAAGTCTTTAAGGAATCGGCCAATGCTCTCTCGTCTTCAATTACCAATATCTTCATAGGGTATGTCCTCCGCAACTCGCTATCGTAGCATTTTATACCATTATCATACTCGCCTTCGCTGAAAACAAACTGAATATCTCCCCGTAAAACAGATTATTTTCAAAACAAAATCACAGTTTATCGTTCCGCCGGAACGAGTGAAGTACCCACCTGCGGTGGGCGTTAAGTAACCCACAATGGGTTGTGAAGCACCTACGGTGTGAAGTGACCTACTAAAGTAGGTCGTGAATGTGTGCCCTAAAGGGCAAAGATTGGAAAGATGGGCTTACGC
>JAZOXB010000165.1:0-12326 GCA_045659585.1 Faecousia sp. | reverse complement strand
GATGATCATGTCCTTCAGACGACCGGTAATTCGGTAGTTGCCATCCTCGTCCTTGCAAGCCAAGTCACCGGAATGGAGCCAGCCCTCTGCATCAACGGTAGCACGGGTAGCCTCGGGCATCTTGTAGTAGCCCTTCATGGTGTTGTAGCCACGGGAGCAGAACTCACCGTTGACACCTGCGGGAACCTCTTCCCCGGTGTCGGGATCGATGATCTTACACTGGACATGGGGGAAAGCATAGCCCACGGTATCACAGCGGAGATCCAGAGGATCGTCCCAACTGGACATGGTGCTGCCGGGAGCAGACTCTGTCTGTCCGTAAACACTGACGATGCCGGTCATATTCATCTCGTCGGGCTGTGCGGCTCTGCGCATGAGCTCCGGAGGACAACCTGCACCTGCCATAATGCCGGTACGCATATGGGAGAAGTCTGTCTTTCTGTAGTCAGGATGGTTGAACATGGCAATAAACATGGTGGGAACACCATGGAATGCGGTGATCTTTTCCTGATGAATACAGGCAAGAGAGGACTTAGCGGAGAAATAAGGAAGGGGGCAAAGGGTGGTGCCGTGAGTCATGGATGCGGTCATAGCCAGAACCATGCCGAAGCAGTGGAACATAGGCACCTGGATCATGAGTCTGTCGGCAGTGGACAGATCCATACGGTCACCGATACACTTACCGTCATTGACAACATTGTAGTGGGTCAGCATAACACCCTTGGGGAAACCGGTGGTACCGGAGGTGTACTGCATGTTGCAGACATCGTTGGGGCGAACCAGTGCGGCCTGACGGAGAAGTTCCTCCTGAGAGACCATATCTCCCCTGCCCATAGCCTCTTCAAAGGTCAAGGAGCCGGGCTGACGGAAGCCCACGGTAATAACATTCCGCAGGAAAGGCAGACGCTTACAGTGGAGGGGCTTGCCGGGTTGGGAGTTGGCGATCTCGGGACACAGGGTATTGATGATCCCACGATAATCGGAGTCCAGACAGGACTCGATCATAACCAGAGTATGAGTATCGGACTGACGGAAGAGGTATTCCGCCTCGTGGATCTTATAAGCGGTATTGACGGTTACCAGAACAGCACCGATCTTGGTAGCCGCCCAGAAAGTAATGTACCAAGCGGGCACATTCGTAGCCCAAATAGCCACCTTGCTACCCTGCTTGACACCCATGGAGATCAGTGCTCTTGCAAAACGATCCACATCTTCACGGAATTCCTCGTAGCTACGGGTGTAATCCAGAGTGGTGTACTTAAAAGCAAGCTGATCCGGAAATTCTTCGACCACACGATCCAGAACCTGAGAGAAGGTCAGGTTTACCAGTTCGTCCTTCTTCCAGGGGAACTGACCGGTGTGGGCATGGTTATAGTACAATGTCTTCTTCTGACTCCGGGGGGAGATGAAGGAGTTCATGTAGTTCACAAAGTGGGGGAAAATAACTTCCCGATCCTGAAGCTCTTCCATCCACTCCGGCTTCCATTCCAGAGAAATAAAGCCGTTGTAGTTAATGGAAGACAGAGCCAGCATCATTTCCTTTACAGGGAGGGTACCCTCACCGATGAGGTTATAGGAGCCTTCGTCATCGGAGTCACGGAGATGGACATGCTGAACATAGGCACCCAGATTCTTAATGGTGGTATCTCCACTTTCCCCGTGGTCACGGTAGGGGTGATGGATATCCCACAGAGCCGCCAGATGATCGCTGGCATACTCATCCATAAGGTTCCGCAGACGGGCAGTATCGGCATAGATACCGCTGGTCTTCATGAGAATGGTAACGCCCATGGACTCTGCCGGAGGCAGAAGCTCACTGATCGCATCTCGAACCTGTTCCTCATTGTCCTGCAAAGCACAGACGACGACATAAGGGATCTTTGCCATTTTGGCAACGGAGATCAGAGACTTTACGGTTTCGATCTCTTCGGAAGAAATGTCAATAGAGGTATCCAGACAAGGAATGGACAGCTTCTTATCCCGCAGTTCACGGAGGGTTGCGGTGATCTGATATTTATGAAACGGGCCACCCTTCTCTTGGAAATCGGTTTTATGGAGATTATAGACTTCGATACCGCCGAAACGCATATCCAAAGCGGTGTCCACCACCTCCTGCCAGGGCAGGTCTAACCAACCGCGGGTAGAAAAGGACAGTTTCATACGCCATCCTCCTCATATACGATTTTATTCAAGGCACTGAGATAGGCACGGATAGAAGCCCCAACGATATCGGTAGAAATACCGTGTCCGGAATACAGCTTGCCCTCGGAGCGGAGCTTGACCAAGGTCTGACCCATAGCCTCTCTGCCCTCGGTAACAGATTGGATCTGGAAATCGTCCAGTTCAAAATGTCTGCCTATGATCTGCTCCATTGCCAGGAATGCGGCATCAATGGGGCCGTCACCCAGACATACACCCTCCAGAACCTGACCTGCACGGATCAGCTTCAGATGAGCGGTGGAGGAAATGCTGTTGCCGGAGGTGATCACATACTGATCCAGAATATAAGTAGGAGGAACCTGCATAGCGGCAGAAGCCACAATGGCATCCAGTTCCTTACCGCTGACTCTTTCCTTCTTGGTGGCAATGACGGTAAAGGCATCGTAAACAGTTGCCATGTCCTCCTCGGACAGAGTATAGCCCAGAGTCTCCACAGCCTCACGAACTGCGGCAATATCATCATGAACGGAGAGCATCAGTTCTTCCCCATTGGTGTCTGCAAGGCCGTTATAGCCGGGGTTCTTGCCGTTTCTAACCTTGCAGATCCGCTGGATCTGGGCGGTAACACGCTTGAGCTCCATAGTACGAACACGGCAGGAGGCACCGATACGGTCGCTCTTTGCACTGAGGACACGGGCGATCTTGCCCAGAGCGCAAGTGTTGACCGCATAAGCAGCGGCCTTGATCTCCCCTGCTCCGCAGCGGGCGGCGGCAATTGCGCAGGAATCCGCCATAGCCAGTTCATCGGAACAGCTGACACCGACGCAAACCTCTTTCAGCTGAGGAACCTTTTCATACAGATCCATCAGGAAGGCTTCGAATTCATCGGGAAGCATGGCACCGGCAGTATCGCACAGAGTCACGGTCTTGGCACCGTTATCCATAGCGGTTTTCAGAGCCAGTTCTAAGAAGCCGTCGGAACGGGTTGCATCATATGCAACAAATTCCACATCCTCGCACTTTTCACAGCAGGAACGGACGGTATCGGCAATGGCTTTTTCCATAGCCTCGGGCTTCATTCTGTATACATATTCCATAACTACGGGGCTGACACCTGCAACGACCTGCAAACGAGGACGGCAAGCGGCCTTCAGGGCATTCCATGTCATAGCAACGCTGTCTGCATTCAGGGCAACAGGCACTGCAATGATACTGTCCTTTACAGCCGTAGCTACGGACTTGATCAGCAGACTGTCGATCTTGGGATTTGTAATGGCTTCCAGCTCGATTACATCCACGCCAAGTCGATCCAGCAGCTTGGACAGCTCAATTTTTTCCTTAAAAGATAGTCCCAGCTCCCCCGCAGATTCCTTTAGGGTTACGTCACTGATTCGTAGCTCTTTCATTATATCACTCCCGTTTTGGTGAAAATAATTTCATTCGGAAAAATTGCATTTTATTCCATAATGATTCATTGTATTATACCCTTACAGCAAAACTTTGTCAAGGCTTCAACCGCAAAAATCTTCATTTGTTTAAAGAAATAAAAACAGTTGACATTTTCTGTTGAAAATGCTATGATTGTATAAATATGTGCAAAACTTTGGAATGATAACGGAGGCACCCATTATGTATGAAAAACAAATGACCGGTCTGGAATTCAAGATCCGGGAAATGGCGACCCGTATTCGGGAGCTGAGAGAGATCACAGGTCTGTCCGTCGAAGAGATGGCAAAGCGTACCGGCACCACGGAAGAAGAATATCTCCGCTGTGAAGCCGGTCTCACCGACCTGAATATCGTTTTCCTGTATCGCTGCGCTCTCAGCTTCGGCGTTGATATGACCGACCTTGTAGAAGGTCACAGCCCCAATCTCCGTTCCTATACCCTCACTCGTTCCGGAGAACGGGAGATGATCGACCAGGGCGGTCACCTGACTCACTATAATTTAGCCGCCGGCTTTAAAAATCAATACGCCCTCCCTCTTCTGTCTGTAGCCCACTATAGCGAAGAGGCCGAACACGAGGACATGGAACTGACTTCCCACGAGGGCCAAGAATGTGACCTGATCATCAAAGGCACCCTTAAAATCCAAATTGGTGAACATACAGAGATCCTCAACGAAGGCGACAGCATTTTCTTCGACAGTTCTACTCCCCACGGTATGATCGCAGTCGGTGGCAAAGATTGTACCTTCTACGCTATTGTTCTTAGCCCCACTGAAGATCGAAAGGTTTCCGCGCCTCAAGCAGAAATTCTTCCCGAAACCACAAAACGGGACAACTCCGGTGCACGAATTTATAACAACTTTGTCATCCCCACCGAGAACGCCGACGGCGGTATCGAGGCCATTGCATTTAAGAACGAAGAAACCTTCAACTTTGCCTATGATATCGTAGACGCTCTGGCAGAGACCAAACCGGAAAAGCTGGCAATGCTCCATATTGCAGAAGACGGCACCGAACGCCGTTTCACCTTCCGTGACATGAAGATCGAATCCGGTCGAACCGCCAATTACTTCAAGTCCTTGGGCATTAAGCGTGGCGACCGTGTAATACTGGTTCTCAAACGCCATTACCAGTACTGGTTCTCCGTTCTGGCCCTCCACAAATTAGGTGCCGTCGTCATTCCCGCCACCAACCAGTTGCAGGCTCACGACTTTGCTTATCGTTTCAAGGCCGCTAATGTTTCCGCTGTTGTCTGTACCGCTGACGGTGATACGGCACACGCAGTAGAAGAAGCCGCCATGGATTGCCCCACCCTGAAGAATAAGATCCTTGTAGGCGGTAGTAAAGAAGGCTGGCACAACTTTGACGAAGAATACGCCATGTTCCGCAGCCACTTCCCCAGAACCGAGGAAACCGCCTGTGGCTCCGATCCCATGCTCATGTTCTTCACCTCAGGCACCTCCGGCTATCCCAAGCTGGCTGCCCATAATTATAAGTATCCCTTGGGTCATTTCATTACTGCGAAATACTGGCACAGAGTCAACCCCGACGGTCTCCACCTGACCATTTCCGATACCGGCTGGGCCAAGTCCATGTGGGGTAAGCTCTACGGTCAGTGGATGTGCGAAGGTGCAACCTTCGTTTACGACTTCGACCGCTTCGACGCCGAAAAGATCCTGCCCCTCTTTGCCAAATATCATATTACTACCTTCTGCGCACCTCCCACCATGTATCGTATGCTCATTAAGAACGACCTGAGCCGTTTCGACCTGTCTTCTATCGAACACGCTTCCATTGCAGGCGAGGCACTGAACCCCGAAGTTTTCCGCCAGTTCTACAAGGCAACAGGCCTGCAGATCATGGAAGGCTACGGCCAGTCCGAAAGCACCCTGATCATCGGCAACCTGGTTGGCAATAAGCATAAGATCGGCTCCATGGGTAAACCCGTTCCCCTGTATAACTTGGTACTTCTCTCCCCCGACGGTGAGCCTGTAGCTCCCGGACAGACCGGTGAGATCTGTATCGATATTTCCAAGGGTCTGCCCTGCGGCCTCAGTTACGCTTACGAAGGCAGTCCCGAAGAAACTGCCGAAACTTGGCGTGACGGCTTCTACCACACCGGCGACCTTGCATGGAAGGATGAAGACGGCTTCTACTGGTACGTTGGCAGAGCCGACGATGTCATTAAGTCCTCCGGGTACCGCATCGGGCCCTTCGAGATCGAAAACGTCATTATGGAACTGCCCTACGTTCTGGAATGCGGTGTCTGCGCCGCTCCCGACGAGGTCAGAGGCCAAGTCGTTAAAGCGGTTATCGTCCTCGTAAATGGCACGGAGCCTAAGGAGGAACTGAAGAAGGAGATCCAGAACTACGTCAAGTCCCGTACCGCACCCTATAGGTACCCCCGTATCGTAGAATTCCGGGAGTCCCTCCCCAAAACCACCAGCGGCAAGATCATCCGCAAGAAGCTCTAATACCGGATTTCAATAAACAAATCCCCATGAGGAAGTTTTTCCTCATGGGGACTTATTTTAGGTTATGCTTTTAATTTTTTAAACTTTCCACTTTCAACTCATAAAGTAGGCTTTTGCGCTGTCGGAGTAGGCAAACAGAGCCTTGCACAGATCCAGCAGAGCACCTTCCCTATCGTTGCCGTAAGTATCGGCACTGTACTGCAATGTGGAGGATACGGCGGTATCTCCCGCAAAGATCTGCACAGACACAACCGTTCTCAGTTCCGTTGCCAAGAGACTGTCCACAGTAAAGGTATAGAATCCATTTTCCTCATTATAGAGTTCGGGAGCTTCTACAACAACTGTTTTTTCCACGTTCTTAATGTCTCTGTAGCTTACTTTCAGAGTCAGTGCGGAAACATCCCCTGCATATTCTGTAGGATCAAAGACGAACTTCAGTGCTACCTTGGATCCCAGATTCAGAGACTTACCTACCCAAGTAATGGGAGCATCCCCAAGGTCGTTCAGAACCACATCCGTGTTGCCGAATGTTACGGCATCGATTTCAGACAGGAAATTCCTATATTTATACCACATGTTAGCATCTGCCAATTCGTCCTCATGGTAGCCCTTATAGATCTGGGCCTTTGCACCGTAACGGACAAGATCTGCGCAGACTGTCTTCAGTTTCTGAGTACTTTGGGCCTTATCCATCTGAGAAAATGCATAGGTAACAATGCTGTATACATCCGTACACAGCTCTACAACTGCATCATCATAGGTGGTACCTAAAAGGGTAGATTTGATTTTGGCATTCATATCTACCGCTGTCAACCCGTCAATGGTAAAGACATAGTAGTCCCCACATTCCTCATAATCTGCAACTTTACCGCTACGCTCCGTGGCTGTTCCTGCCACCCAATCGAATATGGTGTACTCTATGGACATAAGCTCCGGATCAATATGATTTTTTTCGATCATCAGCTTGTCTACCCACAATCTGAGAGAAATATCGCTTTCCAGATTCAGCGTATGTTTCATGACCCGTTCTGCCTCAGCAGCGAGATCCCTCTTAGCATAGATCACCAAATCTAAATCCCATTCCCATAGATCGCACTCAAAGGGACCGCAAGCCATAACATATTCTTCAGGGTTGTCCATCGTCGGATCATCATAATTATAATTTAGATCAAGCACACAGATTTCGTTTCCCAGATGCACATTGCTGATGGTACAGGCACGAATAGCTTTTCTGCTCATCTCCAATTTCCAGGCAGGATAATCCCCATTCATGTTAAAATAATCATAGGTGGGATCCGGTGGCGAATCCACATTAGGATCAAAATCGGGACCCGGCGTCCAATTAGAATCACTCTTTTTAGAAAGGGCCTTGCCATCCCGATAGAAAGCACCTTCTATATAAGATGAGCCTTTCGAGAGCAGGTCAAATTCCCAAATTATCTTTCTAGAGGGATTTATAAGCTTACCATCATCGATCTCTACGCTTATGGGATAGATATAACTTCCCGAATACACAGGTTCCGTAAGGGCAAACTTCTGTCCCTCTTGTACAATAACGATTTCATCTCCGTCCCGCAGCTCCCAGATAGAAACAGGGACAAAAACATTCGCCTCATACTCCGCCCCTTCCAGCACATAGATGACAAAGTCCGAGCGACACCAACCTACATTATAGACACCAACGCCAACAGTATAGCAGGGATCCAGTCCTTCCCATTCATATTCATCAAGATTTGAATCAAACAAACTGACAAGAGAGTTGATTTCCACATTCCAAATGAGGCACTCATACTTATCTGTGCCATTTAGAGACAGACGCCATGTGTTGTAGGGTCCGACCATATTAAAATAGTCGTAGTTGGGGTTAAGGGGCAAATCCATGGGACCTGAATAATATTCATCGGGCCATACATAGGATGTATAACGGGAAAGGGCTCCGCCATTTTGCAAAAAAGAGCCTACCACAGAATTGCCATCGTTGGAAATCATATCAAGTTCCCAAACAGCCTCTTCGCTGGGATTTATAATCCTGCCGTCGATAATGTCCACTTCCTCAACATAGCAGTAAGATCCATATTCCTCGGGTGCTGTTACTGCCACAGAGTAATCCTCCTGTACGATGATGAATTTATCACCGTATTTCAGATCCTTCAAGGCTGTTCGTACATACACAGCCTCCTCAGCGGCAGATCCCGGCACAACAAATCCCGGCATGATCCCTACCAGCATCATCACAGAAAGAATGATTGCCATCAATCGTTTCATGTTACATCCTCCTTAGAAAAATAATATGTGAAAAAGCCTAAATTGATTATATGACCATTACTGTTCTTTGTCAATAACAGACAACCACTTTTCACCATCCAAGTCAAAGTCTCGCAATCATAACATAAAAAAAAGCTCTGCTAAGAGTACAAATCGTCTTAGCAGAACTTATGAAAAATTACAGCAAGGTAAACAGCCGAAACAGCCAGTTTGCAGCCACGCCGGCGCACAGACCGCCAATGGTATGGGACAGGATGGCATGGCCCGTGAGCTTGCTGCATTTCAGGTTATCCATCATAGCCACATGGGTGCTGAGATATCCGCTCCAGCACATACACATGGCAGTAAACACCGCCACGTCACGGGCATAAGCACTGCCGGAAGCTACCAGACGGGGTACCAGACCGATGGCCGCACCTGCAGAGCCAAGAGCAGTAATGGGAACAGCAATACCTTCCGCACTGCTGAAACCAAAGAGAGGCTTTAAGATAAAGGAAAGCTTTTCCCCAATCCAAGGCAGAAGCTTGATTCCCTCATAAGCGGCTCCTGTATAGGTGCCGTCAGCAGAAGCCCCGTTGGTCAGCATCAAAACCAATGTGCAGATGATCAGCACACCGGGAATAATATCCAGACCCAAGGTAACGCCGCTCTTGCCCCCATCCATGAGAGCATTGATCACACGCATACCAACGCCGGTTTCCGTGTCCTTGGCACTGTCCTTCTTCTCCGTGACCTCAGGAGGATCGCAGGGATCTTCTTTACCGAAGACCTTGGCGGTTTTCCACAGCATGAGACGGGAACTGACGATACTGCCGATGACAGCACCCACATTGCCGATGAGAGCTGCCATAAGGAAGCTTTCTCCGGAGGGGGAACGGATGCCCAGCATAGATGTTGTAACGATCACACCCATACCAAAGGCCGTACCGATATTGGTCAGCGCAGGAAGCTGGTATTTCTTAAAATACTTGCGGAAGCCCTCATCGTGAGCAAGTGCAAGAATCGCAGGATTATCGGATAAGTAGGTCGTCATGATCCCCAGAGAAGCCGCGCCGGGCAGACCGTAAAGGGGTCTCATGAAAGGAGACAGGATCTTGTTGATCAGGGATACCACCCCGAACTCAGACAGGAGTGCAGACAGTGCACCGGCAATAACCGCAACAGCCATAATATAGAATACCGTATCCAGCAGCAGCTGATATGCCGTATTCATCATGGTGCTGAGCATATTGACCATGCCCATTTTGCTACCGATAAACCCAAAGATCAGCCCTATAACCAATAAGAAACACAGGGGCTGGGTTATTTTCTTCCACTTACTTTTTGGACTCGACACAGGGGTATCACCCTTTCTTTTTCGGATAAATGGGATTATACCACATCCATAAAGAAATTTCCATATACTTTTTTGAAAATTTTTGAAATATTTTCTCATGTAACCTCTTCCATTTTCCTGAAAAAAGTGTATAATGTAGGATGTGAAAGAAGGTGTTTGTATGAAGGAAATTCCCGTTTTCCAACTATCTACCGATCCTATTTACCGAATTGCCAAGGATTGGATGCTGATCACCGCCGGAACAGAAGATCGGGGCTATAACACCATGACCGCAAGCTGGGGACATTTAGGCTCCCTGTGGGGTCACGGTGGCGGACTTCCCACCAGTGTCATTTTCATTCGTCCCCAACGGTATACCAAGGAATTCGTGGATCGTGAAGAACTCTATACCCTGTGCTTCTTCTCCCCCGAATATCGGCAGGCTTTGGGCTATTTAGGCTCCCACTCCGGACGGGACGAAGATAAGGTCGCCGCAGTCGGTCTCACCCCTGTATTCGAGGATGGCTGTACCTATTTTGCGGAAGCGGAACTGGTTCTGGTGTGTCGTAAGCTCTATCGGGCTCCATTGGTAGAGGAAGGCTTCTTGGATCCCACCATCTTAGACGATTGCTACCCCAAGAGAGATCTCCACGATATGTATATCGGTGAGATCCTCAAGGCTTACAGTAAATAAAATAAATTTTTTATTAAGGATAGGAGTAAATTATGAAGTTAGATAAATTAGCAGGCGAACGCTTTAAGGAACGCCCCTCGGATTGTGTTGTTGACAGCCACGCCCTTATGGTTCGCGGCGGTTACATGAAGGCCCTTTCCAACGGCATTTTCTCTTCCTACATGCCTCTGAAGCGTGTTACCCGGAAGATCGAGCAGATCATCCGTGAGGAAATGGATGCCATCGAAGGACAGGAAGTCATGTTCCCCGTTGTTATGCCCGCCACCATTTGGCAGGAGTCCGGCAGATATGAGAGCATCGGTAAGGAAATGGCTCGTTTCCCCGATCGCAGCGGTTCCCCCATGGTTCTGGGTATGACCCACGAAGAAGCCGCTGTTCACCTTGTCCGTGACAGCGCAAAGAGCTACACCAAGTACCCCTTCATGATCTACCAGATCCAGACCAAGTTCCGTGACGAAGCCCGTCCCAGAGCCGGTCTGATCCGTGTCCGTGAATTTACCATGAAGGATGCCTATTCCTTCCACACCTCTCAGGAAGATCTGGAAGCATACTACGACCGTTGCCATAAGGCTTACGAGCGGATCTACGCCCGTGCAGGCATCCCCGAGGTCGTTTCCGTTGCTTCTGACTCCGGTATGATGGGTGGCAGCATCTCCCACGAGTTCATGCTCCTGACCCCCATTGGTGAGGACTCCATCGCAATCTGCAGCGAATGTGATTACCGTGCCAATATGGAAGCCGCCGAGAGCATCATTTATAACACCACCGACGAGGTTTCCGCAGAAATGACTCTGGTTCCCACCCCCGGTGTTTCCAGCATCGAAGACCTCTGCGACTTCCTGAAGGTTACCGCAGATAAGACCTGTAAGGCTGTTGTCTATCAGCGGAACTCCGACGATCATTATATCGTTCTCTTCATCCGTGGCGATCTGGATGCTAACGAAACCAAGCTGACCAACTTCTTGGGCTACAACATCCACCCCGCTGTTATTACCGAAGAAAGCGGTCTGTGTGCCGGCTTCATCGGCCCCAAGGGTCTAACCGACAAAGTCACCGTTCTCTATGATTCCAGCCTGAAGGGTCTGAACAATCTGGTATGCGGCGGCAACGAAGCCGACCACCACTACACCGGTCTGGACATGGCTCGTGATCTGGGCGACCTCCCCTACCATGACTTTGCTAAGATCATGGAAGGCGGCATCTGCCCCCATTGCGGTAAGCCTGCTATTACCGTTTCCCGTGGCATCGAAGTCGGTAACATCTTCCAGCTGGGCACTAAGTATACCAAGAGCATGAACATGACCTACCTCAATGCCGAGGGTAAGGAAGAGCATCCCATTATGGGCTGCTACGGCATCGGTGTTGGCAGACTTGCCGCTTCCGTCTGTGAAACCCACCATGACGAATACGGCCCCATCTGGCCCATGGCCATTGCTCCCTGGCAGATCCACCTGTGCGCCATGCGTGCAGACGACCCCGAGGTCCGTGCCTATGCAGACAAGCTCTACGAAGACCTGCAAAAAGCCGGTGTAGAAGTCATCTACGACGATCGTAAGGTCAGCGCAGGCTTCATGTTCTCCGATGCAGACCTGCTGGGTGTTCCCATCCGTGTGGTCGTCAGCCCCCGTAACCTGAAGGCAGAAGTTCTGGAAGTTTCCTTCCGTGACAAGTCCTACTCTGATAAGATCTCCATCCATGGTGCTATCGAAGCCCTGCAGGAGCTCATCAAGAAGGCAAAGTAAAATATCCAACAAATCCCGTCCCCTCTGCCCTCCCGGCAGAGGGGATCTTTTACATCCAATCCACCCTATCATATAATCTCCAAATTCCCGTTTATCGGTTTGTTTCTTGCACAACCTACCTCATCTGTTTGTAGGGGAGACCTGTGGTCTCCCGGTGCAGGAACTCGAAATTTGAACATTCTACCGTTGAAAATCACCGCTTTCTCGTCAAAACAGGCGGGCGACCACA
>JAZOXB010000164.1:0-12233 GCA_045659585.1 Faecousia sp. | reverse complement strand
CTGTTTTCTGCCCATCATCCTACGAACTCGGTACTTTAGGGGTAATCCCTACTGCCCTCTCCGCCCCATTCGGGGCACCTCTCCCATTGGAGAGGCAAGGGCTGATTCTGATTTGGTAAACAGCTCGATAAACTGTGATTTGATCATATCCTGTGGGATATAAAAAAGCTGTTTCATCGCTCCCGGTGGGGAGCGGCGAAACAGCTTTATATGTAGGATCCTTCTATAGAATCGGTTTATAACAGGTCGGTGGATATCGTTTTCCTTTACTCCAGATCGATATACTTTGCACCGGCCACTTCTTTGCTGGTCTTTCTCAGGAGAACGATAACGCCCAAAACCGCAAAGACGAAGCCCATGAGGCAATCCGAAATCATTGCGGTGCGAACCTCGGGTTCATAGACACACAGCTCAAAGGTAGCACTGATGCACTCACCCAAAGAGGCGAAATCATATCCCGTAAACAGCACATATACCACAGAAATAAAGTTGCCAAGGACAACACCCAGCAGGACGGCAATGATCAGAATGACCACCTTGCCCCAGCCCTTTTTGCCACCCAGGAGGCTATAGCCCTTTTCCGCAAGGAAGCCGATGACAAAGCCGACGATGGAGAAAATATAGCCCACAACCGCAAGGACGGCCCATACCACGGAGCCCAATACAGAACCCAGCAAAGCACCTACGGCGCCGGTGAAATAATTTCCCTTAGACAGTCTTTCCTGATTGCCGACATCAATGGTCTCACGGATCCGCTCTCCACAGCCCTCGTGGATATAAATGGCTATGCCGTTGACCAGCTTCCACCGTCCGTCAGAGAGCATCATGCCACATTCGGGGCAGATATCACTGCGACTTGCGCCGTATTCTTCCAGAATGGGATAGAATGCATCTACAAAGGCCCCCAGACGCTTCATAGTACCGATGGTATCCGTAAATACTACGGTGATCAGCTTCTCTTGAATGTCCAAAACCTGCAACATATAGGTTTTCTCCATTCCCATGGACTGAATCTTTTCCATAAAGGCATATCGGGTCGGTGCATCTGCAAATCGAGTTGCAATATACATAGTCTTAATGCCGCTGCCGTCGGAGAAGGTGGTGGCATAGCCACGGAGGAAGCCGTAGGCTACTCCATGATCGGCCTTCAAGCCGTTCTCGTTGGCGAATTTCCGTAATCCGCTACCAATCATTTTCTTTACCTCTTTTCTTTTTTCCTACAGAGGAGTTCTCTGTCTGTACTATACTATAATATCAGAATATTTGTAATTTGTCAATCGATTATTTTCCTGCCAGCTCCCAGAAGGCCACTGCCGCGGCGGCGGCAACATTGAGGGAATCCACCCCGTGAGCCATAGGGATCATCACCGTATAGTCACTGTCTCCGATCGTCAAGTCTGCAAGGCCGTCTCCCTCGGTCCCCATAATAATGGCCAGCCGTTCTTCTGCCTGCAATCGGGGATCGGACAGAGAAACAGAATCCTGTCGCAGAGCCATGGCCACAGTCTTAAATCCCAGCTCCTTCAGGGTCGTCCCTTGAGGCCACAAGGGATCGTATGTCCATGGGATCTGGAATACCGTACCCATACTGACGCGGATCGCCCGACGATACAGAGGATTGGAGCAGTTAGGGCTCAGGATCACCCCATCTATGTTGAAAGCCGCCGCAGAGCGGAAGATAGCACCCACATTGGTTGGATTCATAACTCCCTCCAGAACTGCGATCCGTCTTGCACCTTTACACAGCTCCTCCACCGTAGGCAGAGGACGCCGTCTCATGGCACAGAGCATCCCCCGTGTAAGCTGAAAGCCCGTTAACTCCGTCAGAACCTCAAATTCCGCCGTATACACGGGAACCTCGGGACACTGTGCCAAAATAGCCGCCCCTTCCCCCATAATATGCTTCTTTTCCATGAGGAAGGAAATAGGCTCATAGCCTCCTGCCAAAGCACGCTCGATCACCTTGGGACTCTCTGCAATGAAGATCCCCTCTTCGGGATGCTCCCGATTCAGAAGCTGTCCCTCTGTCATACGGGCATAGATATCCAGTTCCTTTGCCTGCAAGTCTCGGATCTCTATGATCCGCTGTTCCTTGTCTTCCATAGTTCTCTCCTTTTTGGGGATTTTTGTAAAATTCTCTCCCTGATATTATACAGCTTTCCCGTATAAAATCAAGTAGCCCCTCCATGGTAATTTCTTTTCCCGATTTTCTTCGATCGATCCGGTAAAATTTTAGAAAAAGACTTTCTTTTCTCTCCAAAATGAGATATAATGGTAGTGTATAAGTTTTTTACCTCAGGATCAAAGTTCCAAATCATCGGAGGACTTCCCCATGGATCTTTTAAATAAGAAAAAATCGAAGGGTATATATTTCCTTTCCTTCCTGCTCCCCTTTCTCCTGAGCACCCTTGCCTTTGCATTGGCTGAGGTGGCTCCCTTCGGAGAATACAGCTTGCTTCGTTCCGATGCCCACGCTCAGTATCACCCCTTCCTGTCTCTTTACCGAGACATTCTTCTGCAGGGCGGTTCCTTGGAGCATACATGGAGCGTCGGTATGGGTATCAATTTCCTGCCCATGCTGTCTTACTATCTTTCCAGCCCGCTGTATCTTCTTGTTGTGCTGGTTCCCGAAGCCTATCTGTGCCACTTTATGCTCCTGCTCACTGTCCTTAAGCTGGGTCTTGCAGGTCTGTTCTTTGCAAAATTTCTGACCTACGCCTATAACTCTCGGGACAAGCTGATCCCCTTCTTCGCCCTTTTGTATGCACTGTGTGCCTGGGCAGCCGGCTATTACTGGAACATTATCTGGCTGGATGTCTTTGCCCTCCTGCCTCTGCTGATCACCGGTACCCTCGCCATGCTTCGAGAGAGCCGTTTCCGTCTGTATGTTTTGGCACTGGCACTGTCTTTCTGGTGTAATTACTATCTGTCCTTCTGTGTCTGTGTCTTTGTCCTTCTGTGCTATGTAGGCTACAGGATCTGCAACCCCACAGGATGGAAAAACTTCCTCCGCAGTTTCCTCCGCTTTGGACTGTGTACCCTGTTGGCCTTTGCTATGGCATCGGTTTTGATCCTTCCCACTCTCTTAGGCATGCAGAACACCAATTCTGCCAAGGTAGCTGAGTTTGATTGGTACGCTCTGCGGCTACCCGAAAGCTTCTACGGCTTCTCCTTGTCCGCAATGGTGAAAGCGTTGGCACAAGTCTTTAGCCGTACCTTGACCCTTTCCGATCCCACCTTTATGGAGGGGCTACCCAATCTGTTCTGCGGTTACTCTGTCCTGATTCTGGGTTTCACCTTCCTGTGGAACAGAGCCTTTTCCCGGAGAGATCGTATTTTCCACGGGGGACTCCTGCTGTTCTTTATTTTCAGCTGTATTTTTAAGCTGCCGGATTATATTTGGCACGGATTCCACTTCCCCAATATGATCCCCAATCGTTTTTCCTTCCTCTTTAGCTTCACTCTGGTTACTATGGCCTTCCGTGGCTATGGCATGCTCCATGTGCTCAGCCTGAAACGGCTCCTCCTGTCTCTTGGTTGTGGCTTCACCATGATCCTGTGTGCCCTACTGTACAAGAACGAGGTGTCCTTCGGTTACTACACACTGGTCGTCAACCTGTGTGTCTTTACCGCTATGTGCGTGATCCTCCTCTTAGGTTCCGGAGTCTCTCTTCCCCGACTCTTCCCCTCCCTGCGGAAACGTTTGGTAGCAGTGGCACTGGCCTTGCTGTTCCTGGGAGAAGGCTTCTTCTCCATCTACACCGGCGTAGATGGAGGCACTGACCTAAAATCCACTGTGGGACATGTGGTCACGGGACAAACCCTTTATGAAACCGCCACCGCATCGGATTCGGAGCTGTTCTATCGCGCCGAGTTCTCTCATGAGGGCATTTCCAACGACGGTGCCGCTCATCACTATAACGGTATCGATGTATTCTCTTCTTCCGCTTTGGTCAGCCTTGGGCATTTCGCCAGTGCGCTGGGGATCCGTGCCTGGCCGGAAAGCAACAGCAGTGGCTATTGGGAAAGCACCCCCTTCACCAACACTCTTTGCGGTGTCAAATACATCCTTGCAAAAGAGGATGGCATCATGGATGAGACCCTGCCCCTTGCAGGACGGCTGGACGGCTATGAGATCCGCTCCGTTCCCTCTTATATCGGCATGGGCTTTATGACAAACAGCGAGCTTGCTTCCTTTGCTTCTGTTGCAAGCAACAAGAACCCCTATGACGAACAGAATCAGCTTTTCCGCCTTGCCACAGGCTCTGAGGAGGATCTGTATCGTTATATCAACGATCCCGAGTTAGAAGCCTCCGAGGGCTGTACCATTGAAAAGGCGGAGCTGCCGGGTCAATACCTGTACACCGTCCCCGATGAGCAAAGCCGTGGTACCTTCACCCTCCGTTATACCATGGAAGAAGTCGGTCTCCTGTCCGTCTCCACCCGTATGCCCGGCGGTAAAAATGTCGTTGTCAGCCTGAACGGGCAACAGCTCTTTGAATGCACTGTCCATTCCCGTGGCATCTACTCTCTGGGCAGAGTGGTCCCCGGCGATGTCATCGAACTGGTTTACACCTCAGACGCCTATAAATCCGCAGGTATCAGCATTTTCATGACCCTGCAGAATGACGATGTACTGCAACAGGGTCTTGCCACCCTATCCGATGAAACCTGGAACATCACCTACGCAGACGACACCACCTTAGAGGGAACCGTAACCGCCCTGAAAGACGGTCTGTTCTATACCTCCATCCCCTATGAACCGGGCTGGACTGTCAAGGTAGACGGGATCGAGATCCCCGTTGCCACAGGCTACGATCCCCAAAATACAGATGTAAAGCTGACAGATGCCCTGATCGCCTTCCCCTTAAGTGCAGGTGACCATGACATCTCCATGACCTACCGCACACCGGGTCTTGGTTTGGGTCTCGGACTCTCTCTCGGTGCCCTGACCGTTTTCCTGATCCTCATCCTGTGTAAGAAGGAAACCCTGTTTCCCAACCTGATCCCTACCGAAAAGGAGAATTCCAATGAATCATGAACCTTCCCCTTTGCAGAAGAAGATAGATGAACGGCTTCCCCAGCTTCTGTCTTTCTTCATGCCCTTCTGTATCGTTCTGATCTGCTATATCGTCGCCAAGGTATTTCCCTTCGGTGATCGGCAGATCCTGGCCTCTGACGGCTGGCACCAGTATTACCCTTTCCTGCTGACCCTCCGCGAGAAGCTTCTCACCGGTGGCTCCTTAGAGTATATCCGTAATGTTGGCATGGGCTCCAACTATCTTTCCCTCTATGCCTACTATGTGGCAAGTCCCTTGAACCTCCTGTCCGTGCTGGTTCCTCTGGACTATATGCGGGAATTCTTCACCCTGACCACCATTCTGAAGATCTCCTTTGCAGGATATTTCTTCTGCTTCTTCCTGCGAACCGTCTATAAGAAGTCAGATATCTCCATGGCATTTTTCTCCCTGATGTTTGCTCTGTGCTCCTGGACCGCAGGCTATTACTGGAACATCATGTGGCTGGATGCCTTCGCCGTCCTTCCCCTGTTGGTAGCGGCTATGGTCGTACTCCTCCGCGACGGCAAATTCCGTCTGTATATCCTGTCTCTGGCCCTGTGTCTGTGGTCAAATTACTATGTTGCCTTCTTCTGCTGTATTTTCATTCTGTTGGCCTTCTTCGGCTACTGTATCGTTTGTTGGAACGGCATAGGAAACTTCTTCCGTCGCTTCTTCCGCATTGGTGTGTGTACCCTCTTAGGTGCAGGTCTGGCGGCAGTTCTCCTGATCCCCACTCTCACCGCTATGCAGTATACCTACTCCGCAACAGGTAAGGAAGTCAAGCTCCTTGCCATGAACCTTCCCAAGCGAACCACCGGCATGACCGAAATTACCGGTGTTTGGGAGACCGTGAGATCCGAAGTCCTCCCCAATCTTCTTCCCGCTCTGCAACAGGTTGCTTCCCGTTTCCTCCCTGCCTATGAGCCTGCAAGCATGGAAGGCCTGCCCAATGTATTCTGTGGCTTCAGTGCCGTGATCCTGTCCCTGTTCTTCTTCTGCAACGGTAAGATTAAGGTACGGGAAAAGCTGGTGTCCTTCTTCCTTCTGCTGTTCCTGATGCTGAGCTTCATTTTCCGCATTCTGGACTATATGTGGCACGGCTTCCATTTCCCCAACATGCTTCCCTATCGTTACAGCTTCCTGGTTCCCTTTGTCATCACCTGTATGGCATACCGTGCCTTCGACCAAATGGAAAACTTTAAGCTGTGGAAGCTTGCTATTATCGTTCCCCTTGCCGCAGGGCTCATCGTCAGTGCCTGCTTCATGGAGGAGACCATCCCCACTCAGGTTTGGATCAGCTCCGTAGTGGTACTGGCCTGTATGATCGCATTCTTCGTCTTCCATGGACAGAAGGGTGCTCTGAAACCGATTGCGGTGAATTACGCACGGATCTTCCTGTGCTTCATCATTCTCTGTGAAATGGTGCTGTCCTATTCCTTGGGCATTTCCAAGGTAGGAACCAGCTCCCACAACAACTACCCCAAGGATAACACCTATGTTCAGGCTCTCTTGGAATATGCCGACGAACTGGACGACGATGTTTACTATCGTACCGAGGTCACCAATACCCAAACCCTGAATGACGGTGCTCTGAACAATTACTACGGTCTCTGCGTCTTTAATTCCTCTGCCAATGTTAACTTTAACCGTTTCTCTCGCGCCTTGGGCTTTGCCTCCTGGCCGGAGAGTAACCGCTACGCCTATTACGAAGGTTCCCCCTTCGGTAACACCTTCGCAGGTCTGAAATACCTCATCGATCGTGACGGCGACCACCTCAGTTCCCTCAATACCTATGTAGCTTCCTCCGGAAACGTCAAGCTTCTGGAAAACCAAAGCTATTTAGGTCTTGGCTTTATGACCGACAGCAGCTTGGCAACCTTCCAGTCTCGTGCCGCACAGAAGAATGCTCTGCTGGATCAGGAAGAAATGTTCATTCTCGCCACCGGCATCAACGAGCGGCTGTACCATCATTTGGTAGCCGATGGTCTGGAAGCAGATGAGGAATGCACTCTGGAGGAAGGCACCAACCGTACCTTCTTCCGCTTTGATAAGCCCAGCTCCAAATCCACTGCCAATTTCTCCATTACCTACGATATCGAAGAAGGCGGTCTCCTTCTGGCATACCTCCACATGCCCGGCTCCGATAAGGTCACGGTTTATCGCAACGGTCTGGAACTGTTCTCCCGTGCCTCTAAGGTTCGCACCATCGTCAATGTAGGTGATGTGGAAGCAGGAGATAAGATCGAATTTGTATTCAAAGCCAAGAGCAATCACACCGGTAGTATCACCTTGGATGTTGCCATCCAGAAGCCGGACATTTACGAAATGGGCATGAATACCCTGAGGGATGAGACCTGGGATCTGGCAGAAGCTACGGACACCTATCTCTGCGGTGCCATCGATGTCCAAAAGGACGGCTTCTTCTACTCCTCCATCCCCTACGAGCCCGGCTGGACGGCATATGTGGACGGGGAAGAGGTTGCTATTTGCGAAGGCTACGATCCCTCTCTGGACGATGTGATGCTGAAGGATGCTGTGATCAGCTTCCCCCTGTCGCAGGGCTATCACATTATCGAAATGAAATACGATGCCCCCGGCTTAAAACTTGGCTTGGTGATCTCTTTGGTCAGCCTTGTGATCTTTGTGACACTCTGTGTCCTCCTTCGGAAGAACCCTGTTCTCCTTCCCGACAAATGCAAGAAGAGTGAACCCGTTGAGGTCTTCCCTCTGTGGGAGCCTGCGGAAGAGGAGACCTTCTCCCTTTTCGAAGAAGATCCCTACGCCGTACCGGAAGAAGACCTTCCCTTTGATGAGGAAGATGAATACAGTGAGGATGGGACCTATGAATAAGACCCTCCTCCGACGGGAGATCCGCACGAAAAAAGCTGCCTTGACCGAAGAGCAGATCTGTAAAGCCTCTCTGGATCTGACAGAGCAGTTCTGCTCCCACCCCCTTTATAAGGAGGCAAAGACCATTTTTGCCTACCTGAGCTATAATCAGGAGGTTCGTACCCAACACCTCATCGAAAGAGCATGGGCAGAGGGTAAAAAGGTTGCAGTCCCCAAAATCATCAACGAAGAAATGGTTTTCCTCTCTCTGGAGCCCGGCGACCCTATCGAAGAGGGCTACAAAGGGATCCCTGAGCCTGTAAAGGAGATCCCCCTACAGGATCCCACCGCTCTGGTGCTCCTGCCCGGTCTGGCCTTTGATCCCATGGGTCACCGTCTGGGCTACGGCGGAGGCTTCTATGACCGTTTCCTGTGTGCAGAGCCTCACCCCACCATCGCCCTGTGCTTCGACTTCCAGATGCTTCCTCATTTGGACATCGAAGACCACGACATCCCCGCAGATGTAGTCTTATCTGCCTCCATCTGAAGTAAAAAAAGGATCCCGAAAGAGCCATGAACGGTTCTTTCGGGATCTATGCTTATGTTATGAAGTATTTTAGGAAACCTGCTGTCCTGCGATATAAACGGCCTTGCGGTTCAGGTCTGCGTCGCAGATGATAAAGTCTGCACACTTACCCTCTGCAATGGAGCCAACCTGCTCCAGAGCACCGATCTGCCGTGCAGGGTTGTAGCTTGCGGCACGGATGGCATCTTCCTTGGGAATGCCGAAGGAAACGGCTCTGCGGAGGATCTCATACAGGTCAATAGCGGAGCCTGCAATGGTTCCGTCTGCCAGACGAGCCAGACCGTCTTCCATAAATACTGCCTGTCCACCCAGTTCGTATTCGCCGTTGGGCATACCACAGCAGCGGAGGCTGTCGGAAATGAGAACCACACGATCAGCACCGAAGAGGCGGAAGATCAGACGAACAGCCGCAGGGTGAACATGGAGACCGTCACAGATCAGCTCTGCACTGACCTTTTCGTTCTCTGCACCGGCGGCAATGGTGCCGGGCTTGCGGTGATGGATGGGAGACATGGCATTAAATACATGGGTCAGGTGGGTAACACCGGCTTCCACTGCGGCATAGGATTCTTCGTAGCCGGCGTCGGAGTGGGCAATGGAAACGGTACACAGCTTAGAAGCCTTTTGGATAAACTCTACACTGCCGGGCAGCTCGGGAGCGATATCAACGATCCGCACCAGACCGCCACAGTCGTCATAGAGCTTTTGGAAAGCCTCGAAATCGGGAGTACGGAGATAATCTCCGTTCTGGGCGCCCTTTTTCTTCTCGGAGAAGAAGGGGCCTTCCATCTGAATGCCACGGAGAGCAGCAACACCGGGGATCTTGGCATCTACAAAGGCTCTTGCAGTGCCGAAAGCCTTGCTGAGAGTCTCATAGGGCAGGGTCATGGAAGCGGGAGCAAAGGAAGTAACACCGCACTTGCCGTAATATTCCGCCATTTTAACAAGGCCGTCGAAGCTTCCGTCGGAAAAGTCTTGGTTGGAATTACCGTGGGTATGAACATCGATGAGGCCGGGGATCACGTAAGCACCCTGCAGGTCTACAGCATCCTCGTCTTCGGTAAGGACATTGACAAATTTGCCATTCTCCACGGCAAAACCGCCCTTTTCAAAACGGAAATTCTCCGTATAGATCATTGCATTCTTAAATTTCATATTTCTACCTCCGTTGTAGGAAAGATTTTCCCGTATCATTTTACCTCTGTTAAGGAAAAAAGTCTATGCGTTTTCCGCAAATGGCTGAATCAGATAAATTTTTCGTAGAAAAAGGACAGTGCTCCCGACACCTTCTCCGAAAAATGACATAGGATGAAACAGAGGTGAATAAAATAGATCCTTACCAATTGACCGCATCCGTAAGCCCTTGCCAATGCTATGGCTCGGAACTTTACAGAGGAGGAACTGACTCTGATCCCATCGATCCCGGTGCAGTTGGGAGATACCCCGGTAACCATCGTCACCCGTAATGCCATGATATCGGAAAAGACCGAGGGCAAGTGTTAGCCCTCGGTCTGCAGTCCGTATACCCTTCGGTACAGAAGGTCTCGCAAGGCCTCAAAGCCTTGTTGGGTAAGAAGGCCTCCCGTAGTCATGATTTTCAGGGGTACCGGCTCTCTCCCCTGCCCCAAAGAGGGTTGTTGGTAGAAAAAATTGTTCATACGGAAGCCATGTCGTTCATAAAAGGCAATTCTCCGCTCTGTAATCAAACTTTGCGGTTCCTCCACCTCAAGACACGCAGGAATAGAATACTTCAGCAGAAGCCATTGTAGAGCCTTTGAGCCTATTCCTTGATTTCTGCAAGATCCCTTTATCGCAAAATGCTCGATAAACAGGATCTCCGGCAATTCCCACACTCCAAGAAAGCCCATAAGTTCCCCCTTGGGATCACAGGCTCCGTAGAGCTTGTATTCTTCCTTGTCCATGAGGGCCAACTGATCCTCGTAAGAACGATGTTCCTCTTTCGGAAAGCTTTCCTCCATGATCTCATAGACCCGTGGAAAGTCTTTCTTTTCCAAAATCTTTAACATTTTATGAACTCCCTAAAATATCTCTTGACAATTCCAAACTTTTCTGCTAACATCTGCTACCAAGCACAAATTATCACCATAGATTCGAAAGGAGAAACCACTATGACTAAAATGATCCCCTTTGAAAAACTGTCCAAAAAAGAGCAAAAAAAGCGTAATGCCGCAAACCGTGGTTCCTGGGGTGCATTGAAGCCCGTGACCCGTAAGCCGGAAAATCCCAAAGCCTACAACAGAAGAAAAGCCCGCAATGCCTATTCCGACAGTGGATATGGTGTTGCGGGTTCTTTCTTATCAGCATAGCAAAGGAACCGGAAAATTGCAAGGTTTTTCTTTTCTCTCAGTCTATATAATGTCTGCTGAACAATTTCCTATTGACTTTTTGGTCTACATCGTGTAGACTATAATTAGTCTACATATTGTAGACCACCTTATAACAGAAAGAAGGTTTTCTCATGGGTGATATGCAATTAGGGGCTGTAGAGGCTCGTTTTGCCGATCTGATCTGGGAGCAACAGCCCATAAGCTCTACAGAGCTTGTCAAACTCTGCGAAGAAGAATTCTCTTGGAAAAAGTCCACTACCTATACCGTGTTAAAGCGACTGTGCGACAAGGGCATTTTCAGAACCGAGAAGGGCTCTGTACAAGCACTTTTATCCAGAGAGGATTACTATGCCATGCAGAGCGAACGGTTCGTTGAAACCTCATTTCGTGGCTCTCTACCTGCATTCTTAGCTGCCTTCACCAGTCGCAAGCAGCTAAGCCCCGAGGAGGTCTCTGCACTGCGCCGCATGATCGAAGATTACGAGGAGGGCTAAATATGTCTGCTGTCTTTCTGAAGCTGCTGAACATGAGCATTACCGCAAGCTATTTTGCTGTCGGTGTCATGATCCTGCGGCTGATCCTAAAGAAGGCTCCTAAATGGATCACCGTTCTTCTATGGGGGTTAGTAGGACTGCGACTGTTGCTCCCCTTCTCCGTCGAGAGCAAGCAGAGTCTGATCCCCAATACGGAGCCTATTACATCGGAGCTCTTGACCTACACGCCAAGGGCAGTGCAGGTGCAACCCATAGCCCTTCCTCCCATAGGCAACCAGTCCCCCGATATTCTGCCCCCTGCTGTGCTCACACTTGCACCTCCGGCACAGGACTACACTGCCATAGTCACTAACATATGGATCCTCGGTATGATCCTAATGCTGGGATATTTCTGCTTCAGCTATCTCCGTTTGCTCCGAAAGCTGAGGGAGGCTGTACCCCTGGAACGGAATCTCCGACTCTGCGATCACATTCCCTCGCCCTTCCTTCTGGGCTTCTTCCGTCCGAGGATCTATCTGCCCTCGGATCTTGCAGCAGAGGATCTGACCTATGTCATCGCCCATGAAGAAGCCCATCTCAAGCGGAAGGACCACTGGTGGAAGCCCCTTGCCTTCCTGCTCCTGACGGTCTACTGGTTCAATCCCATTCTCTGGGTCGCCTATATTCTCCTTTGCAGAGACATTGAATTCGCCTGTGACGAGAAGGTCATGAAACTCTTAGGCACCGAATCCAAGAAGCCCTACTCCCAAGCCCTTCTCCGCTGTAGCAGTCCTAAACTCCGCCTTTCTGCCTGCCCCCTTGCCTTTGGAGAGGGCAGTGTAAAAAAGCGGATTTCCTCTATCCTCAGCTACAAGAAGCCCACATTTTGGATCATTGTTGCCTCTCTGATCCTCTGCATTGTCCTCTCTGTAGGCTT
>JAZOXB010000163.1:0-17169 GCA_045659585.1 Faecousia sp. | reverse complement strand
GGGATTTTTGGTTGCCTTGTAGGTGTAGCTATGGGCTTCGGCTTTACTGTAACCACAGGAGCAGGTTGCGGTGTGATTGGTAACATCCTTGGTTGCATAGGTATAGCTATGGGCAGTGGCGGTAAAGGTTGCGGTAATGGTAGTATCTGCGGTAATGTTGGTCAGCGCCTTATCCCAAGCCTTGAAGGTATAGTGGTTGGTTGCATCATAGGCCTTGGTAGGAGTGGTGCCGGTATAAACAGCATTTTCTCCCTTGTTGACGATCTGCGTAGCAAGAGTCTTTCCTGCTCCGTCTGCAAAGGTAACGGTATAGGCCGCAGTGGGCAGGGTTTCATAGGGTCCTGCATAGGCATAGTCCAGTGTCAGCTCTCCCGTCAGGTCTGTAGCGACATCAAAGCCGGACAGATAGATCACAACACGGTTGACCTCATCCAGCTTCCGCACTCTGTCTGCAAGCTGTCCCGTGGCAATGATGTATTCCCCCGATTGGACAGTTTCTACATCAAATACCACTGAAGATCCTGCCACATAGCTGTTATCGGTGCTATAGTAGAAATACATACCCACCTTACAGGTTGTCCCTGTAAAGCCTTTTGCTTTGAAACGAATCTGGAAATAGTCTGCATATTCCGGATCGTAGTTCAGATCCAAATTCACAGAGTCTGCATAAATAGAGGTAAATCCTGTTACCCCGGGCTTTACGGTCAGAGAGCCTGTGGTAGAATCTATGGTGGCGGCACCTTCTTTATAGCTCTGTGTTCTGCCTCTCCATGCAGATGCAAGGTCAAAATTGTCAAAGTCGTACACATAATTGTTATACCGTTCTCTTGCTTCGTTTCCGTTGTCGAAGGTGAAATACAGTGCCTTAGAAAGCTTCGCTACACTCTCGGTATAGGTATGGGAGCTATCGTTCTTACAGATAAAGGTCATGACACCCTCTGCAGTCAAAGTAGGCGCTGTAGTTACTGTTCCGGTATCATATTTATGTCCCAGCTTTGCGGTGGTGGCAGTGAAGCTAAAGGGACCGTAGGTAGTGGTCTTCCACTTGTAGGTGTCTGTGCCTGTAGTGGTACAGGTTGCAGCTTTGGTTACGGTTTTGGTATAATCTGTGGCGTTCAGCTTGGGGAAAGTTATAGTGGTGGTTCCGGAGCAACGAGAACAGGTTCCTGTAAGAACACCGGTAGTCTCGGTGGTGGGGTTCGTAGTTGCGGCGTAGCTGTAGTTGTGCCCTAATTTGGCAGTGGTAGCGTTAAAGCTGAAGGTGCCGTAAGTGGTGGTTTTCCACACATACTTATCTGTACCGCTTGCGGTACAGGTAGCGGCCTTGGTAGTCGTCTTAGTGTAGTCTGTGGCATTCAGCTTAGGCAGGGGCACGGTGGTTGTATCGGAGCAACGGGAACAAGATCCCGTGAGAACGCCGGCGGTGCTTGTTGTGGGCTTGGTGGTTACGGCATAGGTATAATTGTGCCCCAAGGGACTACTGTCGGTGTTGATGCTAAAGGTGCCGTAATCCGTCACATTCCAGGTATACTTATCGGTGCCGTTTGCGGTGCAGGTAGCCGCAACGGAAACGGTCTTGGTATAATCTGTGGTATTCAGCTTGGGCATATCCACTGTGGTGGTGCCGGAACAACCGGAACAGGTTCCGGTGAGAACACCTGTAGATGCAGTGGTGGGAGACTTGGTGATCTGGTATCTATAGCTGTGGCCTGTCGCTTTGGTATAGGTGTCCACATAGCTGTAGCTACAGGTTCTGCAGGTATGGGTTGTATAGCCTTGGGCAGTACAAGTGGCCTTGGTGACCTTGTGATTCAGGACATGCTTTGTCGGCAGGCCTCTTTCCGGTCCTACATAGATATAGTCGATCTCAACCTTGGCATTGGAGGAAGTTCCCTTAATGTGCCAGAAGCGCATACCGAAGGTAGTGATCTTGCTTGCGGTCTGAAATTGCTGGGAAACAGGAATCGTCACGATGGTATAAGTACCGTTACTGAGGGTGTAATCCCCGATCATAGTGTAGTCACCACGGGCAGTGGTGCCGTTTCCCGTATCATAGTCATAGACAACAACCACCTGGGGATTGGAGCCCGCTGCCAGAGTACAATCTTGGAGCTTGAAAGCAACCTGAACAAATTCCGCATTCTTGGGATTGTACTTTAAAGGATGTTGAGAAGAAGCAGTAGCACCGGGATAGGTACCATAGGTCTTGGTTGTTGTAAGCCAAGGGCCGTACTTGCCGTTAGCGGTATTATAAGCCAGACCCTGTGCAACCTTTACAGACAGGGTGCCTGTGGAATTGCTAATGGAATAGTCGGAATAGACGGAACTACTGGTGGTAGAGGTCTCCTTTGTCGCCCAATAGCTGCCGGAGGCTTTATCGAACTGATAGCCACCATAAGAAGTGCTACCATATCTGCTCTGATCTGTAGAGGTGTTGGAATAGTCAAAGAACAGTCCCTGATCTTGCGGTTCGGCAGTGGATACACCAATATAAATATAGTCAATATCCACTGAGCCGTTCTTAATATTATCAAAGGTAAGCTGAATAGAATCCACAGAGGCTAAACTGCAAACGCCGTTCTTTGTCAGAGGGATCCGGAGGGTAATATAGCCGCTGTTTGCTTGAGTCAGGGTATAGGTTGCCTTGTCAGAGGCAGTCTTCCCCGCAGATCTGCTTAGGGCGGTCAAGGTAACTGAAGGCTTTTTTCCTGTGTCGATTTGGGCGCAGCCTGTCATGCGGAAACGAACCACGGCCTCTGTCGCAGAAGCGGGAGAAAAATTCAGACCGTAAGCGGTTTTTGGATCAGAGCCACTCTTGGTATCCGTAAAGAAATAGGGATTTCCTGTTGCCGTTGCTTTAAAGGATAGGGTTCCCGCCGACTTGTTGATAGTGAGATCTGTAGCCAGATTTGTATCGGTTCTCCAATAAGTTCCGTGATAATCAAAAGCGTTGAAGCGATATGCTCCCTGCTTGTAGTGTGCACGGGAATCGGCATTGTCTGTAAAGTCAAACATGAGATTCGTGCTCAGCTTGATATCCGCAGCAATAAAGGGATGGTCGGAAATGGCATAGGATCCGTTTGCTTCGTAACAAACTGTATGGTAAGAGAAGCTACCGTCGGCAGTGGCTGTAATGTGGTCGATCTTATTCAGGTGATCTCCACGAGTAGTCGCACCGGGGCGGCTGTCTACGGAATTAGAGTTGTACAGGAACTTGCGGTATTCCTGGCTATTATCGTTACAGTTAAAGTCGCCGGTGCAGATGACCGTATCTCCGTAAACATGACGGAGCTCATTGACCTTTTCTGCCAGCTGTTCCGCCTGTGCAAGACGTTCGTTACTCTTGTCCGAACCGGGAGTCCAGTGGGTACTGATAAGAACAAACTGTTTCCCGGTGCTGTTCACCGTAAAGACACCCCAAACGATACATTGACCGTTACTGCGCTGGTCGTAGGCTTCGACACCGCTGGTGTACAGGGTCAGCAGATCCTTGCGGTACAGGATACAGTTCAGCGCCAGACCCTTATAGGGAACAAAATTGTAGTAGGAATATCCTGCAGCGTCCGGCTCCGTAAGCCAAGCCCACTTGTTTTGATCCAGCAGTTCGAAGGCTGTATACCAACCGGGGCTGGTTTCCTGCGTGCCTACTGCAATGGGATTGTTCTCTTCCAGCATTTTGTTCAGCTTGAGAACACGACTCTCTGTTGCCTCCGGAGCGGTTCCTCCTGACCAACTGGGGAATTCTGCAAGAACATTGGCACTCATAATACGGATGTCGGAAGCAGACGTATCCTGTGCTGCTGCCTTGGCATCCGGTCTTGCGACAGGAATGAGGGTCAGCAGAAGGACAACCAACAACAGGATCGGAATCAGTTTTTTCATTTTATCATCCTTTCATTCTGCCGAAGGGGTGGGAGTGAAACTCATTATCCCACCCGCAATCGGATCAAGTTTCATGATTAAGAAAAGTATGCCTTGGCACTGTCGGAGTAGGCAAAGAGGGCTTTGCATAGGTCTCCGAGGGTGCCGGTTTTTCCGTTACCGTAGGTATCGGAGGCGTATTGCAGGGTGCCGGAAACTACGGTGTCTCCCGACAGGATCTGTACTGTCAGCACGGAGCGAAGCTCTGCGGCAAGGAGAGAATCCAAGGTAAATGCATAGTAGCCACGACTTGCATTATAGATCTCAAGATCGGTGATGATCTTTTCTTTATCCTTGCCGTTAATATCCTTGTAGGTGACCTTCATGATCAGATCCTCGGTGCTACCTGTGTAGGAACCAAGGGAGAAGATGAACTTGACACTGACCTTAGAAGCCAGATCCAAGGACTTACCCAGCCATGTAATGCTGTTGGTGGCAGGGATATTCTCCGTCAGGTTCACGTTGCCGAAGGTAACGGCTTCCATATCGCTGAGGAGAGCCTTCTGCTCTTCCGTCATTTTGGCATCTACCAAAGCATCCAAGCGATAGGACTTAAAGATCTGTGCCTTGCCACCGTAGCGGAGAAGCTCTGCACAGAGGACTTTCAGTTTCTGTGCCGCAGTAGCTTTGCCAAGCTGTGCATAGGCATAAGTAGCTACGCTATAGGTATCCATGGGAGAACAGTGTACCTGACCGTCCTTGGTACCGTAGAGGACAGCACGAATCTCGTCATTCATGTTAACGGCGGTAAGTCCGGACAGGGTGAAGTAGTAATAGCTTCCGTTTACTACGGGGAGAAGCTTGACTTCCTTAAGGGAATACTTGCCTTCCTTGTAGCTGTCGATTTCTGCTAAGATATAGACAGAATCCAAATCATAGCCTTCCAAGGTTTTTCTTTGGATAGCGTAGTTGACGGAAATATCACTGGCCAAGTTCAGGCTGTGGCCTAACTTCCAAGTGCTTTCCAGAACAGGCTCTTTGACCTCTGCATGACCGCAGATACACAGACCGTTTTCATAGCTGTGAGGTGCTTCTTCGTCCAAATCGCAGTTTTCACAGGTGACCATATGGGCTTGGCCGTCCTTGGGAGCATATATGGAGCTATGACCGAGGGCATCCACCTCATCGGAAATGTAGCTTTCACCGCAGGCACAAATATAGGTAGTAAATCCTTTCTTTGTGCAGGTGGGTTCTGTCACCACATGTTGGCACAGATGCCCGAAGGATTCAATAGGCAAATACCATTCCGGAAGGGGATATTCACATGCTTCGTCAGCAAAAATCATGCCGCAACGGTCACACAGGTAGTGTTCCTTTTGTCCCGGCTGGGAGCAGGTGGGAGGGATCATGGGAATATATGTGGTTTTATGGGGGACTATAGCAAGATCCTCTGTGTAGCTGTCGCCGCATACACAGGTATAAATCACAAGTCCCGGTGTCGTGCAGGTTGCTTCTGTAATATCGGCTTTGTAAGAATGCTCTGTTGTGGAAATGACTTCCTGAGGGATCAGGATTGTCTTACATACAGAGCAGTGTTTTCCTTCTGTCAGACCGGTTGCGGTACAGGTAGGAGCAACCCCTTCATCAATGACTTCCGTGTGTCCCGTTGTGGGAACAACCTGCCGGGGGGTAAGGACTTCATTACAGACCGAGCAATGTGCACCTTCTGTGAGACCCGTTGCGGTACAGGTAGGAGCAATTGCCTTGTCAGTAACGACTGTATGCCCCGCTGCGGGAATGGTTTCGGATTTGGTAACAGAAGAACAGAAACAGCAGTATGTCATCATTTCACCCACAGAAATACAGGTAGCTTCCTCTGTTGCGGTAACCTTTGCCAAATGGTCGCAAACCTCTTGTCGGAGAGGATTCGACCCTATGATGTAAGTTTCTCCGTCATATAGGTAGGAGCCTCTCTCCCCTGCCCAAAATCCCATGGCAACAAAATGCTCATAGGCTTCACCGGCTTCTGTCCCCACTTCCGGACAGCCTGCTCGGTAAACCACGGGATCAAAGAAGGCACTTGCGGTTCTGTCTTCCTTGATACCATATCGGATCCAGTGGGATCGTAGCTTTTCGGCATATGTCTCTCCGGGAAGAAGAGCAACCTTTGCCTCAGTCAGAGTCGGATACTTGGCTGCATAGTACCGCCAATCAAAGAGCAGGTTTTCCAGATCTTCGCGCGTCTCTACACGAGACAGGCGGACACAGCTACTGACGTAATGTACCAAGAAATCATAGCCTGTCATGTCTGTCCGACCATATGCCGTTGCGATTTTCTTCAGGTCGAATTCCTCGGCACCTCTACGGGTAACATCGTCTCTTGCAAAGCTCTCGTTGGCTCCGTAACGGTAATAATGGCTGAGGAAGTTGACCTTGTTGGGATAATAAGATTTGTCGTATTTGAAGTTCACATAGTTGATATAGTCCTTGCAATCAAAGAACAGGGAGCCTTGCCGTCCTTCCCAGAAGCCCACGGTTACGAAATGCTCATAGGCACCTTCATAATTATTCGCTCCGTAGGTAGCCGCTACATCTGCTTCATTGGAAAGATAGTATGCGGGGTCAAAGAAGATGCTTGCCACATAGCCTTTCTTGCGTCCTATGGTAAGCCAGTGGGATTTGGCTTCCTCGGCGGTCATACCGGCAGTTTCCTTGGGATTGCAGGCTGTGTACAGGTTGTAATCGAAGAGGTAGGTCTCCAAATAATCCCTATCTTTGAAAGCATCCAAACGGAAGGTCTTACCGGAAGCGGTAGTAATAACCGTCATAGTGGTGCTGTCTACATTGAGATACTCATAGTTCAGCATAGACACAATGGCCACATGCTCGGGATCATTGGGCCAATCCACCTGTTTGATGCACCAGAGTTGAGAAGGATCGTTCGTTTTCTTTTTACTCTGGGTAACACTATGGTCTGCATTGACTGTGAGATACAGACCGGAGCGATGGCTACGGATGTAATAGTAGCCGTTTTCGTTGCTCTCAAAGCCGAAGTAGGCAGATTCGTCGGGAGTAACCTTTTGGGTTGTCAGATGGGTATCCGAGGCACCGGGGTCTACCATAATGAATTCCGTGGATTTCGCCCCTCGCAGGATATAGAGTCCGTCTTGGCTATAAGCGGCTCGTTTTCCCAACAGCTCCGTCTGAGAGTCCCAATCTGCAAGGAAGGACACGGAGCTGACCGTACGATCCAAGAAGATTCTGTTGGTGTTGAAATAAATAACACCATTTGCCACCGCTATGGTCTCCGGCTCAAAGAAGCTCTCCCCGGAATCCGGTATAAAAATAGAATCTTCTATACTTGCTCGAACATTGGTAACTTTGTTTTTAATGGCTTCGTCAATGTTGGGATAGAGGAGGAATACATAGTCGGAGTCTCCGTGATTATCCGCAGTAATGGCACTGTGTCCCATGCCAATGGGCATATAGAACACACCATCTGCATAACAGGAGCCTTGAACGGTGATGGAAATATCTGTCATACCGCTGACCGCCATGGCATCCTCCAACAGTTTATCCAATCGGAAAGCAAAGTCGCATGTCAGCTTTCCTCCGGGGGCAGTCATATCTACTGTACCAAGATAGGAGGTGTCTCCGCTTGTGATCAGAAGTTCTACCTTACTACCGTCCACGTTGTAAACATTCACGCCGGAGGCGGTATAAGCTGAACCGTTTGCAGTATACAGACCGTAAGTTCCGAAGGTCTTGAGTTCCTTTCCCCGAATCTCGTAGGCAACCATGCCACGGTCGCCGTTTCGGAGGGTAACTACAAAGAGGTAGTCCTTCCCGTCAACAGTCACGGCACACATATCATTTGCATGGTGCAGATCGGTGGTGGTAACATTGCCGTCTACGGTCATTTGCTCCGTTTCTCCCGTAAGACGATGGGTTCGGAAGAGAACGGCTTTTGTGTTGTTGCTTGCGATCTTTACGGTGTAGATATAGTCATCCAGCAGAGCCATGCCCTGCATAGCATAGCATCCCTCTACAGTGGGGATGTTTTCGCACAGGTCATAATAGGTTCTGCGATTGTCTCCCGATGCAGGGATCGGCTGTTGCTCCACAAGGACAAGACCGCAGATCTCGCAATGGGAGCCTTGTGTCAAGCCTGTTTTGCTCTCCGTAGGTTCCACAGCTTTATCAATAATCGTGCTGTGTCCGGTCTTGGGGAGAACGGTAATGCCGAGAACAGAAGCACAATCACAGCAATAGGTCGTAAGGGATCCGTCTGTTGTGCAGGTAGGCTCTTGGGTAGCGGTCACAGGAGTATTATGAGGACAGAGTCTCTGGCATTCCGGATTTAATCCATAAAGATATCCGCCTCCGTCATAGTAGGAAGAGCCCTTGCGTCCTTCCCAAAATCCCACAGTGACAAAGTGGGTATAGGCTTCTGCATTGGTAGTGCCGCCATCGCTGTATATCTGCCGATAATAGGCCTGATCAAAATAGGGGCTGGCGGTTCTCCCCTCCTCGATGCCGTATTGGATCCAGTGGGTATAGAGTTTTTCCGCATAAGTAGTGCCTGCAAAATTTGTCAGCTTCTCTTCGGAAAGGGCTGTGGCATACTTTGCGGAATAATACTGCCAATCAAAGAGAAGGTCTTCCAATTGGGCTTGGGTGGTGACACGGGACAGCTTAACATTGCGGCTGATATAGTCCACAAGGAAGTTATAACCGCTTGTCGGGGTCAAACCGAATTCCTCCACCACTTTCTGAACGGCGAATTCATCGGAGCCGTAGCGATCGGAGCGAGTCAGACTTTCGTTTGCACCGTACTGTTTAAAGTGTCGGATATAGAATAATTTATCGGGATAATTCCCGCCCTTGAGCTTATCGTTTCCACTGTGGAGGTATTCGTTAATCGAGAAGAAAAGGGATCCCTGTCTTCCCTCCCAGAAGCCGAATTCCACGAAGTGAGTATAGGCTCCCCGGTAAGTGCCGTAGGTACTATGAGCGGCAACATCAGGGTTATTATCCAGATAGTATTGAGGATCAAAGAAAATACTTGCGATATACCCCTTATCTTTGCCCGTAGAGGTAAAATGCTCTTTCGCCTGAGCCTCTGTCATACCTGCGGTTTCTTCGGGATAGCAAGCAGTATACAGCTTGTAGTCAAAAAGATAGGTTTCCAGCGTAGCAGTATCCTTTACCGCTTTCAGGCGGTAAGACTTGCCCCCGGTGGTGGTAATGACCTTGGTCGTACCGGATTCATTATTGAGATATTGATAATTCAGCAAGGAGATAATAGCTACATGACCCGGCTCATTGGGCCAGTTGATCTGCGTCAGGCAGAACAGCTGGGAAGGATCGTTTTCCTTTTTGGCACTCTTGGTAACGGTGCCGTCACTTCCTACGGTGAGATATTCCTTGGTGAGCATACTGCGGATGTAGTAAAATCCCTCCTCGTTGCTCTCAAGTCCGAAATAGGTATTGATACCGGGCGAATATTTTCCGCCTTCGATGTGCTTATCCTCTGCACCGGGGTCGTAGAGATAGTGATCTGTGGCATTGGCACCTGCCAGCATATACAGGCCATCTTGATGAAAGGATGCACGGCGATTAAAGATGCCGTTATCCACACCGGGATCCAACAGTACCGATACGGTAGTCACGGAATGGTCGATCCGCACCCGGTTGGTGCTGAAGTACATCATTCCATCGATAAAGTCTACACTTTCAACCTCAAAGAACATTTCCCCCCCATCGGGAATATAGATGGTTTCGGACAGAGATGCCTTCACACTGCGATCCATAACGGAAATGGCATCTGCAACATTGGGAAAAGCCACGATCACAGAGGTAGAGTCGGCATGATTATCTGCCTTGATTTGAGTAGAATGATTGTGATGGAGAGTCAGGGGCATATAGTAGGTATCATTATAAAATCCGGAGCCCTGAATCGTCATTTCCAGTTCGGAATTTCCGCAAGCTTCTCTTGCAACCTCCAGCATATCATTTCTGTCTACCTGAAATCCCAGAGGGCAATACACATTCCCCGCAGGCTGGGTCACATCAATGGTACCCATAAATACCAAGTCTCCCTGTGCCAACAAGAGGGTCACGGTGTTTCCCTCCACGCTGTAGACATCTACACCGGAAACGGTCAAATTGGAGCCACCGCCGGTATAGATATTATAAATTCCCAAAAGGGACAGCTTGGTATCGGAAATTTGGAATACCGCAAGAGCCTCTACGCTTTTCTTCAAAGAGGTCACAAAGAGATAGCCCTTTCCGCCGATTTGTGCGGCACACATATCATTGGCATGACCCAAATAGGTGACTGTTTTCTCTCCGTCAATGGTCATATGAACATTGGCACCGGTAAAACGGTCTGTACGGAAGACAGTACCCTTGTTATCACCGGAATTCTTCTTTGCAGAGTATATGTAGTCCCCTAACACAGCCATGCCCTGTAAGGAATTGCAATCGTCGTAATGAGGAATGCTCTTGCAAATGTCATAGTAAGCTCGCACTTGAGCCCCTTGACCGGTGGTGCCTTTGGTCTCTTCCTTAAGAGCCTCCGTTGCAGATACAGTTCCTGCGGAAATGGTCATAAGCAATGACAAAAGCAATACCATAGCCGTCACCCTTAAAAAAATCTTTTTGATCATAAGAATGTCCTCCGATTCGGAAGATTTTAGGGATTTATATGATATTTTAGTATATCATATTTCGCTTACAAACGCAAGAAAACCTTTCCTCCCAAGATAGATCCCCTTGCATAAAATTCAGTCCGCAAAAGCCCATATAAGGAAATAAATCACAGTGTATCGTTCTGTCCTTCAAGTCCGCAGAGTCTCTTTCCTCTCCAATGGAGAGGAAAGGGTGCAAGACGGTAATTATTTCCATGAGAGAGAGGTTTGTCGTATACTTTTTCTTTTCTTTGTGGTATACTGCAAATAAAGGGAACTTATTCTCATAAAGAGCGTCTATGTTACGGCAACCCTGTACTATATTCCAAGGAGGCGAGAATCTTGCTCTTTTCAAGCGTTAGTTTTTTATACATCTTTCTTCCCGCAGTTCTGATCCTATATTTTGTTCTTCCGAAAAATTGGCGGAACAGCTTTCTGCTCATTAGCAGTCTGCTGTTCTATTTCTTCGGGGAACCCATTTATGTATCCCTGCTGATCATTTCCTCTCTGTCAGACTATTTCCACAGTCTGTATATCGAAAGTCACAGAGGTACCAAAGCTGCGAAAATCGCCCTGATTTCCTCCCTTGTGGTAAACTTGGGAATGCTGGGCTTCTTCAAATATGCCGACTTTTTCTTAGGCAGTATCAATACCGCCTTAGGGACCAATATCCCTCTCTTTGGAGTCGAACTCCCTGTCGGCATCAGTTTCTTCACCTTCCAGACCATGAGTTATACCATTGATGTCTACCGTGGCAAAGCAAAGGCGGACAGGAATTTAGCTACCTTTGCAACTTTCGTCTGTCTGTTCCCTCAGCTGGTTGCCGGTCCCATTGTCCGTTATACAGATGTTTCCCGTGAACTCCATTCCCGTAAGGAAACCTTGGAGGATGTCTACTTAGGTATTCGCCGTTTTGTCATCGGGCTGGGCAAAAAGATCCTGATTGCCAACACCATGGCAGAATTCTGCGCCCACTTCCGGGAATCTCAGGCCTCTGTAGGCTTCTATTGGCTCTATGCTGTCGCCTTCTGCATTCAGGCCTATTTTGATTTCTCCGGCTATTCCGATATGGCTATTGGCATGGGCAGGATCTTTGGGTTCCGTTTCCCGGAAAACTTTGATTATCCCTTTATTTCCAAAAGCATTGCCGAGTTCTGGCGTCGCTGGCATATGACTATGGGCAGTTGGTTCCGAGACTATGTGTACATTCCTTTGGGAGGCAGTCGTTGCAGTAAGGGCCGTTGGCTCTTTAATACCTGCGTCGTTTGGGCTGTCACAGGCTTGTGGCATGGTGCCGCATGGAGTTTTGTTCTGTGGGGACTGTTCTTCGCCATTATCATGGTAGCAGAAAAACTGCTTTGGGGAAAGTATTTGGAAAAACTCCCCAATTATCTCCGCCACATTTACACCATTTTCCTGTTCCTCGTCAGCATGATCCTCTTCAATGCCGAAAGCGTGGGCCAGATCTTCTCGGACCTGAAGGGCTGCTTCGGCGGTGCTCCCCTGTGGAGTGCTGACACCACTTACTATCTCCGGAACTATGCCGTGGTCTTTATTCTGGGCATCATCGGCAGCACGCCCCTGTGCAAGAACCTGTGGAACAAGGTCTCTGCCCGTTGCAAGACTGTAAGTGCTGTTGCAGAACCCCTGTATATTGTTCTGATCCTCATTGCCGTCACTGCCTGTCTCTTAAACGGCAGTTTGAATCCCTTTATGTATTTCCGTTTCTAAGGAGGTATCCCTATGGAAAAATTCAAACAATATGCGGTCATCGGGGTATTCTTCCTCTTTGTTTGCGGATTTTCTCTTGTACACTTTCTGCTGCCGGACAAGGATTTCTCCCCCGACGAACGCAAGACCCTTACACAGGCCCCCACACTCACATGGGAAGCCATTCGCACGGGAGACTACTTTGCCGACGCAGAAACCTATCTGTTGGATCAGTTCCCCCTCCGTGCCCGGTTCCTGGATGCAAAGCGCGTCTTGGACAAGAACATTTTCCTCATGGACAGCAGTAGCGGATATGCCAGCGTAGGAGATCATCTGACCCAGCTATCCCCCACCCTGAACGAAGACCAAGCGGAACACGCTGTCAAGCTGTTCAATAAGATCATCGCCTCCTATCCGGAAATGAACAACGTCTACTATACCATCATTCCCGACAAGAATTACTTCCTGACCCAATTAAACAATCAGCCTTCCTTGGATTATGACAGACTCTTCCAAATCGCAGAGGGGCTCCAAGGAACAAAAATCGACATCACCCACCTGCTGTCTCTGGATGATTTCTATTATACAGACAGTCATTGGAGACAGGAACGGATCATTCCTGTTGCTGAGGCCCTGTGTGAAGCCATGGGCGTAACTGCCGCAGACAGCGGTAGCTACCATGCAACCACTTTAAATGGCTTCAAAGGAATTTATTATACACTGACAGAGTCTCCCCCGGATCCGGAGCAGCTGATTTATCTCCGTAACGAAGCCATAGATCAAGCAACCGTAACACGGCTGAACACTTCTCTTAAAACCGAGAAAATGGAAATGTATACCGAAGAGAACATCGACAAGGAATTTGTAGATTCCTACGACGTATTCTTAGACGGTCCGGAGTCCATGATCACCATTGAAAACCCCAACGCCACATCTTCCAAGCATTTGATCATGATCCGAGACAGTTTTGGCAGTGCTTTGGCTCCTTTGCTGGTAGATAGCTATGCCAAGATCACCATTTTGGATCTGCGGTATCTGAAATCTGCCTACTTTGGTGCAGCAGGTGTGGATTTTACCGATGCGGATGTCTTGTTCCTCTGTAGCACCACCATGCTGAACAATGCAAAGAATTTAGGACTTTACTAATAAGAACCTAATAATTATACCCTATCTTCGAGAACGCATCTTCCGGAGATAGGGTATTTTTACAGGATTTTTACGGAAAATCATTCGTTTTTCTTGCTTTATCTTTATTTTTTTGTTATAATGTGTTTTTAGGCTTTTACAAAGGAGGTACATATGAAACCAACACCTTTTTATAAAAAATTCATAGGAGATAAGGCATTTTACAAAATGGCTCTCTCCGTTGCTCTCCCCATTATGATCCAGAACGGCATTACCCAATTCGTGGGTCTGCTGGACAATCTCATGGTGGGACGGGTAGACACGGTACAGATGACCGGTGTAGCTATTAGCAATCAGCTGATTTTCGTTTTTTCTCTGGCTATTTTCGGTGCCATTTCCGGAGCCGGGATCTACGGTGCCCAGTTTTTCGGTCTGGGAGACGAAAAGGGTGTTCGCTACACCTTCCGGTATAAGCTATTGATTTGCGGCACCCTGCTTCTTTTGGGCTTAGGCATTTTCATCTTCTTCGGAGAAGATCTGATCCGCATGTACCTAAAAGGCGAGGGCGAGGTAGAAAACATTGAAGCCAGCCTCTATTATGCCCGTCAGTATCTCTATATCGTTATGATCGGTCTCCTTCCCTACGTAGTTGCACAGTGCTACGCAGGTACCCTGCGTGAATGCGGTCAGACCATGCTCCCTATGGTTGCCGGTGTGATCTCCGTTCTGGTGAATCTGGTGTGGAATGCCATTTTGATTTTCGGTCTCTTGGGCTTCTCCCCCATGGGTGCAAAGGGTGCCGCCATTGCTACGGTCATTGCCCGTTTTGTAGAAGCCGGGATCATCGTGATCTTCGCCCACAGAAAGAAGGCAGGAAATACCTTCTTAGTCGGTGCCTATAAATCTCTCTATATTCCCGGAAAGCTCTTTGGTCAGATCACTGCCAAGACCCTGCCCTTGCTCCTCAACGAAACCCTGTGGGCCGGTGGCATGGCTATGCTGGCACAGCGGTATTCTCTCATGCACTTTGATGTGGTTCCTGCTCATAATATTTGCAGTACCGTATCCAATGTCTTTAATGTTGCCTTCCTCGCTATGGGTACTGCCATCGGCATTATTGTGGGTCAGCTCTTAGGTGCAAACAAGTTAGACGAAGCCAAGGACACCGATCGCAAGCTCATTACATTTTCTGTTTCCATCTGCTTCCTCATTGGCGGTATTATGGCAATCGTCTCTCCCCTGATCCCCCAGTTGTATAACACCACCGAAGCGATCCGTAGCTTGGCTACCAAAATGCTCCTGATCACCGCCGCCGTTATGCCCATCAACTCTCTGGCGAATGCCTGTTACTTCACCATGCGTTCCGGTGGAAAGACCTTTGTCACATTCCTCTTTGACAGTGTCTATGTATGGACCTTCCTGATCCCCTTGTGTTGGATCCTGCAAAGCTTCACTGCCCTTCCCATTGTCCCCATTTTCCTGATCTGTCAGTTTGCCGACATTGGCAAAGGCATTATCGGTCTGATCCTGATCCGTCGTGGTGTCTGGATCCAAAATATTGTTGCAAAGGAGAACACCTGATGAAATCGAGAGAGTTTTTCCGTAATCACGGTCCTGTAAGGATCTTCCTTTCCTATTTTAAACCCCACAAGAAGCTCTTCGCCTTGGATATGTTCTGTGCCCTTCTGGTCTCTGTAGTAGACCTGACCTTCCCCCTGGTATCCCGTCATGCCATGAACACCTACCTGCCCGAAGGTGCTTTTCAAACCTTCTTTACTGTCATGGGGGTCTTCGCTATTGCTTACCTTCTCCGTGCTCTGCTGTATTATGTGATCTGCTATTGGGGTCATACCTTCGGTATCCGAGTAGAAGCAGACATTCGACAGGATCTTTTCCGCCATATGCAGAGTCTGGGCTATGACTTCTACGACCGCAATCGTACCGGTCAGCTTATGAGCCGTCTCACCAGTGACCTTTTTGAAGTCACGGAGCTGGCACACCACGGCCCTGAAGATCTGATCATTTCCATTCTCACCATTATCGGCGCTCTCATCGTTATGTTCTCCATTGAGTGGAGACTTGCACTGGTGGTCTGCATCATTCTGCCCATTCTGGTAGTAGTGGTCACTCTCCGTCGCAGAAAAATGAGTGCCGTTTCCAAGAATGTTAAGGCAAAGACTGCCGCTATCAATGCCGATATCGAATCCTCTCTTTCCGGCATCCGCACTGCCAAGGCCTTTGCAAACGAGGCTGTGGAGTATGCAAAATTCCACGCCGCCAACGAAAAATTCAAGACCTCCAAGCGGGAATTCCACAAGGAAATGGGTATGTTCATGGGCTCTCTGGAGTTCTTCATGACCCTTCTGTCCGTAGCAGTCATTACCGTAGGCGGCGCCCTTATGATGAAGGGACAACTGGACATGGTGGATCTGCTGACCTTTAGCCTGTATATTTCCACCTTTACAAGTCCCGTCCGTAAGCTGGTCAATTTTGCGGAAATGTTCGCCAACGGCTTTGCAGGTCTGGGTCGTTTCGTAGAACTCATGCGTCTGGATCCCTCCCTGGAGGATGCCGAGGATGCACAGATCCTGGACAATGTAAAGGGTGAGATCCATGTAGAGAATGTAGGCTTTGCCTATGACGAGGACACCGATGTTCTGGACTCCGTCACCCTCCACGTTAAACCCGGTGAGACCATTGCCATTGTCGGTCCCTCCGGTGGCGGTAAGAGCACCCTCTGCCGTCTGATCCCCCGCTTCTACGATGTAGGCTCCGGAGCCATCCTCATTGACGGAAAGGACATCCGCAAGGTCACCCAGGAATCCCTCCACCAAGCCATCGGTGTGGTACAGCAGGATGTATTCCTTTTTGCCGATACCATTGGCAACAATATCCGCTACGGCAAGCCCGATGCTACCATGGAAGAGATCATCGAAGCCGCCAAGCGCGCCGAGATCTACGAAGACATCATGGCTATGCCCGAAGGCTTCGACACCTATGTAGGAGAACGAGGCACCCTCCTGTCCGGAGGTCAGAAGCAACGAGTCTCCATTGCCCGTATTTTCCTAAAGAATCCTCCCATTCTAATCCTGGACGAGGCTACCAGTGCACTGGACAGCGTTACGGAAGAAAAAATCCAATCCGCACTGGATGCTCTGGCAGTGGGACGCACCACTTTGATCATCGCCCACCGTCTTTCCACCATTCGCAGTGCATCTCGGATCATTGCCATTGCTGACGGCATTATCAAAGAAGAAGGTTCTCACCAAGAGCTTTTGGATGTCAACGGTCTCTACGCCGACCTTTGGAGAACACAAAATCTCAAATAATGCTAAATTTATCATCTAAAACGGAAAATAGTCCTTGCTTTTATCCTTCTTTTATGGTATAAGTAGAATAATACTGTCGTTCTGTCTGCACTTGCAGTGAACGCTCTATCAAATCGAGAGGATGATATATCTGTGAAAAAATCCCTGTGTCCCCATTGTATTCTCCCTAAGTTCCACATTAAGGGGAATGTAGTGGAATGTAAGGAATTCGGTTCCGGACATATTAACGATACATATAAAGTTAAAACCGACGACGGTCATGTCTATGTTCTCCAGCGGATCAACCGAAATGTTTTTAACGATCCCATTGCTGTTATGGAGAATGTCAGTGCTGTTACCGACTTCCTCCGCAAGACCCTGAAGTGCCCCCGTGAGACCCTCCACTTCATCCGCACCGACGACGATCTCCGTTACTACATCGACGAGAACGAAGATTGCTGGCGTTGCTACGA
>JAZOXB010000162.1:0-18266 GCA_045659585.1 Faecousia sp. | reverse complement strand
AGAACGACATGGCTACGATCCGACTTGGTGAATGGCGTAAGCGGCAAGGCTACGGACACGGAATACAGCCTGGAACAGGTTGGTACGGGGACGGAGATGGGTCATGGTGCGGAGGAATTCCACAGTATGACGCTTCTTCTGCATGGGATAGTCGCCGGTGGAGGGACCTTCTACAGTAACGGATTCTGCCTGGATCTCGAAGGGCTGCTTTGCTTCGGGAGTCTCAACAACAGTACCCTTGACTACAAGAGCGGCACCGACATTGATCTTGGAGATCTCAGCAAAGTTTTCCAGCTGATCGCTGTAAACGACCTGCAGGGGAGTGAAGAAGGTACCGTCGGACAGGACGATAAAGCCAAAGGTCTTGGAAGCACGGATAGAACGGACCCAGCCGCCTACCTCGATGGACTTACCAACGTATTCCTTGGTGTTTTTGAATAAATCTCGCATGGTAATGAGTTCCATAGTATTCTTTCCTTTCTGATATATTTAAGAAAATTACAATAACATAATACCTGCATTATGGCAGGCTTCTACGGTATCCTTATCCCAGATACCGGATTGGACTTCGCCAATATGACAGCAACCGATCAAGAGCATACACAGTCGGGACTGTCCGATACCGCCACCGATGGTGAGGGGAAGTTCGTTATTCAGCAGAGCTTTATGGAAGGGAAGCTCTCTGCGATTTTCTTTCCCGGCCAGGGAAAGCTGGAGAGCCAGACGCTCCGGGTCTACACGAATGCCCATGGAGGGGATCTCAAAGGAGCGATCCAGGGTTTCGTTCCAGAACAGAATATCACCGTTCAGGGTCCAATCGTCATAGTCGGGAGCTCTGCCATCGTGGGGACGACCGGATCTGAGCTTGTCGCCGATCTGCATTAGGAACACTGCCTTATCCTTGTGCATACGGTGGAAGGCATTCTCTTTATCGTGGGAGTCCGTAAGATCGGGGAACATGTCTTCTAATTCCTGGGTGGTGATAAACAGCACTTCGCGAGGGATCTTTGTTTGGATCTGGGGATATTCGATCTTAAGGGTCTCGCTTGTAACATAGATGGCATTGACGATCCGCTGTACCACATCCTTAAGGTAAGCTTCGCAACGATCTTCGGGGGCAAGAACCTTTTCCCAGTCCCACTGGTCAACATATACGGAGTGGGTATTATCCACATCCTCGTCTCTGCGGATAGCGTTCATGTCTGTGACCAGACCTCGGCCGGTGGGGAAGCTGTAGCGAGCCAAGGCAAAGCGCTTCCATTTTGCCAAGGAATGTACGACCTGTGCTTCTGCTCCCACAGAGGGAATATCGAAAGATACAGCCCGCTCATAGCCGTTCAGATCATCATTCAAGCCGGAGGAATCCTCAACAAACAGGGGAGCCGAAACACGCAATAAATTCAGTGCACGACAGAGGCTTTTCTGGAAATTATGTTTGATGTACTCGATGGCGCACTGGGTTTCATAAACAGTGAGGGGATTTCGGTAGCCTTCGGGAATGATACAGGATCTCATGGAGGAACCTCCTCAAATTAGGATTTCCGAGGTTTTTAACTGAATTTAAAAATACTCCCATATATTATACTCGATTTACGCCCTTATTACAAGAACTAAATTTAAAATATCAGGAAAAATTATGAAAAACATTCCGAGGAAAGGCCTTAGGGTACTTGCCTTTTTTACGAAAATAGGGTAATATAAAATAGTGTTCGACATTATTTTTATGTCTTTTCGGGAAACTATTCGTGAGGTGATTTTGTGGATCTCCAAATGATACAGACATTACAGATGGTATCACAGCCTGTATTTTATGTGAAGGACGGTACAGTCCAATGGTTAAATGATGCAGCAACCTACTTGGTGGGTGAAGGGCAGGATATTGATTCCATTCTGATTCGGGGAGAAACATTATATGATATTTGGGATCGGAAAGGGCCTATGCAGATGGAATTGTGCCTTTTTGGTCTGCAGTATATTGCAAAGGTTCGGTGTCTGGAGGACGGTGAACTGTTTGTGCTGGAACAACGAGGGGAGTATCAACGGGAAAAAGGGAAGGCTCTGCTGCAGACCTCTTTCCGTCTCCGCCGGATCCTTCAGGAACTTTGCACTGCAGGAACTTCGATCCAAGAGCAGACAGAAGAAAACGAGGAATTGATCCCCGAACTGGAGATCATGAATCGTTCGGTTTATCGATTGATCCGTTTGTGCAATCAGCTATCCGACGGTGGAGCTTTGTTGCGGGGTAAGGACAGTGCGTCCTTCGAAAGGGTAAATGTTTGGGAATTCCTGCGAGACTTTACCGACGAGGCTGTTCCTTTGCTTCGGGAAGCCGGTTGGGAACTGGAGGTTATACCTTGCATCAAAACTCTGCGGGGGGATATGGATCGAACTTTGATCTCCAGAGCACTGTACAATCTCCTTTCCTACGGGATCCAACATTCTCTTAAAGGGGAACGGATCTGCCTGAAGGCATGGGAAAACAGTGCCCATGTTTGCTTTGGGATAGCTTATGTGGGTTCCGGGGAGGGTCAGACACTTTTTGCAGAGAATGGTATGGGAAGCGGCGGGTTTGGCTCCGTTGACGGTGTAGGATCCGATCTTGTCAGACTGATTGCAGAGCTTCACGGTGGAACAGTTCTTTCCACTGCGGATCCCGAAGGACGGGAACGGCAGATCATATTCAGCATTCGTAAGACAGCGGATCGACACATGCTCCGTTCTCCCCACTTGGAAACCGCCGAGGATCCCGCCTTCCACATGGGGCTTGTTGAGCTGTCTGAGATCCTGGGACGGGAATTCTACCATCCCGATCGAGTTTGACAGCATCATAAAAATACAGGTATATTTCTGTTCTTCCTGCGTATATATCCTTGGGAGGGATGGAAATGGAATCGGATAAGAACAGGGCAAAGATTCAAAACACCACAGATCTGCTACCTCATGAGCTAAGGATGGATAATCGTGCAAGACTCAGCATTTCCGGTGTGAAGGAAGTGGAGAGCTTTGACGAATCCGTTGTGGTCCTTAAGACCGTAAAGGGTCTGCTGATCATCAGAGGTACCAATCTTCGACTACAGGCATTGTCCGTGGACGGAGGACAGGTCTCTGTCCATGGAAGTATTGACAGCCTGACCTATGAAGAGGAGCAGAGAACCGCAGGCTTCTTTAAACGGCTGTTCCGCTGATGGAGATCGGGATCTATGAACAGGGAATGCAGTTCCTATGGGCTTTCCTGTGGGGGATCCTTATGGGGGTTCTCTATGACATGCTGTGGGGGCTGAGAAGCAGGGTTCCTTTTCTCACTTGGGCAACGGACCTGCTAACGGGAGGACTTCTTCTTGCAGGGAACTGGCTACTGTTCCTATATGTGGGAGATTGCCGATATCGGATCTTCTTTTTGCCAAGTACCGCTGTAGGTGTCGTTCTGTGGAGGAAAAGCCTTAGCGGATACTTCCGAGTAGGTGTAGCATTCTTTTGGAAGATAGTGGCCTTTCCTTTTGCCGCAATTTATGGAATTTTGAAAAAAATTATCGAAAAAATGAAAAATTTTTTCAAAAACCTCTTTTCAAATCAGGAAAAATCGAGTAAAATAAAAGGACAACAAACTATTGACGGAGGCGAAAACAGTGGATAGACTGAAGCTGTCTCACTTAACTGCATATGTTTTGATCGCCTTCGCCTTGGTTGCGATTCTTGGGATCATGGCAATGAGAGGTGTCGAAGCACAGGTGCTTCAAGAAAATCACCTTCTCCATGAGCAGATCCAAGAGCTGGAACAAGAAAACCTGGAGTATGAATATCGGATCAATAGCCTCGGTACCGACGAAGCTGTGGAGCAGTTGGCAAGAGAGCGTCTGCACTGGGTATATGATCAAGAGATCGTATATATAGATGGCGGTAGCCGATGATCCAAGGATCTACAGATGATCCGTAGAATTTATGGAGGAACAGAAGTATCATATGGAGTTAACAATCGGAGCAGTATTGGAAGGAACGATCAAGACCATTACCAATTTCGGAGCATTTGTAGCCCTGCCGGAAAATCGTACGGGCATGGTTCACATTTCCGAGGTAGCAAATTGCTATGTCAGTGATATTCGTCAGCACCTGTCTGAGGGACAGAGTGTTAAGGTCAAGGTCATGAAGATCGACGAAAACGGCAAGGTGGCCCTTTCTATCAAAAAGGCGGAAGAATTTACTCCCCGTAGAAGCAATCGTACCGATGCACCCCGTGCCGTCTCCGAGGCTCCTAAGGCGAAGGCTCCTGCCGCTCCTTTGACCTTCGAGGAAAAACTGAAGCAGTTCATGTCCGACTCCGACAGCAAGATCTCCGGTTGCGGTCTTTACGAAAAACGCAGTAAGACCAGAAGAAGATAATTCGTATTTAACATAAAACCCCACTCCGTCAGATTAACAGGATTCCGTAGGCGGATTGGGGCTTTTATCATGATACCCCCCTTGCTTGGGGATCGGCGAGCCGTCTTTACGGAACAGCCGAGAAAGGAAACCTACATGAAACATGTATTGATCACCGGTGGAAGCCGAGGCATCGGAAGAGCCGCTGTAGAACTATTTTGCCAAAAGGGATACCGGGTAACTTTCTTTTACTGTTCCCGCAGAGAGGAAGCGGAGGAACTGAGTCAATGTACGGGAGCCTGCGCCATCTGCTGTGATGTGGCACAGGAGGAGCAGGTAAAGCTGGCTGTGGCACAGCTTCCCCCGGTGGATATCCTAATTAACAATGCGGGGTTGAGCCATTACGGTTTGATCTCTCAGATCTCATCTCAAGAATGGGATCGTCTCTTTGCGGTCAATGTTAAGGGGATCTATCACTGCGTCAATGCAGTTCTGCCTGCTATGCTTTCCCGTCAGGAAGGGGCTATCATCAATGTGTCCTCTATGTGGGGACAGGTGGGTGCCTCCTGTGAGGTAGCTTATTCCGCTACCAAGGGCGCTGTGATCGCTATGACAAAGGCTTTGGCACAAGAGCTGGGACCATCCGGGATCCGAGTCAATTGCGTCGCACCGGGAGTGATATTGACGGATATGGTCGGGAGTCTTTCCGAGGACACCTTAGCCGGTTTGGCAGAAGAATGTCCTCTCGGTCGGAACGGAAAGCCTTCGGAGGTAGCAGAGGCCATGGCTTATCTGGCTGAGGCAACCTTCGTAACAGGACAGGTTTTGGGGATCAACGGAGGCTTTGTGCTTTCCTGAACCTACAGCACAAGATGTAGGCAGTAGCCAAAATTCCACCCGTAAATTCTACCTGATTCTATGGCTTCTCCTTATTGCCCCCGAGATGGAAATATGGTATACTCAAAAGACAGTCTTATTATGATACATGAACATAGGGGTATATAGAGTAGAAGGAGAAACATATGGATGCCATTACCCTAACAAGTGAAGAAGTCAGGATCTTATTATCGTGCAGATGTACCGATGCGGTACAGCTATATCTATATCGTAAAGCAGGGGAGCCTCTGGAACTTGCTATGGCAGCTCTGGATTTTTCCGCGGATCGGATGCGTACCGCTTCGGAACAGCTTCGACTTCTGGGATGCTGGAGCACAGGGGAACAGCCTAAGGCGGCACCTCCCGAACGCCCCAGATATTCTGAGGAAGAGCTTGCCAATGCTATGAAGGCAAAGGATGGAAATTTCACCAAATTTGTGGGAGAGGCACAGCGCCGTTTGGGACGGACGCTTTCCACGGAGGAACTGAAGATCCTCTTAGGCTTCTTGGATGCACTTCGGATGCCTACGGACGTTGCGGCACTGCTTCTTTCCTTCTGTGTGGAGCGGAATCGGAAAAAGGGCATGAGAGCCCCATCCATGCGTTCTGTTGAAAAGGAAGCATATCACTGGGCAGATGAGAATATCGACAGTATGGAGACAGCTTTGCTGTATATCCAGACCCAGAATCAGATCCAGTCTCGGGTCAGCCGTCTGCGGGCTATGATGCAGTTGGAGGGCCGGAAGCTGACCAATGCTGAGGAACAGTATTTGACCAGGTGGATCGGAATGGGATTCCCTGATGATGCCATTGCTCTGGCATACGAAAAGACCTGCATCAATACAGGTGGTCTGAAATGGGCGTACATGAATTCTATTTTAACCTCCTGGCATGAGAAGAACCTTCATACTGTCCAGGATATTACCACAGGGGATACCGCCCCTGCACGGAAAAACGGGGCTGTCAATAAGGGGAACGATGGGATCTTCCGAACCCATTCCAATCCTGTGCCTTTGACACCTCTGGAACAACAGGCGATAGCCAGTGCCTTAGAGGAGGACTGAAACTATGGCATACAGCGAACAGATCCTGCAACGAGCAAGGGCTCGTTTGGAGGATGCACGAAGAGAGCGGGAACGAGAAAACGAACTGCATCGGCAGTTTGCCTATGATCGGTATCCCCGTTTGCAGGAGATCGACAGAAGACTCCGTCAAACTATGACCAATTTAATTGCCACGACCCTCCGTCAAGGGGAGGATCCCAAGGAAGCAGTTATGGCGATCCGTGATGAGAATCTGGCCTTGCAGAGAGAAAAGGAATGGATCCTTGATTCCGAAGAGCTGGACTATGAGTCTCCCATCTGCGGGATCTGTGGCGGAAGCGGTTATATGGGAGCCAATATGTGCTCTTGTCTTTTAGAGCTGTGCCGTCAGGAACAGAAAAAGGAGCTGGCAAATCTTCTGGGAAACGGACGGGAGACCTTTGATACATTCCGTTTGGATTTCTATTCCGATGAGCCGGATCCCACTGCAGGAGGCTTTAGCCCCAGAAGGATCATGCAATCCAATCTGAATTTCTGCCGTAAATATGCTATGAACTTCGGGCCCGGATCGGAAAATCTCCTCTTTGTGGGAGCTCCGGGGTTGGGAAAAACCTTCCTTTCTGCATGCATTGCCCGTCAGGTTGCAGACCGAGGATATAGCGTGGTGTACGAAACCGCGATTACTCTGTTTTCGGATTTTGAGGCGGAAAAATTCAATCAGAATTCCGAAGAGTACAAAGGCTTGTCCAGACGATATATGGAATGCGATCTCCTGATCGTTGATGATCTGGGGACGGAAATGACTACTCAGTTTGTTATTTCTACTTTGTATCATATCATCAATACCCGTATGATGGAAAATCGCGGAACCATTATTTCCACCAATGTACTGGATAATGCTCTGGAGAAGAAATATTCTCCCCAGATCGCATCTCGGATCACCGGCAATTATCGACTGATCAAGTTTATGGGTCAGGATATTCGCCGTATAAAAGGAGTGAAAGGATGAAGGTTTTACTGTTAAATGGAAGCCCTCACGGAAAGGGCTGTACCTATACCGCTCTTTCGGAGATCCAAGGAGTCTTACACCGCCATAATATCGAAACGGAACTGCTCCAAATAGGATCTCAGGTCATTCCCGGCTGTCTGGGCTGTGGCAAGTGCAAGGGAGGCAATCCCTGTGTTATTGATGACGGCGTGAACGCTTTGGCGGCTCGTTTAGATGAGTTTGACGGCATGATCGTTGGCTCTCCCATTTATTACGCAGGCCCCAGCGGACAGTGTACCGCATTTTTGGATCGGCTCTTCTATTCCGCCGGAGCTAAACTGAAGGGGAAGCCCGGTGCGGCTATTGTTTCCTGCCGCCGCGGAGGTGCCAGCGCAGGCTTTGATCGTCTCAATAAGTATTTTTCCATCTGTTCCATGCCGATCGTTACCTCACAGTATTGGAATCAGGTGCATGGAAACACTGCGGAAGAAGTCCTTCGGGATGAAGAAGGCATGCAGACCATGCGTACCCTTGCAGAGAACATGGCATGGCTCCTGAAGTGTATTGAAGCGGGCCGTAAGGCCGGTGTGCCGGAGCCTGCGGAGGAGCCTAAGGTTCGCACCAATTTCATCCGCTGAGATCGGAGGCTATCCGTATTATGAAAGTACATGAGTCGGCAGAGAATTATCTGGAGACCATTCTGATCTTGGGAAAGCGGAACGGTGCCGTACGCTCCATTGATATTGCCAATGAACTGGAATATTCCAAGCCAAGTGTCTCTGTGGCTATGCGACATTTGCGAGAGGAAGAACTGATCGCAGTAGATAGTGGCGGATATATCAGCCTTCTACCTAAGGGGCGTTCCATTGCAGAACGGATCTTTGAACGGCATGAGCTTCTGACTTCCTGGTTGGTACGGCTGGGAGTTCCTCAGGAGATCGCCTCCGAGGATGCCTGTCGGATCGAGCATGTGATCAGTGAAGAAAGTTTTGAGGCTCTGAAACGCCACACAAATCCTTTATAAGTAACAAAAAGCTATCTCGGAAATTACTCCGAGATAGCTTTTGTATTCATCCAAAGCCTGCCGTCCGATTAGATTACAGGATCAGGCCATGGTGGCAAGGATCACAGCCTTGATGGTGTGCATACGGTTTTCGGCTTCGTCGAAAACGATGGACTGTTTGCTTTCGAATACCTCGTCGGTTACCTCAAGAGCATTCAGATTGAAACGCTCACCGATCTCTCTGCCGATGCCGGTGTTCAGATCGTGGAAAGCGGGGAGACAATGCATGAATACAGCCTGCTCACCTGCATTTTCCATGAGTTTGCTGTTGACCTGATAGGGGATCATCTTGTTGATACGCTCTGTCCAGGCGTCCATAGGCTCACCCATAGAGACCCAAACATCGGTATAGATCACATCTGCACCCTTAGTGGCTTTCATGGGATCGGTTTCAAAGGTGATGGTTGCACCGGTTTCCTTGCAGATCTCTTCGCAACGAGCGATGAGCTCGGGAACAGGGAAGTAGCCCTCGGGGCCGCAAGCGACAAAGTGGAGCCCCAGCTTTGCACAACCGATCATGAGGGAGTTCGCCATATTGAAACGGCAGTCGCCCATGAATACCAGCTTTTTGCCCTTCAACTCGCCCAAACGCTCACGGATGGTCATCATATCTGCAAGGATCTGTGTGGGATGGTATTCATTGGTCAGACCGTTCCAGACGGGAACACCTGCATGCTTTGCAAGCTCTGTAACGATGTCCTGACCAAAGCCACGATATTCAATACCGTCATAGAGTCTGCCCAGAACCCGAGCGGTGTCTGCGATAGATTCTTTTTTGCCGATCTGAGAGCCGGAAGGATCCAGATAGGTCACATTCATGCCCAAATCATATGCGGCTACCTCGAAGGAGCAGCGGGTACGGGTGGAGTTCTTTTCGAAAATCAGGGCGATGGTCTTACCACGGAGGGTGTCGTGGGGGATGCCGGCCTTCTTTTTAGCCTTAAGTTCTATGGCTAATTCGATGAGCTCGGTGATCTCTTCAGGAGTGAAATCCAACAGGGTCAGAAAATGCTTTCCTTTCAGGTTCATAATGGCCTCCTTATGCATACAGAGAGAAATCAATATATGAATGAATTTTCTAAAAGAGGAATATATATACATAAATATTATATACGATTTTTACAAAAATGCAAGAGGAAAAATCAATGGAGAATAACAATTTTTAATATATAAATAAAGTAAAACTTTGTATAATTTGCCTTAAATGATAAAAATAATAAGGAGGGCTCCTTTTTAAGGAGTCCTCCGATTTTTGAGAACATACTGTTATGGAACTAATATTTATGTAAAATATACATATATTGGAAAATATCGCAAAAATGTCCCCTTGGATGTATAAAAGATTATGATTGAGGGGTAAGGCGATCTTGATAGATCTCCCACAGATCATCACTCATACCATACACTAAGGGATGGGCGTAATACTGTCCCCGATGCTCCTTGTGGAAATGGAGTTGGAGTAGGAACTCATCCTCTTCTTCGGGACAATAGCCGTAATTGATAGCGGTTCGGCTGTCTTGAATGACCCAGGCTTCGCAGGTGACCTTTGCACCGCAGAAGGGACAGGGGAAGGTCTTTAGCTCCTCGTCTTGGAGAGCGGCGTGAACAGAGGGATAGAGCGTTGTACAGGGTGACAAAGCATAGGCAGGTGCACGATATTCCTCCAGATATTGCTCCAGATCCAGATAGGTACAGACCTTGGCGGTGTTCTTGGCATCATGGAGGGCATCGTGGGCTTTTTCTCCTTGCAGATTCAGGATCTCCAAAGCATGATCCAGAGAGCAACGATTGGAACTGCGGAGGATCTCTCTGCCGAAGATCCGCTGAATGTCATAGCAATCAGGAAGGTTGGAACAATCTATGCCGTGGAGAAGCATGTTGTCAATGAGTACGGGCATATCACTCATGCTCCATGTCATGTAGGAATATTCCTCTCCGCACCACTGAAGAAATTGAGCAAAGGCTTGAGGGAAATAGGGGGCTTCTGCCAGATCCTTGTCCCGAATGTGAGTCAATGCGGAGATCTGCTTGTGGAGCTTTTGGTAATAGGTGGGGCGAATATAGAGCCGCAGTTCATCTATGACCTCAAAGCTGTCGTTTAGCTTTACGGCACCGATCTGGATGATCTCACCGCTGAGATAGAAGGGGTCGGTCACTGCCGCCTCCGGAGAAAAGGGCTGATTCCATTCCAAATCAAAAATAATATAATGCATAGTGTCTCCTGTTTCTCTGTCTGCGGAGAATGATATTTTTTCGCTCAAAACAAAACAAAAACGATCAAATGGGGCGTTAGAATAATGACATCTGATCGATCTCTTCTTCTCGAGAGTCGATGATCATTCTCCATTGGGTTGAGGTACTGCGAGTACCGGGAACCATTTCCAACAGACCCTTGTCTCTTAATTGGAGGAAGATCTGTTTCATTCGGTTTGCATCTGTGATGCCTGTTAATTCACGGGCAATAGAGTTGTTAATGGTTTCGTGATTCTTCAGATAGTCCAGAACGAGGCTCTGGGCATCTGCCAATCGTTCATGTCCCAGTGTGACGATGACGCTGTTTTCGCCCTGTCGCACATTAGGATTTTGCAGACCGGCATCACGGAGAGCGCGGAAAGCTCTTCTGAGACCGCGTCCCAGATCCCGAGAGGGGGAGGGACTCAGCTCGCCCAGCAGACGAACGATCTTTGGGTTCCTGACCCGTTGCTCAGCGATACGGGTTGCGGGATCCAGAATGGATAGGAAGGCACCGGGGCTTTCGATCTCGATCCGATTGGTAAAAATACGGATCTGGATATCACGGGGAATGCTGTAATCTCTGTGGAGGACGGCATTGCCTATGAGCTCCCTCAGTGCTTCTACGGGATATTGGGTGGGGCGGAGACCGTGAGTATCTAAAACTTCGCTTTGTTCTAAGATCTCTGCAATGGCGGCAAGGGTCTTTGGCACCAGCTGAGGCAGAGGTCCTTCGATGGAAATGCTCTGTTCTTCCGGGAAATCATCTCGCTGTTCTTTCCGTTCATCACTGCAATACCGCAGGATGCGAATTGCGCATCGATGGGGAAGCATAGCCTGAGGCACATCGGCATACAGCAGGACGGCGGCAACACGGAGCTGATTATATGCGTTGATCAGAAAACGGGAACGGAGGAAGTCATAGGCGCTTTCGTGGGTGCCTGCTTGTTCCATAGCTTGGCGGAAGGTCTTTTGATACAGAAGATCCTCCAATATGTATTCGGTCAATTCATCTTCATAGGAGCATAGACCCTTTTCCCAACGGAGATTACGGAGCCGTTCCGGATCACTGCAAACCACATTCTTCCCTTTGGAACGGACATAGGCGGCACCGTTCCCGGCACATAGGAGACCTGCTGTACGACAAATGGTGATGAGTAGGACGCACTCACCATGAGACAGGGAATATAGGGTCAGGGAATAGAGGTGAGAAAGAGGCAGGAACTCTCGTAGAGCGGGAAGGAGATTTTCAGCTTCCTCCTCCGTGGAAAAAGGAGAAAAACGGAGAGCACCGGTGCTGTCCGGGAGCAGACCCAAATACAGCTCACCGCCATTGCTGTTGGCAAGTGCGGACAGTGAGGCAGACCACTGCTCTACAGGGGATTGGGCACTGTGAAAGGCATGAAAATCATCTTGGGGAAGGAAGAGAAGGCGGTTTTCTTCTTCTATGGAAAGGACTTTCTTTTGCAATAAAGAGGTCATAGTTACACACTCCTTCGCAGGTTCGGGGTCAAGACCGATTATATAATCATATTATATCATTTTTGCAAGAGAAAAACAAGTAAAAGACCTTTCTTTTTGTGGATTCCTGTGATATAATTTCGACGTTACCTTACTAAGGGAGGAAATGACATGAAAAAGATCCTTGCATTTATTTTGATCCTTGCAACTGTCATGGGAATGTTCTGTGGCTGTGGCACTACCCCGGAGACCGAGCCTGTGGAAACGGAACCGGAGATTTACGAAAATCAAAAGGGACTTCACCTTCTGACCGATACATATGTAGAGGCGGCAGGTAGCTTTACTCTCACAACGAACAGCCGTATTTTCGTTTTGGCAACAGACACCGCAGAGCCGATTTTGGAATGGGCACCTTTCCTGGCTCAGCAGTTTGCCGGAGCGGAGCTTCCTTCCGCAACGCCTATGGTCATTGCTTACGGTACCCCGGAGCAGAGCGGAGCAGGGGACATTGTTCTGGCTGTAGAGCCTTCCCTTGGGGAAGAGGCCTATGAGATTCGTGTGGATGCGGATCGGATCTATGTGACCGGCGGCGGTGAGCGGGGTCTCATGTACGGTGTGTTCATGGTGATCAAGGCTTTCCGTGCCAACGGCGGTTTGACTCTGGGCGCTTGCACTCTGGCAGATGCTCCCGATGCGGCGGAGCGTGTGGTCATGGTGGATTGCGGACGGAAGTATTACACCAAGGACTGGATCTGTAATTTCATTCGACAGAGTGCCTATATGGGCTATAATGCCATTGAACTTCGTTTTTCTGAGGATCAGGGCACCCGTTTTGATATCTGGGATCCGGAATACTATAAGACCAATGTCAACGGCAATGACTTTTCCTGGCTCTGCGGCGGCTATGTAGGCAGCTGGGTCAAGAATATCTATCACGATTACGAGGATAAGAACAAGTACCTCCGTGCATGGGAGATCCATGAGATCATGATGGTAGCACAGGAGTACAATATGGATGTGATCCCTGCCTTTAACGGTCCGGGACATTGCCAGTATCTCTGCCGTGCTTACGGCAATAATGCCACCCTTTCTCTGAAGTTCTACTACGGGGGAAAGACTTATTACTACCGCGGTATCGTAGACGAGAACAACAAGCTTCTCACCGGTTCCGCACTTTTGGAGGAATATCCTCACGCTACCTTTAACGGCATCCTTTCGGGAAATCACATTACTCTGGATGTTACCAATCCCTTCGGCCGTGCCTTTATCCTTGCGGTTGTGGAGGATTACGGTCGTTTCTTTAAGCAATACGGCTGTGAGGTCATCCATATCGGCGGTGATGAGGTTCGCCTCCACACCAACGGCTACGGCTCTGTAGATTGGACGGACTATGTACAGCCCGGCTACAGCAAGTACGATACCTGTATCGATTACATCAACGAAGAAACTGCGATGCTGAAGGAAATGGGCTACCGTGTCCGTGCCTACAATGACTTCATGGATTATGTATCCGACGATCCCGATTACGATCAGCATATTGAATATGATCCCGATATCGAACTGAGCTATTGGATCGCAAACTACGATCTGGAAACAGCCGCTCCCTTGGATCACTGGTTGGGACAGCGGAAGATCTATAACTGTATGCAGAATTACTGCTACTACTCCCTCACAGAGAATGATCTGGGTCAGGACGGACGCAGTGAGAAGACCCATCACTGGGACTTCTACTACAGCACCGAGGATCGGATCTACGAGTACTGGAATCCCACTGTGTTCCAATGGCCTGAGGATCCCGGTGAGGGATGGGTGGTAGAGCCGGAGCAGATTGCCGGTGGCTACTTCCTTATCTGGTGTGATAATGCCGCCCAGAGTACAGAAGAAGAGATTTGGAACGGCATTGACGAAAACGGAACTTATAATGTCATTGATCGTATGTGGTCTAATATCTCCAAGATGTGGAACTATGATCTCAACGAGACGTTGTCCTTTGAGGACTTCTGTGCCCTCCGTGACAGCCTTGGCTACTTCCCCGGATACAAGGGCTGTAGCGAAAAACCCTAAAATTTTCACCGCCTTCTGTTTACAAATGAGAACTTATGTGCTATAATGAACATAAGAACATTTGTACGGAAGGCGGTGCTTTTTATGGATCCGAAGCATTCTCAAGGAAAAGTATATATTGCTATCGACCTAAAGAGCTTTTACGCCTCTCAGGAATGTGTGGCACGGGGATGGGATCCTCTTACTACCAATCTGGTGGTAGCGGATGCCTCCCGAACGGATAAGACCATTTGTCTTGCGGTAACTCCGGCACTGAAGGCCTTCGGCGTTCCCGGACGCCCCCGACTCTTTGAGGTAGGGGAGGTTCTGCGTAAGAAGAACGCCCTCAGAAGGGGACAGGCTCCCGGTCGTAAATTCCGTGGTAAATCCTGCTCTCTTACAGAGCTGGAAGCCGACCCTGCCTTGGAGATCGACTTCCACATCGTTCCGCCTCGCATGGCTCACTATGTGGAATGCAGCACCAAGATCTATGAGATCTATCTCAAGTATGTTGCTCCCGAGGATATCCATGTGTATTCCATCGACGAGGTCTTTATTGATGCCACACCCTATATCCATGCTTACGATCACTCTGCCCGTGCTTTTGCCCGTAAGCTGATCTATGATGTGCTGGAAACCACGGGGATCACGGCTACTGCTGGGATCGGCACCAATTTGTACCTTGCCAAGATCGCCATGGATATCGTTGCCAAGAAAATGGAGGCAGATGCCTTCGGTGTACGGTTGGCTGAGCTGGATGAGCAGTCCTATCGGGAAAAGTTGTGGGATCATCGTCCTCTGACGGATTTCTGGCGGATCGGCAGAGGAATCGCCAAGAAGCTGGAAACCCATCGGATGTATACCATGGGAGATGTGGCCCGTTGCTCTGTGGGCCGTGCAGACCAATACCATAATGAGGAACTTTTGTACCGTTTGTTCGGTGTCAATGCAGAGCTTCTCATTGACCATGCATGGGGCTGGGAGCCTTGCACCATTGCAGATATTCGGGCATATAAGCCCGTCAGTAACAGCCTGACCTCCGGTCAAGTCCTCCACCATCCCTATACATTCGAAAAGGCGGCTTTGGTTCTGCGGGAAATGGCAGATGCCCTTGCCATGGATCTGGTAGAAAAGGCACTGATCACAAGTCAGCTGGTATTGACCGTAGGCTATGATCGAGAGAGCCTCAGAGACGGAGTATATACCGGTGAGGTGGTGTGGGATCCCTACGGAAGAGCGGTTCCCAAGCAGGCTCACGGAACGGTAAACCTCCAACGGTGCTGTTCTTCCGCAAAGCGGATCACTGAGGGTGTTATGACCCTTTATGAGAAGATCGTTGATCCCCGACTTTTGATACGGCGATTGAATCTCACTGCCGCAGGGGTTCGCCCTGTCGGTACAGCGGGCGGGGAATGTGTACAGCTGAGCCTTTTCGAGGATCAAACCCAAAAAGCAGAGGAAGCGGAAACCGTGCGGTTGGAACGGGAACTGCGACAGCAAAAGGCAATCCTTGCCATCCGCCATAAATTCGGCAAGAATGCCATTCTCCGAGGCATGAGTCTGGAAGAAGGGGCAACTGCCATAGAGCGAAACGGACAGATCGGCGGACATAAAGCATAGCGAAGGGGATTTGAATATGAACGGAAAATACGATGATATTATAGATCTGCCTCATCCTACATCACCCAGACATCCGCGAATGTCTATGACAGATCGAGCGGCACAGTTTTCACCTTTTTCCGCATTGGTGGGTTATGAGGATGCCATTGCGGAGAGCGGTCGACTGACCCAATCGGAGCAGATCACAGAGGAAAACGAGAAGGAACTGCTGGATCGCAAGCTACGGTACCTCCATGACCGCCCCGGGGAAGAGATCTCTGTAACCTATTTTCGTCCCGATGATCGAAAGGCTGGGGGCTCCTATGAGGAGATCCGAGGGAAAGTCCTGAAGATAGACCCTCTGAAACAGCTTCTTTTTACGGAAAATCATTGCATCCCTTTGGGATCTATTCGGGATCTGCAAATCCCGGGAACGGAGCTGTAAAGGGAGAAAATCTCTCTTTGCACCCTCTGATTCTTTCCTTTAGAAAAGAAAAATGATGAAAACGGAAAAATAAAGGTTGAAAAAACAGAAAACTTCGTATATAATGCTTAATAGGATAGTGTTATACTGTTCGGAAAGGAGTCATAAGGAATTATGGACATTAAGAAAAAGATCGAAGAAATCGTAGAAAAGATCAAGTCTAATCCCTCACTGAAGGAAGATTTTGCCAAGGATCCCGAAAAGACCGTAGAAAAGCTCCTGGGCGTTGACATTCCCGACGGTGCCGCAGAAAAGGTTATTACCGGCGTTAAGGCAGCTCTGACAGGGGACAAGCTGGCAGGGATCGCAGGTAAGCTGAAGGGTCTGTTCTGATCCGTTCCCTGTTTTTCACTTACACTTTAAAATAATGAAATCGGCTGTAAAAGCCATAAAATACATAAAAGAATAGGAGATCATATCATGGGCAAATTTGTTATTCGTGCAACCAATACCGGCGTTAAGTCCGACCTGAAGGCAGGCAACGGCGAAGTCATCGCTACTTCCGAGGTTTATGCCAGCGACGCATCCTGCCGCAAGGGCATTGCAAGCGTTATGAAGAACGCTCCCATCGCCAATGTAGAGGATCAGACCGTAGAAGAGATCGTTGCAGCTAAGTGCCCCAAGTTCGAGATCTACACCGACAAGGCCGGCGAGTATCGCTTCCGCCTGAAGGCTACCAACGGCGAGATCATCGCTGTTAGCGAAGGCTATAAGGCAAAGGCATCCTGCGAGAACGGCATTGCTTCCGTAAAGAAGAACGCTGAGGAAGCTGAGATCGTAGACAGCAGAGAGTAATTTCTCATAATCTGCGGATTTTTACCGAAACTATCGCTGCTGCAAGGCCTTCGGGCTTTGCAGCAGTCACTTTGGGAGGGGAGTATATGAAGGATCGGATCGGGGAGGTTACATCTTCCTTGTTTGACGGCATTTCCGTAGAGGATCGCAGAGCGGCGTTGCACTGTGTGGGATATCGGATCAAAACCTATTCCAAGGGGAGCTTTATTGCCCTTGAGGATGAAGTGTTCGACCATATCGGCATCATTCTCTCCGGTACGGTGGATATGATCAAAGAAGATCTCTGGGGAAATCGCACCATGCTCCTGCGGCTGAAGAAGAACGAGGTCTTCGGAGAGACCTTTGCCTGTGGAAGTGAATCTGCATCTTCTGTGACCTTTGTAGCCACCGAGGCAACAGAGATCCTGTTTATGCCCTTCCAGCGGATCATGCACAGCTGTACCATGTCCTGTGCCTTCCACCACCGCCTTACGGGGAATATGGTGGGGATCATGGCTAACAAGAATCGGGAGCTTATGCGGAAGGTAGAGGTAGTTACCAAACGAACCACACGGGAAAAACTTCTGGCATATCTGTCTATTCAGGGACAGTTGGCAGGGAAGGCTACCTTTGATATTCCCCTAAGTCGGGTGGAGCTGGCAGAATATCTCTGCGTGGATCGCAGTGCTATGACCAGAGAATTGCAGAAAATGAAGGAAGAAGGTCTTCTGGACTTCCAAAAAAACCGATTTACCATGATAAAAAATAGCTGACTGATGTGACTTTTGCAACATCGGTCAGTTCTCTTTTTCGGTATACTGTAGTGGAAAGGAGGGGATCTGTATGTTAGAAGGATGCCAAGGGAAACCCCGTACCCCTACTATTATCGAAAAAGAATGCCCCAATTGCGGAACGCTCATTGAGATGTTTTCCATTGATAGCCAAATGACCTGTGAAAAATGCGGCTTTGTTGCTTATAACGATACCCTGAGCTGTGTCCAGTGGTGCCAATATGCTCGACAGTGTGTGGGTGATGAAATGTATGAACATATGATGGAAATTTTAGAGTCCCAAAAGGCTCGGAAAAAGAAAGGAGCAAATCTATGATTCGTCGGATCATTACCATTGATGAGCGTAAGTGCGACGGTTGCGGTCTGTGTGCCAAGGCCTGTCATGAGGGAGCCATCGGCATCGTTGGGGGCAAAGCGAAGCTTCTGCGAGAAGATTATTGTGACGGTCTGGGAGATTGCCTCCCTGCTTGCCCTATGGGCGCCATTTCCTTTGAAGAACGGGAGGCACCTGCTTATGACGAAGGAGCAGTCTTAGCCGCCAAGAAAGCAAAGGCAT
>JAZOXB010000161.1:0-2196 GCA_045659585.1 Faecousia sp. | reverse complement strand
AACGGCCCAATCCTCAGTATGCCGCACTGTTGCAGGAGCAGCTCGGTGGTGGGAATGGCGAGCTAAAAGCTGCCATGCAGTATATGTCCCAGAGTTTCCGCATTAAGGATCCCAAAATCAAGGATCTGTTTCTGGATATAGCGGCAGAAGAGCTGGGGCACATGGAGATGGTTGCCCAGACTATCAATCTGCTGAACGGCCACGATGTGGACGCAGCTCAGGTACCCAGTGGCCAGATCCAGAGCCATGTGATCCTGGGTTTAAATCCGGGGCTCATCAATGCCTCCGGCTATTCCTGGACGGGAGACTATGTAACCGTAACCGGTGATCTGTGCGCAGACCTGCTGAGCAATATTGCTTCGGAGCAGAGGGCTAAGGTAGTATATGAATACCTGTATCGCCAAATTAACGACAAGAAGGTGCGAGAGACCATTGATTTTCTCTTAAACCGGGAGGAGGCACATAATCAAATGTTCCGGGATGCCTTTAATGAGGTGCAGAATTCCGGATCCAACCAGGACTTCGGCACTACTAAGGCGGCCAAGATGTACTTCTCCATGTCCAATCCAGGCCCAAATGCTTTTGCGGGTAACAACGTAACCCCACCCAAATTCACAAACTAACGCACGAAGCCCGGAGCTGGAGCTCCGGGTTTTCTGACAGAGAGGAGTTAAAATGCTGCTGATTCAACACGGAACGCTCCATACCATGGAGGCAGATGCTCCCATCCGGGCAGACTTACTGTTGGAAGATGGAAAAATCGCCAAAATTGCAAAGGAAATTTCTCCGAATAGGGACACGCAAATCATAAACGCAGAAGGTCTGCATGTCTATCCCGGCTTTATCGATGCCCACAGTCATATCGGTATTGCGGAAGAACAGACAACAGCCCAGACGGATTCCTCCAACGAAGGAACCAATCCGGTCACACCCTTCATTCGGGCCATTGACGGAATCAACCCAATGGACAGTGCGTTCCATAATGCGTTGGCGGCAGGAATCACAGGCGTGATGGTGGGGCCGGGAAGCTCTAATCCAATCGGAGGGCAGTTTGCGTTTATCAAAACCTATGGCAGATGTGTGGATGATATGGTGGTACTGGCCCCGGCTGCAATGAAACTGGCTTTCGGTGAAAATCCCATGACCACCTACGGAACCAACGGCACTATGCCCGCTACCCGGATGGGAATCGCGTCTGTGATCCGTGAAGAGCTGTTTCGGGTACAGCAATACCTGGAAGACAGTGATGCAAAGAAGGATTACCGGTTGGAATGCTATCGAGACCTGTTTGAGGGCAAGATCCCACTGAAAGCCCATGTTCATCGGGCGGATGATATTATTACAGCGATCCGCATTGCAAAGGAATTTGGGTTGGAGCTTACTTTGGACCATTGTACAGAAGGGCATCTGATCGCAGAGGAGATTGCAGCAAGTGGTTTCCCTGCCATCGTTGGGCCATCGTTAGCATCCCGGACAAAGGATGAGGTAGCTTATTCCGATTTCAAAACACCAGGCGTTCTTCATAAAGTGGGAGTACCAGTCGCATTGACTACAGACCACCCGGTATCCCGGATCCAGTACTTGCCGCTGTGCGCGGCTCTGGCTGCGAAGGAGGGATGGAGCGAACAATCAGCTCTTCGCGCTATCACCATTGACGCAGCAACAATCTGTAGGGTCGACCACCGTCTGGGAAGCCTGAAGGAGGGAAAAGACGCGGATCTTGTCATATACGATGGAAACCCACTTAAAATCACGTCATCTGTACAAGCAACGATTATAAATGGCAAAATCGTATGGTCTCAAAAGCAATCGCAAGAACGATAAAATAGTCTCAATTAAGCATAAATATACGCATGTTTTACTGTCCCATTCGGGGTAAAACATGCGTATCATTCTTTTGTATCAATTATCCTTATCTAAACGAGAAGTGATTTTAGAAAATTGAGAGTCAAAACTGTCAAAAGATCACTATTTCTATGTTATAAAAGAAATTCGACACCCTTCTGTCGAAAGGTGTCGAAATATGTTATTAGTGTACACTTTAGATGTCACTTTTCAGCCACTCAAAATAACCGTCCTACTCAAAAACTTTCAAATTTTTCGTTCGCGAGTTTCGACAGTTGCGCTTAATGGTTATGTACAGTTTTCATCATACCAGTTATCCATGGCTGTATTGATAATATCACCTTGGTAATA
>JAZOXB010000160.1:0-7183 GCA_045659585.1 Faecousia sp. | reverse complement strand
GTTTATCGCTCCAAGGTCGCGAATGATATCCCCCACAGCCGTGGGGAATGATATGCCTACGGCATGATATACCTGCGGTATGATATACCCCGCCATGGCGGGGCATGAATGAGTGCCCTAAAGGGCACGGATTATAAAATGGGCTAAAGCCCATTATTTTAATTTGTGGCGGAGCCACACCGACATACGCGTAGCGTATATCATCTGCATAGCAGATATCATACCCGAAGGGTATATCATATCGAAGATATATCATTCGCTCCACCAGAGCGACAAACTGTGATTTGTGGTTCTGAGGGATGATATTAAAAAACTACCTATCTTTGAGAAAAATCTCAAGGATAGGTAGTTTGTCTTTCTGTTAGTCTACGATGGTGACGTCCCAGCTGTCCACTTCTTCGATCTTTTCTTGCAGTTGAGCAAAGAGTTTTTCGATGAGCTCCCATTCTGCATCGGTTTCGATGGGATAGAGACGGGTGTCCGGGGAATCGGGCTTGTAGACGGAGGCAAGAACCTTGTAGTTACCGTCTTCGTCCGTGGAATAGTCGGTATAGATGATATAGTCTTTTCCTGTTTCGTCACTGTGGAAGGAGAAGAGGATCTCACATTGGACTTCTTCACCCTTGTCATTTACGATGGTAAAGAACCCGGATTCCTGCTCCGGTGTTTCGTGGAAGTTGTTTTGATCCATAGTTTTCTCAGAGATCAGATGTACTGCTGTTTAATGACATCGATGACGCCACGGGTGGTGAGTCGGAGGGTGGGGATAACAGGCAGGGACATGAAGGACAGAGTCATGAAGGGGTCAATACCTCTGGAAACGCCCAGACGGAATGCCTGCTCCTTGGCGATCTCCAGCTTGTTGTTGATGGTGACCAGGCTGTCGTCGCTCATGAGGCCTGCGATCTCCAGAATGACCTCGCCCAGAACCTTGCCGTTCTCTACAACGGTGATACCGCCGCAGTTTTCTACGATGCGGTTAGCGGCATAGGCCATGTCTTCTTCGTTGGTGCCGACTACGATAATGTTATGGGAGTCGTGGGAAATAGAGGTTGCCACGGCACCGGAGTTCAGACCGTAGCCCTGAATATAGCCCAGACCGATGTGGTGGGTGTTCTTATGACGCTCGATAACAGCGATCTTCAGGATATCCTGTTCGATGCTGACTTCCGTAGCGTAGCCGTTGTCGGTGGAAATGATCTCGCCGGGAACCAGACCGATGACACCGCGGGGACGGACATCACGGAAATCCTCGGCGGTCAGATGTGCTACATGGAAGGTATTGTGAGCCCGCTCAAAGAGGTAATCTTCTACCTTGGGAGTTTCGAAGGCCTGAACCTCGCCGTGCTTGCAGGTGAGGACACCCTTCTTGAAGGTCATCTCCACATTGAAGTTCTCGAAATTGTCGATAACCGCAAAGTCTGCCAGATAGCCGGGAGCAATAGCGCCACGGTTGTTCAGAGCGAAGTAACGGGCGGGGTTATGGCAAGCGGTCTTAACAGCTACGATGGGATCTACGCCGAAGCTGATGGCACGCTTGATGATATAGTCGATGTGACCCTTTTCCAACAGGTCGGAGGGGTGCTTGTCATCGGTGCAGAACATGCAACGATCATAGTAGGGCTGCTTCAGCAGATCTACCAGAGCATCCAGATTACGGGCGGCTGTGCCGTCACGAACCATGATAAACTGACCGTTGCGGAGCTTATTCATGGCATCTTCCATATCGGAGCACTCGTGGTCGGAGTAGACACCTGCGGTAATATAAGCGGCAAGATCCTTTCCGGCGAGACCAGGAGCGTGACCGTCGATCTTCTTGTGGTGAGCCTGTGCGGCAACGATTTTGGAGATAACCTCTGTATCACCGCCGATGACTCCGGGGAAGTTCATCATCTCTGCCAGGCCCTGGACTCTGCCGTGGTCATAGAAGGAGTCGATGGCGCGGTAGTCTAAGTTGGCACCGGACTCATCCAGAGGGGTTGCGGGAACACAGCTGGGGAGCATGAAACGGACATCAATGGGCAGACCTTCCGTGGCCTGGAGCATGTAGTCGATGCCGTCGGTACCCATAACATTGGTGATCTCGTGGGGGTCGGTAATAACGGTAGTGGTACCGTGGGGGATGACTGCCTTGGCAAACTCCTTGGGAGATACCAGAGAAGATTCCAGATGGATGTGGGCATCAATAAAGCCGGGGCATACGATCTTGCCGGATACGTCGATCTCGGTTTCGCCTTCGTAAGAGCCCATGCCTACGATCTGTCCCTTGGCGACAGCGATGTCACCCTGACACAGTTCGTTAGAGAATACATTGACATAGGTAGCGTTTTTCAGAACCAGATCGGCCTTTCTGCGACCGGTGGCCACATCAACGATATATTGTTTTTTCATCAGCTTCCGCTGGATACGGGCTGAGTAGGTTTCCTTTGCAACTGCCATGTTATATCATCCTTTCATATTATGATGGTATTTTAACTATGTTACCATAAATTGAACGAAAAATACAGAGGTCATTTTTCACAAATTTCAGGCTTCCTTTTTGTGCCTTAGGCAAAGAGGTGCAGAAGCTTTTGAAAATAAGGCAAGAGATTGTAGATTGCGGGAGCCAGAACGATGGCAGGGAGGAAATCCGCTACCTTGATTTTGGTGATCCCCATGAGGTTGGTGCCGATCATAATGATCAGAAGGGAGCCTGCACAGGTCATTTCGCTGATAGCACCTGTCGTCATAAAAGGTGCCAGAAGCCCTGCAAGGAGTACCAGACTGCCTTGAATGACCAGAACGGAGAGGGTAGACAGGAGGACGCCTGCGCCCAAGGTAGAGGCCAGCATGGCAGAAGAGACCAAATCCAGACAGGCTTTGGTAATGAGGACGGTGGAATCTCCCGTCAGACCTGCTTGCAGGGAACCGGTGACCGTCATGGAGCCTACACAGAACAGCAGGGTAGAGGTAACAAGACCTTCTGCAAGGGATACACCTTTTCCGCTCTTCTTGGCAAAGATAGTTTCTACCTTTTTGGCAAGACCGTTGATCTTCCCGTCGATGTTCATAAGGGTACCGATGATCACGCCAATGACTATGGCGGCAATCAGGATCAGAACATTTTCACCGCAGAGGCTGCCGGAAATGCCGATGTACAGAGTACAGGCTCCTAAGCCGATCATGGTGGCATTGCTGATCCGTTCGGGGATCCCCTTTTTGAACAGAAGCCCCACACAGGAGCCTATGAGGACAGTGATGACATTGATAATAACGCCGAGCATAAACAGATTCCTCTTTTTGCACCGTTGGTGCGAATGAATAGTGAATATTGGATAGTGGGATGACCGGAAAGGTTATGGATTGGGGAACAGGCGGTCTTTTGCAGGGAGGAGGGCAAAGTACAGGGCGATGCCCAGAGAGAAAAGAACAGCCAGTTCACCAACTGCAACACAGAGCATATTGAACCACATGGAATTGCCGATGTATATGGTAAGCTCTCCACCTACCAGGATCGAATTTGCGATAGCCGGCATTGCCAGAGCGAGAACCGGGAGCTTTTTGATCTTCAGATTTCGCAATTGGTACATAGCCATGGCGGCTAGGGCGGTTGCGGCGGTTCCGATGAACCAATCCAGAGGCAGTGCCACCGAGGATGTGAGGTTAAACAGCAGACAGCCCAGACTCAAACCCCAAATGGCTGAGGGGGTGAACAGGGCAAGAATGCATAGGGCCTCCGAAACTCGGAACTGGATGGCCATAGAGGCGGAGCCGGGGAGAAGGACGTTCTGCAAGGTGGTCAGAACAACGTACAGTGCGGCGATCAGTGCGCCATGGGTCAGGTTGCGGGTGCGTGTGTTTTTCATGTTTTTTTCACTCCATAGTTTTATTTTACGACAGGATGGTTTCGAACTGTCGTTGCTTATGATTTAAATTTCTTGCAGAAGCTTGGCGGCGAAGGCTTCGTTTTCTCCTGCCAGCTTCCGCAGACGGGCAACATTTTCTTCTGTGGATGTTTCCTCCGAAAGGGCTTCGTCAATGAATCGGAGGAGGGTGTTTCCGCCGGTCTCCCACAGGGATAAATAGCGTCTCTGTCCCAGATCATCCAGGAATCCGCTGACCTTGGGATCATAGACCAAGCCGATCAGAGGGATACCTTGTCCCGCCGCAAAGATCAGGGTATGCAATCGCATAGATACCACCAGAGACATCCGTTTGACCAGACAAATGATCTGATCACCGTTTTCTCCGGCTTCCAGGATCTTGTGGGGACAAGACAGCTTTGCCGACAGGCTCTTAGCTACTGCCAGATCCCGACCGGGCTCCATGCAATACAGAATGGGAGTCAGCCTGTGGGTCTCATAGGTATATTCCACAGCTCGCACCAGATCCTCTTCCCGATAACCCTCCCAGGGACGGAGGGAGAACAGGGCATAGGAGGTTTGAGGATCCAAACCACACAGATGGAGATAGTTGCTGTCCTCTGCGGAGATCAGCAGTGCGGGATCGGCGGTCAGGTGGATCTGAGGCTTTGTAATGCCCAAGTGTTTCAGAAAATCCAGAGAATAGTGATCTCGGACACAGATCACATCGGCATAGCGATTCAGGATCCTTGCGGTCCTGCGACGGTTCTTTTCTCTATGAATGGGGCCGATGCCACAGCCGTAGAGCATGACCTTACAGCCCATTCTTTTGGCCTGCCGGATGCTGTAGAGATAGTACAGCAGGGAACGGGTACTTGTGGCATCCTGCATGAGGGTGCCACCACCGCTGATATACAGCTTGGTTTTTTTCAGGATCCTGCGGATCTTGGGAGAACGGAAGGTATAGATAGAGGGGACGGAGGCACAGAGTCGGGTCTCCTTGGGATCACGGCTCAGGACGGTAATGGGCAGATCCGGATCGATATGTTTCAGTTGTCCTACAATGGCGGAAAGGATGGCATTGTCGCCCCTGTTGCCTTTGCCGTAAGCACCGCAAATCAGGACACCCTCCCGTTCCTCTTTCCGTGCCTTTCGGCGGAGGATCCCGGCATAGATATCCCGTTGCTTTTGGATCATTACCGGCAGAGAGAAGTGGGTACGGGTCTTTTCGTACAGGGCTTGCCCCATAGCCTCCCGTTCCTCCTTGTGTTCTGCCAAATAGAGCATATGGCTACAGAGAGTCTCTGCATCCTTAGGATGGAATAGGAGACCGTTCTTTCCATGGTCGATGAGATAGGGAACACCGCCTACCATAGAAGCAATGGTGGCACAGTGCATACGAGCGCCCTCGGTCAGGGCATAGGGGAAGGTCTCGGACAGAGAGGTCAGCAGATTCACATCCAGTGCGTGGTAGAAGCTGTCGATATCCTTCTCCCACCCGGCAAAGATCACGGTGCCTTCCGGGCAGAGTTCCTTTGCCAGAGTGCGGATCTCTTCTTCCTGTTCGCCTTCGCCGGCTATGATGAGACGGAGGGAGGGACGGCTTTTCAGAGCTTTGCCGAAGGCCTGTACCAGAGTTGTCATGTCCTTAACGGGATTGATACGGGCGGCAATGCCGTAGACTACGGAATCAGCTTCTGTTTCAAGTCCGATCTTCCGGAAATAGGCCTCACGGGAGATCACAGGACGCTCCTTGGAAAAATCTACGCCGTTATATAGGGTGTAGATATGCTGTACATCAAAGCCTCTGGAACACAGGAGCTTACTCATGGTGTGAGAAACGCCGATCCAACCGTCAAAGCGAGGCAGTACCATGCGGTTGATATTGCCGAAGGTCAGTGCGGCCAAAGGTCTGCCCATATAGTCCAGACGGTAGTCGGAATGGACAGTGGAGATCACGGGGATCCCTGCCTTTTTCTGCAACAGCTTACCCATAAGGTTCGCCTTTGCACCATGGCAATGTATGATTTGGTATCCCTCGGAGCGGATCATGGTAAGGATCTGCTTTCGGGCATGGAATAAATTTTTATCTGCAATAACGGTGGTGGGGATCTCCATTTCCCTTGCTTCTTGTGCAAAGGGGCCTTCCATAAAGCAGACCAAGCGAACGGTTTCCGTTTGGTGCAGGCCTGCCAGAAGGGATAATACATGGGTTTTGGCACCACCAACATCTCCGCCGGAGATGATGTGAATGATTTTCATAACGACATACCCTCTTGCTTTTTTAAGGTTCATGCAGTATAATTATACTACAAAATCGACAAATAAGCAATATGGAGGTTTTTATGAAACGCTTGAATTGGATCGATATTTTGATCATCGTCGTGCTGGTGGGTGCCCTTGCCTTTGTAGGGTTTAAGGCTCTGGGCGGCAATGAGGCGGTAGAAGAAGTTGACGAAACAGCCCTCTCGGCACCGACTCTGGAATATATTGTGGAGATCACCGACATCACCCGTGAATTGGCAGAAAACGCCATGGCTTCTCTGGATGACGAGCCCAGAGATCTGGACGGCGTTCTCGTTCCCATGGATCGGATCTACAACAGCAATAAGCTGGCAGATGCAGAGATCACCGCATGGGAGATCCTGGATGGAGAGGAAGAGGGCATGGCGACCCTTCGTGTTACCATCGCTGCCAATCCCTCTATCTATCGTTGCAACTATCTGGTAGGCAACCAGGAGCTCCGCTTGGGCAAGGATAACTACATCGTTAAGACCATGAGCGTTGAGCTCACAGGCACCATCGTATCGATTACGGAGTTAGGCAATGAGTAAATATCTGACACAGAGCCTGATCTGGCATCTGTGCGGCGTGATCTACGGATGGATCCGAGACAGCTTCCTTGGGAAATGGGCTCGGTGGTTGGGAGGCTTTTGGCGGAGATCGGCTATATACGGCTTCTTTGCCCGCCTGCTGAAAAAGCCCTCCGCTGTGGAGAACTCTGCACTGTATCGCTTTACGGAAAGGGTGAATATAAGGCTTTGTAGCTTTGGGGACGCTCTTTGCAGAAGCTACAGAGAGAGCTTTTTGGGATCTGCCTTGGTTCCTGCTGTAAAGAACAGCTTCTTTGTGGGATCCCTGTTCCGCAATGGAGTTACCGCCTTCCTCCTGTTCTGGGGCGGTAGCTATGCCATTATCGATTATCTCCTGCGAGATGTGTTCCAACTGACTGCCATCTCTTCTGTTTGGGACGAGATCTTTATGCTCCTGTGTGGAGCGTGGATCCTTTGCCGTCGTTTGGGTAGCGAAGAGCCCATTCGGAGCCGTACAGGCTCCTCTGA
>JAZOXB010000159.1:0-5553 GCA_045659585.1 Faecousia sp. | reverse complement strand
AGTGACCTACTAAAGTAGGTCGTGAATGTGTGCCCTAAAGGGCAAAGATTGGAAAGATGGGCTTACGCCCATGCTTTTTTGACAATAAACAGGAATTTGAATATGAAATTCCAATGGGCGAAGCCCATATTTTTAATTCGTGCCCCTTGGGGCACACATCTACGCCAAAGGCACTTCACGCCCACCTACGGTGGGTGCTTCACGCGGACAGCACTTCACGCCAAAGGCACTTCACTCGCTCTCACAGAGCGATAAACGGGAATTGGCAAACAAAAACAGGAAACCGGTGAAGCATGGCTCCGGGTCGGTTTCCTGTTTTTTCTTATTTGGTTAGGATACTGCGGTGGTGTTGCAGTTTTCTGAGGGCGGCGGAATAGCCCTCGTCTCTCATACGGAGGGACAATGTTTTTTTGTCCTTAAATATCATGATCACGGTGTGGTCTCTTTCTGCCAAAGAGTATCTCTTTACCACTTCTTCCAATTCTCCATAGGTATACCGATGGGTCTGACGGAAGAACAGCTTTTTCACAATGGCATTGGGCTCCAATCGGATCTGCCATGTGAAGAAATACAGATCCATAGGCACAAGGATCACAAGGAGTGGGAGATACAGGATCGAGGCTTCTATGCCTATGGGGAGTACAAGAGCAGTCATACCTCCCAACAGAAAAAGAGAGAAAACAATTGCTAAAACCCGATGGCTCCTGCATTGTCTCACGATAACGGTGTCTTTCATAGTCATATCTCCCTATGGCTGAGGAGCACTCCGGATGGGAAGTGCTCCTCTTGTTTATAGATTACCAGACGATAACTCTGGTGTTTAAGGGCAGATTGTAAATGTACTTACAATCGTCTACCAGCATACGGATACAGCCGTGGGACAGGGGAATGCCTACACGATCATCATAGACGGTATTGTTATAATTGTACAGAATAGAGTGGAAGGCATGACCACCGTTGAAGATAGAAACATTGCTGGCATAGTAGTTGTCGAAGTTCCAACGACCGGTACGGGAATAGATGGTGAAGGAGCCTGCGGGGGTGGGGGTGTTATTGGCACCGGAGGAGCAGGGCATGGTCTTAACCACCTTCCAGTTCCCCTTGGAGCCTTGGAATACGATAACCTTCTGGGTATAACGGCTGATCCAAACCAGATAATCGGTAGCACTGTCATAGCCGTGGGCATCGACCCAGCCTTCCTTGGTTGCGTCGGAATAGTCCAAGCTACCGTTGGTGGTGATGGTATCGTCGGGAATATCACAGGCCCAGCGGTCTGTCCAACCGCTCCAGGTCTTACCGTTCTTGTCGGTATAGGTGATCTTGAAAACGTCTCCTGCGGGGTGCCATTCGTTATAGACGATGGAGCCCTTGGGCAGAGCCACCAGATAGTTGGTCAGATTCTGGTTGGCACAGAGGAAGGTGTCTCTCAGAACAGTACAGGCAACACGCATGGTCTGAACGGTGCTCAGTGCGTTTTCGTAATCTCTGCCGTAGGTGTCGTACCAGATGTTGTTGATCTCGTCTGCGGCGAGAGTGCAGTTGCAACCGCCGGCATAGATGGTAATGAGCTTGGCACGACCGGTGCCACTGAGGGTAGCATCTACCTTGTTGACGGTGATCTCATCTGCGGTGCCGTCCAGAACAAGGGTGTCTTCTGCGGCCATGGAGATGGACTTTACATGACCCTTTGCAGTGACCTTGGAGAAGCCGTTCATGGTGATGCTGTCGGCATCGCCACCCAGCTCCAGGGTGGAATTAGAGCTTAAGCTTACGGTGGTGCAGTTGCCACCGATGGAGACCTGTGCCAGAATGTCTGTGGTCAGGGTCTCGCAGTTGCCGGTGACGGAAGCCTGTGCAGAGGCATCGGTAGTGGTGAGGGTTGTGCAATTGCCTGCTATGGTTGCCTTGGTGCTCAGTGCCAACTCTGCGGTTTCACAATCACCGCCGATGGTAGCGGTGGCATAGTCCTTCAGGATCAGAGTGGTGCAGGATCCGGCAATGTCAAAGGTTCCGAGATTTCCGATAGTTGCGGAATCGCAAGAGCCTTCAATGGAGATGGTTGCCTTCTGACCGGCTTTGATATTACGGCAGGAGCTGTTCAGGCTGACACCACAGCTGGGGTTCAACTCCAGATCAGTGGCGGTGCCTTCAATGGCAATGAAGCCACCACGGATCAGAACGGTTTCGTAATTGCCGGTAGCACTGTGGGAGCCTAAAAGGGAACCCAGATAGGTGGCATCTCCGGTGTATGCAACACCGCTTCCTGCCATACCGCCCAACCAAACACGGTCGATAGAGGCGGTAACGACACCGGCGGCACAGACCACCAGACGATGAGCGGTGAGACCGGAGAGATCCAGATCAATGCCGTCTTCGGTGCGGATGACCAGTGTATCTCCGATGTTCCAGTTTTCTACATTCAGATCCTTGGGTGTACCGTTGGCGAGAATCAGAGAGCCTTTCAGAGCAAGCTCGGTGGGAAGGGGTTCGGTACCGCGGTAAAGGACACGGCCTTCTTCGGGGATCTCGTCGGGAGTGTTTGCGATGGTATCGAAAAGTTTGAAAAGAAGCTGTGCTACTTCTGCACGGGTGATGGTCTTTTGAGGCTTGACGGAGCCATCGGTGTAGCCGTTGACCTGACCCAACTCCTTCATGGCACCTACAGCATAGCGGGCATATTCCGCAACGGATTCACCGTCGGTAAATTCCTTGTAAGCATCGGGATTCTCGGTTGCAATGCCGAAGGCACGGCTGAGAACCACCATGGCCTGCTCACGGGTCAAGGGAGAATTGGGGGAGAACTTGGTAGTGGAGGTGCCGTTGAAAATACCGGCGGCAACAGCGGCGGAGAGCTCAGTGTAATACCATGCTGCGGGATCAACGTCGGTGTAAGCACTGAGATCTGCGGAGCCGGTGGCACCCAAAAGACGGGTAAGGACAGCGGCCATCTGGGCACGGGTGATGTTGTTGCCGGGATTGAGATTGTGGTTCTGGTCACCCTGCAGGATGCCGTTTTCTACAGCGAACTCAAGAGCGGGGCGGCTCCAGTCGTCGGGGAAGATGTACTCCGGCTCCTCGGGCTCGGTGGGCTCGGTGGGATCGCCTTCCGGCTCAGAGGGATCTTCGGTGGGATCCTCGGTGGGATCTTCGGTGGGATCCTCGGAAGGTTCCTCGGAAGGCTCCTCGGAAGGCTCCTCGGTGGGTTCCTCGGAAGGCTCCTCGGAAGGCTCCTCGGAAGGCTCCTCGGAAGGCTCCTCGGAAGGCTCGGTAGTTTCTTCCGTAGGCTCAGAGGGAGCTACGGTAGCCGGGATCTCTTCCGCTGTGTTGTATGTAGCTCCTGTTGCCCAAGCCATGGACATCATCAGGCTCAGGATCAACAGAAGGGCAGTGGCTTTCATCCATAAATTTTTCATAAGTTCCTCTCCTTTATCTACTCATTTTCTGTCATTTACGGAAGGCTTTATCTGTTGGAAAGGGATCATTCCGAAAAAAAGCTTTTGCACAGGTCGCACAGGGCTTTCTGATCCTCTACGCCCATAAGCTCCCGGGCGGAATGCATAGCCAGCATGGGGATGCCTACATCTGCCGCAGGCATTGCCAGAAGGCTGGAAGCCATAGAGCCTACGGTACTGCCACCGGCAAGATCCGCACGGTTCATATAGACCTGCAGGGGGATGTTGTTTTTACGGCACAGACCTTGGATCACTGCACAGGTCTCTGCATCGGAGGAATAACGGGGACTCCGCTTCAGAACCACACCTCGATTCAGAATGGGGGCGTGGGGGCCGTCTGCATATTCCATGTGATTGGGATGGGCGGCATGGGCACCGTCACAGGACAGGAGCATGCCGGACAGACAGCCGTTGAGATAGTCACTGCGGGACATGTTCAGAGCCTCTGCGATCTTTTCTGTAATAGCGGTCAGAGTTAGGCTGTCTCCACCGCGACGGGTGTTACTGCCGATCTCTTCGTTATCATAGAGGACAGCCATGTTGATGCCTCTTGCCTCACTGTGGGTGATGCCGTAGAGACAGCTGTGTACGGAGCAAAGATTGTCCAAACGGGGAGAGGACAGCAGATCCTTCTCAAAGCCTACAAGGGTGGCAGGCTCCGTGCAGTATCCGTAGAGCTCGAAGGAAAGGATGGCCGAAGGATCGACCTCTAACTTTTCTGCGATCTTTCCCAAAAGATAGCCGTTTTTGTTGAAGCCGTCTTCAATAGTACGGCACAGGGGGAGCATATCCACATTGGCCTTGGTTGCGACACCCTTGTTGACCTCCCGATTCATGTGGATAGCAAGGTTGGGGATGGTAAGAACGGGTTCACCCCAGGACAGGAGACGGATCTCCGGCTTCATGGGGTCTTGGGATTCCAGGAGAACGGTACCTGCCAGAGACAGGGGACGATCCATCCAGGTGTTGAGGATAGCGCCGCCGTAGGGCTCAACGCTGAGCTTCAGGCAACCGCCGGCGATTTGCTCCGGGGTAGGCTTGATCCGCAGACAGGGCCAATCCGTATGGGAAGCGGCAATGCGGAAGAAGTTTTCCGGTCCCACAGAGAAGGCGGCAAGGAAGGTGCCGTTTACTACATAGTACTTTCCGCCACGGGTGACGGAGGAGAAATCTCCCGCAAGGGGAAGGGGAGAGAAGCTGTGGGCTTCCAGATATTCTGCGGCCTGCGCCACGGTATGATAAGGAGAAATGCCATCGTCCAGAAATTGGCACAGCTCTGCAATGTAATTAGACATATACTACCTCCTGTAGTTTGATAAGAAAAGTATAGCACACTTCGGCTCTGTAAGCAATGGAGAAATGGAGAATTTTGAAAGAAATTTTCAGGAATTTTCTCCATGGCACCCCCGGGCTTCCTTATGGCAGAAATTCCATCTTGCGGGACGCTCCCACCCACCTCCAAAACAGCCGAAAAGCCTCCCCCAATTCCTGTTTATCGTTCCTGTGGAACGAATGATATATCTTCGATATGATATACCCTTCGGGTATGATATCTGCTATGCAGATGATATACGCTACGCGTATGTCGGTGTGGCTACGCCACAAATTAAAATAATGGGCTTTAGCCCATTTTATAATCCGTGCCCTTTAGGGCACACATTCATGCCTCGCCATGGCGGGGTATATCATACCGCAGGTATATCATGCCGTAGGTATATCATTCCCCACAACTGTGGGGAATATCATTCGCACCAACGGTGCGCTAAACGGGAATTGGGCATGCTCCGGGGTTACAAGAGCAGGGTTCACTATTCGTCGAGAGCAAAAAAGAACTGCTTCCCGTAGGAAGCAGTTCTGAATAAGGTTACGAATTCAAATGAATCCCGGATAAGTCTTAGATAGCCTTCTTAGCGGTCTCAACCAGAGCAGCGAAAGCAGCGCTGTCGTGGATAGCCAGCTCGGACAGGGACTTACGGTTCATCTCGATGCCGGACTTCTTCAGGCCGTTCATGAAGCGGGAGTAGTTAAGGCCGTAGGGCTTAACTGCTGCGCTGATACGAGCGATCCACAGGCGACGGAAATCACGCTTCTTCAGCTTACG
>JAZOXB010000158.1:0-8305 GCA_045659585.1 Faecousia sp. | reverse complement strand
CGATTATGATCGTAGGGGCGAACTGTGTTCGCCCGCTAATGATCGACAACGAAAATGTTGTTATTTATACGAAAAACGCACAAAATCGAAACATTTTCTGGCGAACACAGTTCGCCCCTACGATGTGGTACGATGATTTTTACGAATGGAGAAATTGCTATCTGCGACGATACTGCCACGGGCGAAGACACAGCTTCGCCCCTACAGGTGCAAACCATAAACAGACCGATAAACTGTGATTTGGTGTTCAAATTTTCGGTTGTTGAAAAAATTCATCATCCGTAATTTTATTATATTCTACCCCCGTAGCTTTTGTCAAGAAATTCATAGAAACACCGGAAATATGCCTCCCGTATATAAAAAAGGGAAGATCCCTAAAATCGGAACCTTCCCGCTTGTTTTCAAAATATATTCGGTTACGATAGATGCGGTTTTATGCTTTTTTCAGATCTTCTCTGCGGAGGAACTTTCCAAGGGGCTTTTGCAGCAGAGCCAGAGCCAAAATTGCGATCACGGTGTTGGGGAGCATATAGGAACCGTTATACAGGATGGAATAAATGGTAGCGGAGCTTCCTTCCCAACCGAAAATGGGGCTGACGTACTCGGCATAGATGGTAACGCCGCTGATAAAGTGGATGGCAAAGCGACCGACGCAACCGATCAGAGCTGCCAGCCAGCTCATAGACGAACGACCCTTCAGTACGCCTGCCAGACCGACCATCATATATGCCAAGCTGTAGTCCAGCAACATGGACTCCCAGGAAATAGCAGAGCCGCCGGCAAAGAAGAATTTCAGGGTGCCGAATACCAAACCGGCTCCCAAGCCCCAACCGAGGCCCCAACGGACAGCACACAGGATCAGAGGGATCATTACCAGATCAATGGATCCGCCAAAGCCGCCAAAGGCCATGCCTGTAGGGATCTTAAGATAGCTCAGAGCCAGAGCCAAGGCTGTGAATACCGCAGATTCACACAGGGGACGCAGACTGTTGTTTTTTCTCATGAAAAAACCTCCTAAAACAAAAATTCCGCCATGCACCCATCTCGGAAAGCAAAGCGGAAGTGCCATCTTTTCCTACGACGGTATTGACCGTATCAGGTTCGCGGGTCAGAGAGTGTATCTCTCAATCTCAGCCGGTACACCGGCCCCCCGAAGAAGGTTACATATGCGGTTGCACCTACTATATCACAGAAGAAAGTATTTGTCAACAGAGGATTTCTATGATATAATACCCTAAAGGAGTGATGCAATTATGGATTATTTGCGTGATTATTGTAACAGCATTCTGGTTCTGGACACAGAAACCAGTGGTCTTAGCTTTACAAAGGATGAGATCATCGAATTTTCTGCCGTCCGTCTGGAATGGGACAACGGTTGGAAGACCGTTGCAGAGGTAGATGAATTCATCCGCATGACCAACGACCGCAAGCTGGATCCAAAGATCACCGACCTTACAGGCATCACAGACGAAATGCTGTTGGAGCAAGGGATCTTCAAAGGCCCCTTCTGTGAGCTGTTGGCTCAGCTTCTGACTCCCGGCACCCTGATCACCGCCTATAATGCGCAGTTCGATCTGCTGTTCCTGTATTACTTACTGAATAAGCACGGAGACGCAAAGCTTCTGAAAGACCAACCCAAGTTGGATCTGCTGACGGTCTATCGGGATCGGATGCCCTATCCTCACAAGCTCTGCAATGCCATCGAAGCATACGGCCTCCAGGACAAGGTCTGCAACTCCCACCGTGCCATTGACGATGTCCGTGCTACCGTCGAGGTCATGAAGGCCATGAGCGCCCAGTGTCCCGACCTCCACCGCTATATTGACCTGTTCGGCTATTCTCCCAAGTACGGTGTCAGCGGAAGTCGCATTTCTTCCGTAAAATATGTTCCTCAGGGCTATCGGATCACCGACAAGCTCTATAACCTCTAACGCTGTTTTGGCAGGTGGATGGTCAGGACGATCTCGTCCTCTGTTTCCTCCTGCTCCGCATGGGCGTGGAAGCCTGCATCCCGTACCAATTCCAAGGAATGGTTCACAGTATTGAGAAACATCCGCAGATCTCGGAGGATGAATTTTCGTTTCCCCCGTTTTTCCGGCACTTCTCCATGGTTTCCCAAATAGCTGTCTATGTAAGCCTCGGTCTTCGCAACGGTCAGATCCTTTTCTGCGATCAGCATGATGATCTTAAGCCGTTCCTCCTCTGTAGGAATACGAAGCAGAGCCCTTGCATGTCGCTCTGTCAGCCCATATTTCCGCAAGGCCCCCCATACCTTGGGGCCGTGCTGTAAAAGTCGTAATTTATTGGCTACGGCACTTTGGCTTTTTCCCAGCTTCCCTGCAAGTTCCTCCTGCTTCAGACCGAATCGGGTCATAAGGAGAGCCAATCCCCGTGCCTCTTCCAAATACTCCAGATCTTTTCGCTGGAGATTCTCGATCATCGCCAGCAATGCCCCCTTCTCCTCATCCACCTCCAAAAGGATGCAGGGAACCTCCTGTAAGCCTGCCAATCGTGAGGCTCTCAGCCGTCTCTCTCCGGCGATCAGCTGATAGCCCTCGGCTACCCTGCTGACGGTCAAGGGCTGTAGGATCCCGAATCGGGCAATGCTTGCCGCCAGATCCCGTAATCCTTCGGGGTCGAAAACCCTTCGGGGTTGCATAGGATTGGGATAAATATTCCATATCGGCACATACAGGATCCGCTGTCCATCTGCCGTTCCGTTGTAGCTTCCCATGTGGATGTGTTCCTTTCCTCGGTGGTTCCACCATCATTGTATCGTTTTTTTCTGCAAAACCCCACGAAAGCTTGTTTCTGTGTTATAATATTCCATATCTGTTTCTTTTCTACTATTATCCCGAAGGGAGCAAAGGCCCATGATCATGAAGGTTCTGGCCGTAGGGGATGTGGTTGCATCCAATGGTCTGGATTTTTTAAAAGCAAATCTGCCCGTTCTGAAAAAAGACTATGCCGTAGATTTCTGCATCGTCAACGGTGAAAACACTGCCGTTCTGGGCATCACCCCCGGTCAGGCAGAAGCCATCTATGATGCCGGTGCCGATGTGATCACCATGGGCAATCACACCTGGGGTCGACGGGAGATCATCCCCTATATCCAAAAGAACCCCCGTATGCTCCGTCCCGCCAATCTGTCCGACCGTCAGCCGGGCAAGGGCTGGAATGTATACGAAACCAACTTCGGCCCCATTGCCGTCATTGACCTCATCGGTCGATGCAATATGGACTATACCCCGGACAATCCCTTTACAGAGGTAGAGCGGATCCTGAAAAAGATCCAAGCCAAGATCATCCTGGTAGAGATCCATGCCGAAGCCACCTCGGAAAAGCTGGCAATGGGCTGGATGCTGGACGGAAAGGTCAGTGCGGTCTGGGGTACCCATACCCATGTACAAACTGCAGATGATCGCGTTCTCCCTGCCGGCACAGGATATATAACGGATCTGGGTATGACCGGACCCCGAAACAGCATTCTGGGGATCCGTCCCGACCTTTCCATCCGTCGTTTCAAGGGGGAGATCCCCCAACGCTACGAGCCCGCCGCAGGAAGCTGTAAGTTAGAAGGCTGTCTCTTCCACATAGACACAGTCACCGGGAAATGCAAAAAAACAGAAAGGATCCTGATCTATGATTAAAATCATTCATGCCGCAGACTTTCATCTGGACGCCTCCTTCACCTCTCTCTCCCCGGAAAAAGCAAAGCAACGCCGTGAGGAACAGCGTCAGGCTCTCCGTGCCTTTGCCCAAGCCTGCGAGGGTTGCGATCTGGTTTTACTGGCAGGAGACCTCTTTGACGGAGCCACGGTTTATCTGGATACCATCGAAGCACTGAAGGCTTGCTTCGCCTCTATCAATGCCCCCATTTTCATTGCGCCCGGCAATCATGATCCCTATACGGAGGACAGCCCCTATGCCACAGAGGATTGGGGCGAGAATGTTACGATTTTCTCCAAACAGGAGATCCTGCGGATCCGGCTTCCCCAGTGTGACCTGTACGGAGCCGCCTATACCGAGGGCAATTGGGAGCCTTTGAAGGATTTCCATGTAGAAGACGAGAGCCGTCTGAACATCCTTCTTCTCCACACCGGAGCGGAATACAATCCCATTACCTCTCAACAAATCACAGAGTCCGGCTTGGATTATCTTGCACTGGGTCATGTACACACCACCCAGATCCAACAACAGGACTATACCACCTATGCCTACCCCGGCTGTCTCATGGGCAGAGGCTTTGACGAGTGCGGAAAGAAAGGCTACCTCCAAGTCAGATTGTCCAAGATCTGCGGAGATCCCAAGTTCATCCCCTTAGAAGGCCGTCGCTATGAGATCATCGAGCTGGAAGCCGGAGAGGATCCCGTGAATAATCTCCTCAACGCCCTTCCCGATGATCCTCGGGATCATTGCTTCCGTGTGATCTTCCAAGGCCCCTGCGAATGTATGGATCTGTCTGCCGTAGAAAAAGCCATGGAGGGGAATTGCTTCTTCCTGGAGATCATAGACAAAACCTACAAAAAAGGAGAGCGCTGGGACGGGATCGAAGAAGACACCCTCCGCGGAGAGATCATGAAGGAGCTGAAAGCCCGCTACGATTCCGCCCCGGAAGAGGAACAGGATCGGATCCTTGCCGCCGCTGAACTTCTGCAGAACCTAATGGACGGCAGAGAAGTCAGCCTGTAACATAAGGAGACCTAATATGAAGATACTGAAAATGCGAGCCTCCTTCGGCAAGCTTCAAGGGGAGCTTGCCCTGCAGGAGGGTATGAATGTATTGACTCTCCCCAACGAAGAAGGAAAGTCCACCTGGACCGCCTTTATCATTGCCATGTTCTACGGCATCGACACCAAGGAGCGGAGCAATCAATCCAACGCAGGCCTCCCTGCAAAGGAACGCTATCGCCCTTGGGACGGCAGTCCCATGGAGGGCTCCATCGATCTGGAATGGAAGGGTCGCTATATTACCATCGAACGAAAATCCACCCCCAAAGCCCCTATGAGCATTTTCCGTGCTTACGATACCCGGAGCGGAAAAGAACTGGGAGCCCTGTCCGGTGAAACCTGCGGACGGACCCTCTGCGGAGTGGAGCGAAGCGTCTTTGAACGAACTGCCTTTATCCGCCAGCTAGGCATGTCTGTCAATGGAGATGACGCACTGGAAAAGCGGTTAGGCGCTCTGGTCAGCACCGGTGAGGAAGGTCGCAAATCCGCACCCCAGTTGGAAAAAGAATTGCAAACCCTACGGAACCGTCTGGCAGGCCGTAGCGGAAAGATCCCCAAACTCCAAACCGAACTGACCGAAGCGGAACAGCGTTGTTCCGATCTGGATAAGCTCCGTGAGGAGATCCGGGAAGTCGAAGCCGAAAAGGAAGAAGCCGAGCAAGCCTTCCGCAAGCTGGAAGCCCTCCTGCAACGGGTGGATCATGCCAAACGGGCACAGGGTCAGTTGGCCATGGAAGATCTGGGGCATAAGCTGAAGGATCAGGAACAGCTGTGCGAAAGATTGGAAGAGCTGGCAGAAAATCTACCCTCGGATTCCCGTCTCCGCATCCTCCAGCGTCGTTTGGATGAAGCCCAGAACAATCTGGAAACCGCCAGAGTGGAAGCGGCTTTCTCCCCTCCCAGAACCCCCAGACCTCAGCCTCCCGGATATTTCGCAGATCTGACCGTGGCACAGGCAGAGGAAAAGGTCAAGGAGGATATGCAGACCTATACCCGTCTGTCTTCCCATAAGCCCGTTAAAAAATTCCTGCCTCTGTTCCTTTGCTTCCTTCTGTTTGCAGGTGCGGCAGCTGTAAGTGCTCTCATCTACTTCAATATTCTACCCATTGCCTTGCCGCTTCCCATTACGGTAGGGGTGGCCGCTTCCGCTCTGACTCTGTTCCTGGTTCTCTGGATCGCCCTGAATCTCAAGAGTCGCAAGCAGAAGAAGAGTCTCCTGCAGGCAACAGATATTCTGGATCGATACAAGGCCGATTCTATTATGGAGCTTCCTGTTTTGCTCAACGCCTATGCCGAAGCCCAGAAGAAATACGATGACCTCGCGGCAGTGGAAGAGGCCGACGCACAGCAGCTTTCCTCCCGCTTGGAGGATGCACAGAAGACCTGCGACGATCTGATCGCAGAGATCCGTGGCTTTGCACCGGATTGCACCACTCCCGCACAGGCAAAGCAGGCCATTATTGCCGCTACAGAAGCTCTGAGCACCCTGATCACAGAAAAACGAGTTCTGGAAAATCAGCGTTCTCAATATGCCAATATGCAACAGCTTTTCGGCGACAGTACAGAAAAGATCGATTACGAAGCCATGCATATGGATGAAAGCAAGCTTCGCTATGAATACCGCATTGCCAACCAGAAGCTTCGCACCCTTTGTGACAAGCTGGCAGTTTTGCAGGGTCGTCTGGAAGCTACCGGCAGGCCGGAGGCCATTGCCGAGCGGAAAGCCCTCCTGCGTCAACAGCTCATGGACTCCCAGGAGCAGCTCAAGTCTCTGGATCTGGCTCGTGAGGTTCTGGATCTGGCTGACAGCCGTGTCCGTTCCCGTTTCTCTCCCCGGATCACCGCAGAAGCAGGACGGATCTTAGGTCAGTTGACTCGAGGCAAGTATCCCGCTGTCCAGCTTTCCTCCGATATGCAATTATCCGTCCGTGACGGCGTGCTTCAGAGACCCGCCGCCGCCATGAGCTGTGGTACTTCCGATCAGATGTATCTGGCACTCCGTCTTGCCATGTGTCGGATGCTCCTGCCGGAGGATTCTCCTCTGGTTCTGGACGATGCTCTGGTCAATTTTGACGATGACCGCTGTGATGCGGCAATCGAGATCCTCAGCCAAGAGGCTCGGAATCGCCAGGTCATTCTCTTTACCTGCCGTACCCTCTGATCCTCTTTTCCACAGCGAACCTTTCAAGTATGATCTATCTGCCGAGGGGTGGTCAGCTTTGCCACCCCTCGATTTTATGGAGGTACCCTATGTACTTTGACTCTCACGCACATTTAGACGACCGTCGATTCTCCGAGGATCGGGACGAGATCATCAAGGATCTCATCTGCCACGGCGTTACCCGAATCATGAATATCGGCTGTGATCTCCCCAGCTCCGAAAGAAGCATTGCTCTTGCAGAAGCCTATGATTTTATCTATGCTTCCGTAGGATCCCACCCCGATGATGCCGACCATGTAAACGGAAAGCTGTTGGATCGGTACAGACAGTTGGCTTCTCATCCTAAAGTACGGGCGATCGGAGAGATCGGTCTGGACTATCATTACGAGGGTGTGCCTCGGGCGCAACAGATCATTGCCTTTGAAGAACAGATCGAACTGGCAGAAGCCCTCAAGCTTCCGGTTATCGTCCATATGCGGGAAGCCACCGAGGATGCCATGGCCATTGTCAAACGGCATCCGGATCTGTGTGGTGTGTTCCACTGCTTCTCCGGAAGTGCCGACCTTGCACGGTGGTTGGTAGATCGGGGCTGGTATCTGGGCTTTACCGGCGTAGTCACCTTCAAAAACGCCCGCCGTGCTTTGGAAGCTGTGGAAGCCATTCCCGTAGATCGGATCCTCATTGAGACCGATTGCCCCTATATGGCACCGGAACCTCACCGTGGCAGACGGAATGACAGCCGCCTTGTGCCCCTGGTAGCTGCAAAGATTGCCCAACTCAAGGGCATGACCCCGGAAGAAATGGGCATCCAAACTGCGAAAAATGCCAATACCCTCTTCCGTATCCCGGAATAATATCACTGTAAACCCAAGCCAAAAGGAGTCTCCTCACCGAGGGGACTCCCTTTTATATTGTGTCATTGAAGCCAAGGGCCGAAAAAGTGAGAATCAAACGCCAAATCACAGTTTATCGCTCTGTTTACCAAGTTAGTAAAGACCCTTTCCTCTCCAATGGGAGAGGTGCCGCGACTGCGTCGGAGAGGGCACTAGGGATTCCCGTTTTTGTACCGATTTCGTAGTAGGCAGAGCAGAAATTCGTACTTACTCTGGTTGCCGATTCCAATTTGTACTGCCTACTGCCCTCTCAGTCGCTGACCGCGACAGCTCTCCCAGAGGGAGAGCCAAGAGCGTGTGCGAATTTGAAAACAGTTCGACAAACGGGAATTTGAAGATATCAAGGGGCTCTGTTGGGGAATTGGATCCTCAACAGAGCCTTTGGATTCAGGTTATGCTAATTTGGGTTGTACTTTTAGTTTGCGAAGTAGGCCTTTGCGCTGTCGGAGTAGGCAAAGAGGGCTTTGCACAGATCTCCCAGGGTGCCGGTTTTGCCATTGCCGTAGGTATCGGGGGTATA
>JAZOXB010000157.1:0-13446 GCA_045659585.1 Faecousia sp. | reverse complement strand
CTATGAGGGAACAGATCTTTCCGGTGAGCCGGTGGCAGCAGACTGGGGGGATTTTGTAGGGGGAAAAGGATATGATACAGTCCTTCTTACCTTAGATATGGGCTTGAAGCCCGGTCAGTATTCTCTGGTTACCTTTACGGGAGAAGTAGAGGAGAACTATATTGTGCCCGTGGAGAACACTGCTTCCATGACACAGATTTATGTTTACGATAACCAAGTACCTACTCCTCAGGAATTTTATATTGCGGAGTTTGAAACAGGGGAGCGGGTGGATACCATACAGATCCCTCTTGGCTATACCTCTGTTTTTGAGATCCGGCGCAATCCCTTGCCCTCAGGCATATTCTATCCTGTACTCTTTAATTCTGTTGATTCCTTCGAAGATAGATCTGATGGTCTGGAGGTTAGGGATGCAGGAGGCTTTCTGTTCCTTACTCCCCAAAAATCCGGCACAGTAGTTTACCGTCTGAAATGTGGGGAGTTTACCAGAGAGTATACCATAGAAATATGTTACTACGCTGATGGCCATCACTATGGGGAGCCCATTCCGGCAGGAACAGCCACAGGGGACACCCAAGGCTGCACGCTGTATTACTGCTCCGGCTGCGGCCATGTGAAGAAGGAATTTTCGCCCTCTTATGATGAAATATTTGAAGGCTTCCAAGATGTTCCTGCAGACAGCTGGTATGCCCAGTCTGTCCGGGAATGTGTAAAGGAAAACCTGTTCCAGGGGGTCAGCACCACCGCTTTTGCCCCGGATCGTTCCATGACCCGTGCTATGCTGGTTACCGTCCTCTGGCGGTATGAAGGGCAGCCTACGGGAACGGATGCCGGCTTCTCCGATGTCCCCCACGGCGCCTGGTATACAGAGGCTGTGAATTGGGCAGCCCAAGAGGGGATCGTAAACGGAGTTGGAAAGGGAAAATTCAATCCCAACGGCACCATTACCAGAGAACAGCTTGCAACCATCCTGTACCGATATGCAGAAGGGAAGGCATTGGATACAGACATTTCCGCAGATCCGAGTACCTATCCCGACGGAGGACAGATCAGCTCCTGGGCGGAGGATGGCTTCTCTTGGGCTCTGGGCTATGAGCTCATCAGTGGCGTAAAATCCGGAAATACCGTTACCCTCAGACCTCAGGGACATGCAACCAGAGCACAGGTCAGTACGATCTTGCTGAGACTTATGGACAAGGCGAAGAAAGAGGCTATTGTTCGCCCTGATCCCTCCGGCACCCTTTACAGCGGCGAGGTGCAAACCCAGGAGGGGGTAGATCTGACTTGGACACTGGGAGATGATGGCCTCCTGCAAATCGGGGGAATTGTCCCGGAAAGCTGGAAGCCCGATCAGTGGAAGCTTCCCTGGTATCCTTACAGGGAGCAGATTACAGCAGTGGAATTCCTTCCGGGGATAGAATATGTATGGATCTCTGCCTTCAGCAGTTATCCGAACCTACAGAGGGTAAAGCTGGCCCCTACCGTAAAGGCCGTGGAGGATTCGGCATTTTATAAGTGTACAATGCTCAAGGAGGTACAGCTGTCCGAAGGTCTCCAAGCCATTGACAGAGCTGCCTTTCAGAGCTGCAGTGCCTTAGAATCTGTAGACCTCCCTGATAGTCTGCTCCATATCGGCACCTCGGCCTTTGCCGGCTGCCTTGTGCTGCAGAATCCGACCTTCCCCGAGAATCTGAAAACCATTGGAGACAGTGCCTTTAAGCTCTGTAGGAAGCTGATGGAAGTGACCTTGCCCAACTCCGTACAGGAAATGGGAAAGGGTGTCTTTGCAGATTGCTCTGCTTTGCAGAAGGTCGTCCTTCCTATGGGACTTTCCCAATTGAAAGGGGAGACCTTTATGAAGTGTAGCAGCTTGACGGATGTGACTCTTCCCCTTGCTCTGGAAAGTATGAAGGGCGGGGAATTTTATGCCTGCTCTTCCTTGACTGAGCTCAGCTTCTTCACTATGTTTGAGAAAATGTATACGGGGGCCTTTACAGCTTGCACTTCTTTGAAGACCTTGTATTTCTTTGGCTACAGCTTGAATATTTCCTATTTAAATGATACGGATTTACCTTATTATTCCTCCAGGGCATTTGGCCCCGACGAAGGGGTTGTGGTCTATGGTATCCCCGGCAGTGAAGTGGAATCTATTTCAAAAAATGAACCCTGCGTATTCAAAGACATTACGGAAATTTTAACTTAAGCTTGGTCCGCTGTTAACTGTCAACTGCATGCATACCGCACCAACGGTGCGGTAAACAATAAGGCTCGTGCAGGGAGAAGAAGCCTCTCCTTGCACGAGCCTTTTAGATTACATTTGATCACCCCGGGGGATCCGGGATAGATTAGTCCTGATAAGCCTCTGCGTAAGCACGGATGTTGGAGGGATTCTCTACCTTCTGTACTACAGTATCGCCTTCCAGGATCACCAGAGTGGGAGCCTGCTTAATGCCCAGTGCACGAGCTGCATCGGGATTTTCGTTGACTACGATGACTTCGTATGCAATGCCTGCGTCCTCTAAGAATTTCTTAGCCATAACGCACTTGGGGCAGGTGGAGGTGGTGAAGAGGATCTTCTTGCCCTCTGCACAGGCGGGAGCCTGTTCCTCAGCCTTTACTTCTGCGGCTTCTACAGCCTCTGCAAAGCGGTTCTGCATGGACTGGGCAATGTTATAGACCTTACGATCCTTGAATTCCTGAGACTTTCCGTCGTTCCAGTTCTGAACGGGGCGGTAGTAGCCGGTGATACGGCTGTAGATCTCGGTGCGCTTACCGCAATGGGGGCAGGTCTTCTGCTCGCCGTTGAGGTAGCCGTGCTCTGCACAGACAGAATAGGTGGGAGACAGGGTGTAGTAGGGCAGACGATAGTTCTCGGAGATCTTGCGAACCAGGGTAGCGGCGGCCTTCCAATCGGGGAGCTTTTCGCCCAGGAAAGCGTGGAATACGGTACCGGAGGTGTACAGGGTCTGGAGCTCGTCCTGAATGTCCAGAGCGGAGAAGATATCCTCGGTGTAGCTGACAGGCAGGTGAGAAGAGTTGGTGTAGTAGGGAGTCTCACCGGGCTTTGCGGCGGTAATGATGTCGGGGAACTTCTTGGTGTCGTGCTTAGCAAGACGGAAGGTGGTGGACTCTGCGGGGGTAGCTTCCAGGTTGTACAGATCGCCGTACATTTCCTGATAGTCGGACAGACGTTCACGCATATGGTTCAGAACCTCTACGGTGAATTCCTGCGTCTCGGGATGGGTCATGTCCTTGCGGAGCCAGTTTGCATTCAGACCGACTTCGTTCATACCAATGAGGCCGATGGTGGAGAAGTGGTTGTTGAAGGTGCCCAGATAACGCTTGGTATAGGGGTACAGACCCTCTTCCATGAGCTTGGTGATAACGGTACGCTTGATCTTCAGGGAGCGAGCGGCTACATCCATGAGATGATCCAGTCGCTTGTAGAAGTCCTTCTTGTCCTTTGCCAGATATGCGATCTTGGGCATGTTGATGGTAACAACGCCTACGGAGCCGGTGGACTCACCGCTACCGAAGAAGCCGCCGGACTTCTTGCGGAGCTCACGGAGGTCAAGACGGAGACGGCAGCACATGGAACGAACATCGCTGGGCTCCATATCGGAGTTTACATAGTTGGAGAAATAGGGAGTGCCGTACTTGGCGGTCATCTCGAAGAGAAGCTTGTTGTTCTCGGATTCGGACCAGTCAAAGTCACGGGTAATGGAATAGGTGGGGATGGGATACTGGAATCCACGGCCGGTGGCATCGCCCTCGATCATAACCTCGATGAAAGCACGGTTGACCATGTCCATTTCCTTCTTGCAGTCCTTGTACTTAAAGTCCATGGGCTTGCCGCCAACGATTGCGGGAAGCTCAGCCATGTCATCGGGAACGGTCCAGTCCAAGGTAATGTTGGAGAAAGGAGCCTGGGTGCCCCAACGGGAGGGAGTGTTGACACCGTAGATAAAGGACTCTACGCACTTCTTAACCTGATCGTAGGTCAGGTTGTCAACCTTAACAAAGGGAGCAAGATAAGTATCAAAGGAAGAGAAAGCCTGAGCTCCTGCCCATTCGTTCTGCATGATGCCAAGGAAGTTGACCATCTGATTGCAGAGGGAAGCCAGATGCTTTGCGGGAGCGGAGGTGATCTTGCCGGTTACGCCGCCCAGACCGTCCTCGATGAGCTGACGGAGGGACCAACCTGCGCAGTAGCCGGTGAGCATGGACATGTCGTGGATGTGGAGGTCTGCATTGCGGTGAGCGTTTGCGATCTCGTCATCATAGATCTCGCTGAGCCAGTAGTTAGCGGTGATGGCACCGGAGTTGGACAGGATCAGGCCGCCGACGGAATAGGTGACGGGGGAGTGTTCCTTAACTCTCCAGTCCTGAATGTTAACATAGCTGTCAACCAGTTCCTTGTAGTCCAGAATGGTGGACTTCATGTTGCGGAGCTTTTCACGCTGACGGCGGTAGAGGATGTATGCCTTGGCAACATCGTCATAGCCTGCACGGATCAGAACGGATTCTACGCTGTCCTGAATGTCTTCGACAGCGATCTTGCCGTCTTGGATCTTGGGCTCGAAATCAGCAGTGACCTTCAGCGCAAGGAATTCGATGATATCGTCATGATACTGCTTTTCTACGGCATCGAAAGCCTTTTTAACTGCTACGTTGATCTTAGACAGATCGAATTCTACGACGGTGTCGTTTCTCTTAATAACCTGATACATAGTGGATCATCCTTTCTTTTTCTATTAAATCTAAATTCCTCTGAGGTGGGTGTTTGGAATATATGAACCGGCGATTGCCAGGTAATGTTCCAATTCATGTTTCTCCGGGGCGTGAAGTCCGGGACAGAGGATGTCTCCCGAATCTTCAAAGCACTGGAGGTAGTAGGCCTTTGCTCCTTGGAGCCATTGGCCGATACCGTGGAAATCCTCTGCTTCATGAAGCTCTGCCACTACAGTGGTGCGGAATTCGTAGTCAACACCGCAGGAACGGATCAGCTCTACGCTTTCCATGACCTGAGGCAGGATCCCTGTTGCACCGGAGGTCCTTTCGTACTTTTTGGGGCAGTTCTTAATATCCATTGCAATGTAATCTATGAGACCGTTTTGTAACAATTTCTCAAGATGTTGTGGTTGACTGCCGTTGGTATCCAGCTTGACCGCAAAACCCAGTGCCTTGATCTTTGCTAAAAAGTCTCCCAGATCCGGTTGCAGCAGAGGCTCACCACCGGTGACCGCAACTCCGTCCAGAAGGCCCTGTCGCTTCTTTAAATAGGAAAAGAAGGACTCTTCGGAAAGTTCGTCAATTCCCCGAAGGAGGGGAGAATTGTGGCAAAAGGGACACCGAAAGTTACACCCGGGTAAAAACACCGTTGCGGCAACCCGATTCGGAAAGTCCAGTAAGGTCATCTTTTGAAGACCGGCAATGTGCATAGGTTCCTCCAAGTGATCTGTATATAGTGTATATTGTATTCCGAAATGCACAAGACAACAATATCTTGTGCCTGCTATAGAATACACTACAACTCCCCATTTGTCAACTACAAAAAAGAAACAAAATAGATTTAGATAAAAAATATTTGTATCACACTGTAACTAATCTGATTTTCTTTTTCTAATCAAATCGAACTATCTATTGACAGAGCCAAAAACGAGAGTTATAATATTATTGTACAATGTTAGAAAGAGGATGTTGATATGAAACGATTGCTTATTATCCTGTTGCTTCTGTCTGCACTCTTCGGTATTATCTGCGGAACGGTGAGTGCCGCTGAGACCCCCGAGGGGATCGAAGCACCACATATAGATACTATTGTGGCTCCCGGTACCATCATAGATACCGTAGCGGATCAATGCTCTAAGCCTGCTACCAGAGGAGAGCTTCAGGATAACTTGGTATTCCCCGGTACCCGCACGGAGCAGTGTGCCTATGATGTATGCTACAATGCAGAGATCTCCTTAGGTGCCTATCAGACCGGCAAAGCCGATCAGTATTATTGTATCCTGATATATTACGGTACCGATCTTTCGGCGGATCCCATATACGGTGATTATGCCCTCTTTGGCACAGAGCCGGGTTTTTCTACCAAGCTTTTCTATTGGGATACGGTCTATGTTCCTGCAGAGGGGCAATATACCCTGGTTTCCTTTACTGCCGAGTTAGAAGATGAGCTGCTGTATCCCATTGAGGGGACGGTATCTATGACGGATATTTATGTGTACATCGGTGGCATCCCCAGATGGACCTCCTTCTTAATGGATTACGAAACAAGAGAAAAACTGGATACCGTAAACTTGGTCTATGGGAAGACTACGGTTTTGGCGGCGGGGCGTTCCCCCATGCCTTCTTACGGGCAGGCAGATACCAGACTCAGCAGCGAGTTGATCTCTGTGGAGGAAGCGGGAGGGATCTTCTTTGTGACTCCTCGTTTTATTGGTTCCGGAGTTTTGACTTTAAAATGCAGTGGTATGGCAGAGATCCCTGTGGAGATCTGTGTTGAGGAAGGCGGTCATGCATATTTCGAGTCTGCCATAGTCAGAAAGCCTCGGGAGACCACTCCCGGATACAAGCTCCATATCTGCGGCGTTTGCGGTGTTTTGACCCGAGAGACCCTTCCGTCTTATGATTCGGTTTTGGAAGAGTTCACCGATGTAGGCCCCTATCATTGGTTTTACGACTACATAAAGAGTGCGGTGTATAAGGGACTCTTTAACGGCATTACGGAAAAGACCTTCGGCCCCGAGCGGGATATGAACCGAGCAATGCTTGTTACGGTCCTGTGGCGGCAGGAAGGGGAGCCGGAGGCACCTAAGGGAAGCTTTACCGATGTTTCAGATTCCGCATGGTATGCCCAAGCCGTTAACTGGGCCGCATCTGAGGGCCTTGTGAACGGTGTAGGTAAGAATCGCTTTAACCCCACAGGCTCTGTTACAAGAGAACAGATCATTACGATCCTCCATCGTTACGCAATGTGGAAATCGATTGATGTGTCCGAAACAGGGCCCATCGACAATTTCCCCGATAGAGAAGAACTGAGCCCTTGGGCAGAAGCGTCCATGGCATGGGCTCTGAAGCAGAAACTGATTTTCGGTGTAAAATCGGGGGATCAGACCTATCTAAAGCCCAAAGGAAATGCGACCAGAGCACAGGTCAGTACCATATTGGTACGATTTATTGACAAGCTTGCAGATCCTGTAGCACCGGTGGAATATCCCGATACCACCAATGCGGTTGCAAGCGGCAGTAAATATAATTATGTTGATGCTAAGATTTACTGGGCGGTTTATGAAGACGGCCTTCTCCAAATCGGGGGAGGCGGATCCACTAAGCACATTTTCAGCTTTAATACGCCTTGGCTTCCCTACAAGGATCAAATCAAGAGGGTGGAGATCCTAAACGGCATCACTGATATCGGAAATTTCTTCTTTCAAGATTATACCAACTTAGAGTCTGTTTCTATGGCAGATACGGTTACTGCCATTGGTGGCGAGACCTTTTCCGGGTGTACCAATCTAAAAGATGTTCGGCTTTCCGAAAACTTATGCTCTATAGGATGCTATTGCTTCTACGGTTGCACCGCCTTAGAGGAGATCCTTTTGCCTGAGGATCTCAATGCTATCGAGTATAATGCTTTCGAAGGCTGTACAGCACTGAAGGAGGTAGATGTGCCCCAAAGTGTACTGGAAAACATGGGTAGCGGTGTTTTCAGAAATTGTACCTCTTTGGAGAGAGTCAGTTTACCTCAAGCGGCTTCTTATGTGCAGGATGAGACCTTTATGGGCTGTACCGCTCTCAAGGAAGTTGAACTGCCCTATGGTGCAGTATGGATCGGCGAAGGTGTATTCGCTTTCTGTTCTGCTCTGGAGGAATTGTCATTGCCGCCCTTCCTCAGACAGAGTTATCTGGGTACATTTACGGGCTGTACCTCCCTTAAGAACCTGTATTTCCTGAACCGAGGGTTGACAGTCTCACCTTATAGCAATGTTCATTCCGTTGCATATGTGGATCTACCCTTCGGAGACCCGAAGCTTACGACTGTGTGGGGGTATGTGGGATCCGAGGTGGAATCCCTTGCCACTCGTTACGGCTACCGATTCCGTAATATGGAAGAGATCGTGGAATAACTTGGTTTGTCTATAGCGATCAAAGAAAGGTGGAAAATTTTATGAAGAAAATCTTGAGTATCCTATTGTTGTTGTCCCTGACACTTACTCTCTTTTTGCCTGCCGGTGCTTCCGGTGCCATTGATTCCCAAGGCTCCTCCCAAAAGGAGTACGATATTGCCGGGGATATCCAAGAACAGGATATTCGCACTGCCAAAGAGGGGATGAAGCTTGCTTCTGCATCAGAGCTGTCTACCCGGCATGTTGCAGAGGATAATCTTGTGTTCCCAGCTCCCGTAACAGAGGGCTGTGCATATTATATCGATATGGATCATGCACAATTCACGGTGATTCTGGCCTTTACGGGAAAGAGCAATCAGTATTTCTGTGTATCCCTCTATGCCGGAGATGACTTAAACAAACCTCCTGTTTTTTCGGATTATGGTCCCTTCGGCACAGGTAGCGGTTTGAAAACCGAACGAGTCACCTGGAGCTTTGACTCCCACTATGACAACATTCCCGAGGGAAAGTACACTCTTCTGACCTATACCGCAGAGGTAAGCGGCAACACCCTTGTTGGCGTTCCCGATACCGCTTTTGCAACAGAGGTCTATTTCTATCGTCGGTATATTGCACCGACCCAAATATTCCTGCAGGATCTCGATACAGGAAAGCCTGTGGATTCCACTCTCCGTCTTGTAATGGGAGAAAGCTATGTCTTTACAATGGGCAGATCTCCCATACCTTCTGCGGGACAGGAATATATCAACGGGGAATGCGACCTTCTGACATTTGAATCCATTGGCGGTCTTTGCTCTGTGGTTCCGGAAAAATACGGTACTTCCACCTTAAAGATCAAGTATGGCCCCGATTGGACTGTGAATTATAATGTAGAAGTATGCACCCTTCCCGGCGGACATAGAATGACCGAGACCATTGCCGCCGGTACCCCTACCAAGGACTACGACGGTTGCACCTTGCATATTTGTGAGAATTGCTTCTTGGTCAAACGAACCTATTCGCCCAATTTGAAACAGGCATTTAAACAATTTACGGATATTGCCTCAAACGGGTGGTATTATGATTTTGTGAAAGAGGCTGTTTATCGTAAACTCTTTAACGGCACCACCAATACCACCTTTTCTCCCAACAACCCCATGACTCGTGCCATGCTGGTCACTGTTCTGTGGCGGTATGAGGGGGAACCGAAGGCCTATGGTAACAGCTTCTCCGATGTTCCCTCCGGAGCATGGTATGCAGAGGCGGTAAACTGGGGGGCTGAACAGGGGATCATCAACGGAACCGGCAAAGGGCGCTTCTCACCCAATGGCACCATTACCAGAGAACAGCTGACCACCATTCTTTACCGCTACGCACAGAAAAAGGCTGTGGATCTGTCCCTTGGGGGAGATGTCTCTGCCTTCCCCGATGGGGCGCAAGTGAACTCCTGGGCAGGTGATGCCATGGCATGGGCTCTTGGCAATGGCCTTGTCAGCGGTGTGGGTAAGAATGACGGTGTTTATCTCATGCCTCAGGGAGATGCTACCCGTGCTCAGGTCAGTGCTATTTTGATCCGATTTATTACCTCTATGATGGAGGTAGAGGAGGTGCGGTATCCCGATACTGCTACTGCTGTGGATAGCGGTACGGTGATCGGTACCGACGGGACTTCTGTGTGGGCCTTCTATGAAACGGGTCTGTTGCAGATCGGTGGTACGGGAAGTACCCCCCGACCCAAGCTTGGACAGGAATTCCCCTGGGTCGGCTATGGGGATCAAATCACCCATATTGAGATCCTTGATGGCATCCATACCGTAGTCGAAGGCTCCTTTGCCGACTATCCCAATCTTGCCGCTGTCTTTATGGCAGATACTGTTACCGTGATCGAGGATAAGGCTTTTGAAAATACCCCCAAGCTGGAAGACCTCAGCCTGTCCCGGAACCTGGAGAAAATCGGCAATCGGGGATTCTTCGGGGCTTCTTCTCTGAAAACCTTAGACTTGCCTGCATCCCTTATGGAATTGGGACTCTATGCTTTTGAAGGCTGTACTTCTTTGGAACAGGTTTCTTTCCCCGATAATCTCCGTAATATCGGCCGTTCCTGCTTCCGTGGCTGTTCCTCTCTGAAAGAAGCGATCATCCCCGAAAGTGTTCTGGATAACATCGGGCCCAAGGCTTTTGAAGATTGTACCTCTCTTGTAAATGTGTACCTTCCTTCCGGTATTGTGACCCTGAATGCCGAGGTGTTTTCCGGTTGCTCCGCACTGAAGGAGATTTATCTGCCCTCCTCTCTGGAAGTCATCGATGTGGGAGCCTTTGGGTACTGTTCCTCTTTGAAGGAGATCATTCTGCCGCCTCATATGAGGGTTCTGTATTACGGAACCTTTATAGAATGCACTTCCCTTGAAAATATGTATATTTTCTCCCATATCCTTAAGCTTGTAATGCGGGGATACCATTCGGAAAAATATTATAACGACAGACCCTTTGGGGAATCCTATGTCACTACGGTTTGGGGATGCTCAAACTATGTTGCAAATATGGCACGGAATTATGGTTATACCTATAAGGATCTTTCCGAACTGTATTGATGCATAAGGGAAATACCGCCACGGATGGCTATGCTGTCCGTGGCGGTGATCTTTATGAAAAGTTGAAAAGGGGATTTACATTTTATCTCGAATGGTGTACAATATACCATGGGTGATAATATGAATCAAGATCAAAGATATAACAGAAGACAAAGTTCCAATGACGACCCCTACGAAAGAGGCTTTGGACATAAATTATACGAAGAGAACATTGGACCCGAGCCTACCTACGGCGGAGAGAGCTACCATAACAGTTCTTACCAAAGGGAAAGTAACAATGGGGGAAATTCCGGATCTTCCTTTTTCGGAAAGCTTTTTGGATTTATTCTGGTTTGCGGTATTTTGTTAGCCATAGGCTTTGTGGCTCTTCGTGTTTTCCTGCAACCTCCGGTAGGCAGTGAAAGGGGACACTTGAGCAACAATGCTACCATTCTGATCGCCGGCACCGATGAATCCGGTCTTAACACAGATACCCTGATGCTTCTGAACATCAATCGAGAGGAAAGCCGCCTCAGTCTCATGAGCATCCCCAGAGACACCAAGGTTAATTCTTCTTACTATCCCCACAAGATCAACGGAGCCTATGCTGCCAACGGAAAGGGACGGGACGGTATGTTCTGGCTCTGTGACTATGTTCGCCAGTGCGTGGGTTTCCAACCGGATGGGTATATTCTGGTTGATTTGAATTGCTTTACCGAGCTTGTGGATCTCTTTGGCGGGGTAGAGTTCTATGTTCCCATGGATATGCATTACGAGGATCCCGCACAGGATCTGTATATCCATCTGGAAGAGGGATTGCAGACTCTGGACGGAGAACAGGCCATGGGCGTAGTTCGCTTCCGTAAGGGCTATGATATGCAGGATCTCCAGCGTGTGAATGTGCAGCGGGACTTTATTATGGCGGCACTGAATCAGTGGAAGTCCTTTGAGAATGTTCTTATGGCTCCTAAGGCTCTGGATATTCTGGAGGAGTATTGCCTTACGGATCTTACCACCGCTAATATCCTGTGGATCGCAGAGAGCGTTCTGATTTGTGGTACCGATGATATGATCATGACCACCATTCCTCACAGACTGGGCTCGGAATATGTATATATTCAGGAGGATCAGGCTTATCTGGAACTGATCAACCGCTATTTTAATCCTATGAAGGATCCTGTCGATTTTGAGGATCTGCAGATCGCAGAATAAGGAGCCTATATGATGATCGTTGGAAGATTTGCCCCCAGCCCTTCCGGTAGGATGCATTTGGGCAATGTGTTTTCCGCTCTCATTGCGTGGCTGTCTGTTCGTTCTCGGAATGGAAAAATGCTTCTTCGGATCGAGGATCTGGATCCGGATCGTAGCAAGCAGATCTACATAGATGCCCTCCGTCGAGATCTGGAAAGATTAGGCTTAGACTGGGATGAGGAAATGCCTCTTCAGAGCAGTCGCAGTGAGATATATAAGAGCTATTTTGATACCTTGCCCGTGTATCCCTGCTATTGCAGTCGAAATGAGCTTCACAGTGCCTCTGCACCTCATGGCACCGATGGGAATCTGCTCTATGCAGGGACTTGCCGTGGTCTTACAGAGGAAGAACGAGCCGCTAAAAGTCGTAAGCCCTCCTGGAGGGTAGAAGTGCCGGATAGAGATATTACCTTTACAGACGGCGTTTACGGCACTGTGAGACAGAATCTACGGGATACTTGCGGAGATTTTATCCTTCGCCGTGCAGATGGGGTTTATGCATATCAGCTGGCTGTGGTATGTGATGATGCCCTGGGAGGAGTAACACAAGTGGTCAGAGGTCGTGACCTGCTGGATTCCACACCCCGTCAGATCTGGCTCTATGAGACCATGGGCTTTTCCGTTCCCGAATTCTGTCATGTACCTCTCTTAGTGGCACCGGACGGAAGACGACTCAGTAAACGAGAGGCGGATCTGGATCTGGAACATCTGTGGCACAGCTACACCTCGGAACAGATCATCGGCCTGATCGCATACAGCTGTGGACTGATCCCCACTTGGGAGTCAATGACACCCAAGGAACTGATCCCGTATTTTGCATGGGATCGGATCCCGGGGGAGAATATTTCTATTCTGGAATATCTACCTCAAATTGTATAATTCAAAATCGGACTTCCCATACTTGTAAGGAGGCATGAAACCTCGAATCAAGGAAAGGAAGTCTTTTTTTATGGAAGTAAAGGAAATTATGACCCATAAACCCATTACTGTGACCCCGGAGGAAAACACAGCTCTGGCGGCAAGGCTCCTCCATCGATACAATATCGGAGCCCTACCCGTATGTACCTCAGACGGCAGATTGCGTGGATTGGTGACGGATCGGGATATTGTAATGCGATGTATCGCCCCGGGAGAAGAACCGGAAGCTACAAAGATCTCCCATATCATGACGCGGAAAATGATCACCGTAGCTCCCGAAACATCTGTGGAACAGGCGGCGGCTCTCATGGCACGGGAGCAGGTTCGCAGACTCCCGGTTTCCGAGGGTGGAAAGCTGGTTGGGATCCTTTCTTTGGGTGATATTGCAAAAATTCGGGATCACACCATGGAAGCAGGGGAGACCCTTTGCGAGATTTCCGAAAATATTCGCAGATCCTAAGCTGAGGGGAGTCGAACCCCGATAGGTTTTCACAGGATCTTTTCAGCCATAGCATCGTCATCGTCCTCGGAAATACCGACGGGTATTCCCATCGGACTCTTCCTTGCTCTGACAGAAAATATCTCCGTGAAAACTG
>JAZOXB010000156.1:0-4006 GCA_045659585.1 Faecousia sp. | reverse complement strand
CAATAAACCGTCAGCTTTGCGCTCTTGGTATTCGAAGGGATCTGTGTGGTATCGAATCGCACATAGCATCGTGTGGAGGAAGAAGAATAGGGTAAGTTATTCTTGATATCCGGCCAGTGCTTGGCATACATGACCGTGGAGGTACCTAAGCCGGCAGACAGGTCTTTGCCGGGACGAACAGCCGTATCCTCGGTTGCTGTAATGGTTTTCAGCAAGGTTCCGTTGGAACCGTAAAGCTCAAGCTGCGGTGGATTGTTACTCTCACTGGTAGCAATGCCTACTCCATCCACAGTAGCATAGATCTGATCTAATACATAAACACCGTTTAAGTTGGCGCCCAGATCCAAGGTATAAGGGGTATAGCTTGTAGCTGTGACCTCTACGCCGTTAATATAGTTCTCGGAAAAAGCCCATACATCATTCATAGCCATAAAGACTGCATGATGGGAGGTTCCGCTGAAAGGCTCCGCCTCATAGTTCTCAAAGGTCTTTTGATAATAGGTCAGCAGTTCTGCCTTGGCGGTGGTATAGTCCCCTTTGTTCACAGCAGACTTTACCTTTTCCAAACCGGTGGCTGTTAAATTCAGCTTTGCAAAAAAGTCCCTGTCGTTTGTAATACTCACGCCTCTTTGGGCTCCCTGTGCCACAGGGAATGTAGACAGAAGCATTGCAAACAGCAGACAAATCCCAAGGAATCGTTTGATCATATGATATCCTCCCTTTCGGTGTTTTCTCATCTTCGATTGTATCATTCCGACAAGAAAAATGCAAGGCAGAAACTCCTGAATTATCCATATGATTTTTGCTCTTCCCTATTGCCTTTTTGGGGGTAGATTTGGTATAATAAAAGTGTATGGAGCAGTTTTGCCCCAATTATGATTGTTTTTTGGAGGTTCCTCTATGGCTACAGAGAAACTTTATTATACAGATCCCTATCTCAAAGAAATGGATGCAACGGTGTTATCCTGCGAGGAACGGAAAAACGGTTATGCCGTATTGCTGGATCGCACGGTTTTTTACCCCACCGGTGGCGGTCAGCCCTATGATACCGGTGATTTGGGCGGTGCCAAGGTTCTGGATGTTTCCGATGTAGACGGTGAGGTCGTACACCTGTGTGACCGTCCTTTGGAAGTTGGCTCCACCGTACATGGTGTGATCGACTGGGAACGCCGTTTCATGCTCATGCAACATCACTCCGGAGAACAGCTGGTCTCCGGTATCGTCCACAGCCGTTTCGGCTATGACAATGTAGGCTTCCATATGGGTAGTGAGGTCATTACCATTGACTTTAGCGGTGAGCTGGACTACCCCACCCTCATGGAGATCGAAGAAGCCGCTAACGAGGCTGTTTATGCCAATATTCCCTGCCATATTTTCTACCCCGACCGTGATACACTGAAGACCCTGCCCTACCGCAGTAAGAAAGAGATCGAAGGACAGGTTCGTCTGGTACAGTTTGCCGATGTGGATCTGTGTGCCTGCTGTGGGCTCCATGTGTCCCACTCCGGCGAGATCGGTCTAGTCAAATTACTTTCTACCACAAAATTCCACAACGGATCCCGCGTGGAGCTCCTCTGCGGCAAAAAGGCTCTCCAATGGCTCAACATGGTAGCAGAGCAGAATCGCGAGATCTCCGGTCTCCTGTCTGCCAAGATGGATAAAACCGCCGATTATGTACGCAGACAGGCTGAGGAGCTTTCCCAAACCCGTCTCCGCTGTGCTCAGCTGGAAAATCAGCTGTTCGCTCTGAAAGCAGAAGCCCAAAAGGGACAGGATTCCCCCCTACTGTTTGAGGAAGGTCTGTCACCGGATTCCACCCGTCGTCTGTGTGATGCAGTTCTCCAAAATTGCACCGGCACCTGTGCCGTATTCTCCAAAAAGGAAGACGGCTACTCCTACGCCATCGGCACCAAAGACGGAGATCTGCGAGGCTTTGTGAAGGAACTGAACACCGCTCTCCGTGGTCGTGGTGGCGGAAAGCCCGGCTTTGTCCAAGGCTCCGTAGCCGCTACGGAAGACGAGATCCGCAGTTTCTTTCAAGGCTAAAAGCCGTAATAGACTTCTCCCCCTATGAGCTCCCTTCCGTAAATATCCGCAAGCTCCGACACCGTAACAAAGATATATCCCTGCTCCTGCATACGGTCTATGATCTCTAACGCTCCGGTCACACTGGAATCGGACATATCATGGAGAAGGATGATATCCCCTTTCCCTACCCGGCTGAGAACCCGTTCTGCGATCACAGCACTTTGGTCACAGCACCAATCATCGGGATCTACAGACCACAGGATAATAGGGAGATCTCCACAGGTGGTTTGCTTCAAGGCTTCCCTGTCGTAGATCCCTCCGGGAGGACGAAGGAGGGTCGGCCGTTTTCCCGTAGCCTTCTCCAGCTTCTCCATAGAGGCTGTAAGGTCCTCGCACAGTAGCGTAGGACTCAGTTCACTGAAAAATATATGGGCATCACTATGGGTGCCGATCTCATGACCCTCTGAGGCGATCCGTTTGGTCAGTTCGGGATACTGATCCACCCGATACCCACAGAGAAAAAAGGTTGCCTTTACCTTCCGCTGTTCCAGCCCATCCAGTAACGCTGTGGTAAAACGACCGGAAGGCCCGTCATCAAAGGTAATGGCTACAAATTTCCCTTCCGCAGAAGCGACTCCAAAGAGTCCCACAAGAGGAAGAAGCCCTATTATCAACAAACATTTTCGTAAAAATCCCATTTCCCCACTTCCCGTCCCAATTTCTGAGGATAGTATATGCAAAAAGAAGGACTTGCTTATGGTAATTTGTCCCCTTTGTAAAAAAGCCCTTTCCCGTAATGACAAAAACTGGTGTTGCGAAAACGGACACAGCTTTGATGTAGCACGACAGGGCTATGTCAATCTCCTTACCGTACAACAGAAGCACTCTCTCAACCCCGGAGATACCCGTGAAATGGTTCTGGCTCGTCGCCAATTTTTGGAAGCAGGCTATTATCTCCCCATTGGGGAAACCTTAAAAAAGCTGGTCTCCCAATACGCCCCCAATGCAGACACTGTCCTGGATGTAGGCTGTGGAGAAGGCTATTATCTCTCCCATCTGACCCATATCCCCCAACGGGCAGGCATTGACATTTCCAAAGAAGCCGTTCGTTGTGCCGCCGCCAAATATAAAGACAGCCTGTGGCTCACCGCAACTGCCTCTCATCTTCCCTTTGCAAATGACAGCTTTGATTGTCTCCTGTCTATGTTCGCCCTGACCATGGAAGAAGAATATCACCGTGTGCTCAAACCCGGTGGACTCTTTGTGCAGGTGCTGGCAGGAAAGAACCATCTGTTGGGACTGAAAAACATCATCTACCCCACATTGGTAGAAAAAGAAAAGAATTTACAGCCTGAACTTACAGGCTTTACCCTTTTAGGAAGGGAGACCCTTACCTTTGATTTTGCCTTGAACGAGGCAGAACAGGTACAGAATCTTCTGTCCATGACCCCCCATGTGTGGCGGATCAGCAAGGATGCCGCCCAAACCCTCCGAAAGACCACCGCTTTACAGGATCGGGCAGAAGTCGTTTTTAATCTATATCAAGCCAAGTAAGAGGAAGCCTTTATGGATCAAAAAATGTTAGACAAGCTACGGCTTGTAGAAGAAAAGTATATTGAGATCGGTGCCAGAACGGAACAGCCGGACTTCTTCGCCGATCCCAAAAAAGCGGCGGCCTATCTCAAGGAGCAGAAGGATCTGGCTCCCGTGGTAGAGGTCTACCGTGGCTATCTGCGGGCTCAACAAGACATGGCAGATGCACTGGAACTCATGACCGGTCAAACAGATCCGGAAATGAAGGAACTGTGCCAAGAAGAATACGCCGATGCCAAGAACCGCTGTGCACAGTTAGAAGAAGACTTAAAGATCCTGCTTCTGCCAAAGGATCCCAATGATGATAAGAGCGTTATCGTAGAGATTCGTGGCGGCGTAGGCGGAGAAGAAAGTGCCCTCTTTGCTCATAGTCTGTTCCGTATGT
>JAZOXB010000155.1:0-3585 GCA_045659585.1 Faecousia sp. | reverse complement strand
CAGGTACTCGCGGGGATCGAAGTGAGAGGGATGCTCTGCGAAGTACTTACGGACAGTGCCGGTCATGGTCAGACGGAGGTCGGAGTCGATGTTGATCTTGCAGACAGCCATACGAGCAGCCTCGCGGAGCTGGTCCTCGGGAACACCGATTGCACCGGGCATTGCGCCACCGAACTGGTTGATCATCTCAACATAGTTCTGGGGAACGGAGGAAGCACCGTGGAGAACGATGGGGAAACCGGGCAGACGCTTTGCAACTTCTTCCAGAATGGCGAAGCGGAGCTGGGGCTTGGTGCCGGGCTTGAACTTGTATGCGCCATGGCTGGTGCCGATAGCGATAGCCAGGGAGTCACAGCCGGTACGGGCTACAAATTCCTCGACCTCTTCGGGACGGGTGTAGGAAGAATCCTCTGCGGAAACGCAGACGTCATCTTCGATGCCTGCCAGAGTACCCAGCTCGGCTTCGACAACAACACCGTGGTCATGAGCGTATTCTACAACACGCTTTGCCAGCTTGATGTTCTCTTCGAAGGGGAGGCTGGAGCCGTCGATCATAACGGAGGTGAAGCCACCGTCGATGCAGCTCTTGCAGGTCTCGAAGTCGGGACCATGGTCCAGATGGAGAGCGATGGGGATCTGGGGGTTTTCGATGACAGCTGCCTCGACCAGCTTGGTCAGGTAGGTGTGGTTAGCATAGGCACGAGCACCCTTGGAAACCTGGAGAATAACGGGGGACAGGGTTTCGGCACAGGCTTCGGTGATACCCTGAACGATCTCCATGTTGTTGACGTTGAAAGCGCCGATGGCGTAGCCGCCTTCGTAAGCCTTCTTGAACATTTCGGTAGTAGTTACCAGAGGCATAAGTAAGACTCCTTTATTTTATAGTTTTTCGGTTCATATTATAATCGGATTTTGGGAAAAATGCAAGCTTTTTTTCAAAAGCCTATATGATTTGCGCAGGAATTGGGCAGTGTGTACCATACTTCCTTCACATCTTCTTTAGAAAATCCCAATTTATCATAGAACTTCATGGCTCGGAGATTTTCTTCCGCACAGACCAGACGGAGCTTGGTACCTATGCTGTGGGCGGCAAGGGCACAGAGACAATCCGTTCCCAAGCCTTTTTCCAAAGAAGCGATGCTCATGAGCATCCCTCCCTGTATCTGTCCGATGCCGATGAGCCTTCCGTCCAGGAAAATGTCATAGCGTCCTTCGGGAGAAGGGGTGGACTGTGCGACGGGAACACGGAGAAAGCTACGGCGATAATGCTCTAACCAGAGATCTTCCTTTTCCGAGGGAAGGGCTACGGCTTGGGTAGTGGGCAGGGTGGATTTATCCACGGAACGATAGATCAGACGAGCATGGACGGGGAATGTGCTCAGATCCATATCTCCCGAAAAATAGACGCGGTCTGCACCTGCGGATCTACAGAAGCCGGTGCATTCTTTTACTAAGCCCTCCACAGAGCCGAAGACTGTTCGGATCCATACATAGGCTTCCTGTCGAAAGGGGATCTCATGAAGGATCAAGGTTGCCATGCCGTCGGTTACGGTAAACAGAGGGATATCTCTCATATTACAGCAGATCCTCGTTATAAACAGCTCGGATACCGCCGATGAACTTGGGACGGGTCCGTGCGGCCAGAAGGAGGGCATCTCCGATGTGATCCATAGACAGGCGAAGGGGAACGGCTACTTCCTTCAGGTGCATGCCAATGAGGGTGCCACCGATATCCAAGCCTGCATCTGCACGGATATGCTCTACGGCTACGGGATCCTTGAAGGTGCGGTAGGCGGCAGTTGCAAAGGAACCGCCGGCCTTGGGCTGAGGCACAACATTGACCTGAGGTAGGAAGGGAACGGCCTCCCGTTCTACGATGAGGGCGCGATTCAGATGCTCACAGCACTGAGCGGCCAGATAGATCCCGGCCTCCTTCAAGACACTGTAGATGGCGTCAAAAAGGGCATCTGCTACCTCGGGACGGGAATCGGAGCCGATGCGACTACCACAAACCTCACTGGTAGAGCAACCGACGACTACCAGAGAGCCTTTGGGAAGGTGAGCTTTTTCGATCAATTCTTTTGCCGCTTGTCCGGCAACTTTTACGAGTTCTTCCATAGAGGACCTCCTAAGTTTTATGATATCTTATACCGTATTATAGTATGCCTTGGAGGGAAAGTCAAACTAAAATTCAACAGACAGATCGTAAAACTGCTTTACAGTCATGACACCGATAGGGAGGAGGATCATACCCCAGATCCCGAACAGCCGGAACCCACCGTACAAGCTGATCAGAGTCAAAAGGGGATGGAGCCCCATTTGTTTGCCGAGAAAACGAGGCTCCAATACCGTTCTGGTAATGGCGGCGAGGGCATAAAGGAGCAGAAAACCGACACCGATTATGGTTTCACCACGGAGAAAGGACAATAGACCCCAAGGAATCAGAATCGCACCTGCGCCGAAAACCGGCAATGCATCAATGAGGGCGATGGGAAGGGCGATTAAGAAAGCCTTGGGATAGCCCAAGATCAGGAGCCCAACAGCACATAAGCCAAATGTCACCGCGGAAAGGTAAAGCTGACTTCTGATATAGCCCTTAAGAGCGGATCGCAAACGGTGAAGGAGGGCTTTGCCTTTGGAGATCCATTGGGTAGGAATGTGCTTCCGCAGGAAAGCTATTGGTAGCCCTTGATCCACAGCAAAGAAATATGCGGATAACAGGGTCGTAAGAACAAACAGGATCAGATCCGGCACCCGAGCCAAAAGCCGTGCCGCACCGCTGAGTAGCCATTCCGACAGGGAATCAAGGAACAGACTGCTACCTGCAAACAGCTTTTCTATCCACTGTGTGGCAGGGACAGACAGACCGTCGGGGAGTTTTTGTGCCAGCAGGAGTAATTTTTGATACAGGAGATCTAAGGTCGGAGTCAGATCTTTTAAAAGCTTTGGGAGCTTTTTTGCCAGTTGTTCTCCTTCCGAAAGTAGGGTGCGGAGGATCAGCCACAGGAGAATGCCGACAATGAGGAATACGATGCTGACACCTATGATCCCGCCCAAGGTGGGAGACAAAGAACGAGGGCGGAAACGACGAGCCGTACGGGAGATAAGGAAGCCGAAGAAAAAGGGGAGGCCTACGGGTAGGATCAGGATCCCGCAGAGCCAAAGTCCCACCGCTCCCAAAAGGATGTACAAAAGAATGTTCCATGGATTTTTCATAGTAATTCACCTTTTAAATGCTATGATTCTATTGTAGACCGATATATGGCAAATATACCCGTGGGAAAGAAAAAGTTGATGGAAAGCAGCGAAGAGAGCCTGATAGAAATTCTTGACAGAGATAGAATGGTGTCGTATAATAAATTGTCTTTAAAAAATCGGATCTGTCATTGCCGGGATCACCCCGGTCTTCAGATTCCCGTTTATCGCTCCAAGGTCGCGAATGATGGGGCTGTAAAAAAAACAGCCAAAACAAGACGGCGAGTCTCTTCAATGAGGCTCGCCGTTGATCTTTGTTAGAGAGAATTTATTTTAGCCTTTGATTCGTGCGAATTTAAGCGGTTTTTGTGCAGAAATTGTCTTTTTCCT
>JAZOXB010000154.1:0-8064 GCA_045659585.1 Faecousia sp. | reverse complement strand
GGCGACAAGTGCTTCTGCATTATCTCCAAAGAATCGTTCAAGCTTCATTACCTTCTTTTCGGCATAGGCGTGAACATTGGCGGGCAGGCTGACTTTCTTTTCGGTGTACTGGAATTTCATAGGTCGTCGCTCCTTTCGTGTGTTTGTAACCGATGATTCATCGGTAGGAAGGATCAGCGGTTACTATGTGGGGTTCTTGCTGTCTATATTGTACCATAAACTTTTAGAAATTTCAAGTGTCTTCTTTCATTTCTGTTAAAAGTTGGTCAATAATGCAACGATACACGACTTCTGCCCGTTCGGAAAAGCTCTTGGCCAACCGATGGGCGAACTTCTGAGAAGGGGCGGCCAGCTGAAGACGGAGAATATCGCCCCGATCATCGTTCAGGCTCATATGGACAATGAAGTTGTTATCCGCAATTTTCTCTACGGAGGATTGCACAAAGCTGCTGCGGCGAATGGTACGATTGAATTGTTCTACGGCGGCCTGCGCGCGAAGCATGACCGGATAGGCAATGCGATCCTCTGCAATGGAGCAGGCTTCCCGTCCACGCTGTGTGATGACATAATTCTCTGTGTCGATCAGTTCCAAATGACCGCTTTCTACCATTTCGGGGATGGCTTGCGCCAAGTCAAAATAGCTGAGCTTATCATCCTGATATACAAGGTCATAGATTTTTTGTATGGTAACGGGATAGGCCACCCGATTCATAATGTAAAGCACCAGGATCTTTACATCCAGCATATCCCGAATAAATCCCTTTTCCATATAGCATCCTCTCTCTTTCAATCTCTTTCTTCTTTTTTATTATAACCGATGTGGAGCGTCTTGACAACTGTTTTTCACAGAAAATTCAAAAACTCATACAATGGGTGGGAGGTGTCTGTATGAATTGGTTTGTCGGCGGCGACCAAAGGGCCTTTTGGACAGTGGAATATTTGGAAAAACAGGGGATAAAACTCCATACCCTTGATGTTCCGGGGCGGGTGGATCATGTTCCGGGGGAGAAAATATCCCTATTACTACTGCCTTTTCCTATGGGAGAGTCTATGGAACTTTCGCAAGAGATCCTCAACGGGATCTGCGAGGAGACCCTTGTGATTGGAGGACGGCCGGGAAGAAAAAAACAGCTATGGGAAGCTCGTGGGGCGAAAATCCGGGATCTGTATGATACGGAGCCCCTAACGACGCTGAATGCAGTTGCTACGGTAGAAGGTGCATTGGCACTCCTTATCCGCGAATCGGAGATCACTCTGTGGGGATCCCGATGTCTGGTGATCGGTGGGGGACGGATCGGCATGCTGTTGGGGGAGAGACTCCGAAATCTGGGTGCAATGGTCACGGTGTCAGCAAGATCTCCCGGAGCCTTTGGGCGGATCCGCGCACTGGGAATGGAAACAGATGTGACCGGATGCTACGAAAAGGGCTTAAGTCAATATGATCATATTATCAATACGGTGCCTTTTCCGGTGCTGGATCGGAAAAGGCTTGAGGAAGTGAAGGATTCCTGCCTGCTGCTGGAGCTTGCTTCTGCTCCCGGCGGATTCTCTGTGGATGTATGCAGAGAACTGGGGCGGAAAGCTATTTCGGCACCGGGATTGCCGGGAAAATTTTCGCCGAAAACTGCGGGATATTTTTACGGAGAGGCGATTTTGCAGACTTTAAAGGAGGAGGGACGGATATGAGACCAAAGGTAGGGATCGCCATGACGGGTTCTTTCTGTACATTCCGAAAGGTATTGGAGGTTCTGAAGGATCTAAAGGGATATGACCTGGTACCCATCATGTCGGAGGCATCTTACTATTCCGATACCCGATTTGGAGAGGGGAGACGGTTTGTGGAAGAATTGGAAAAGATATGCGGAAAACCGGTTCTCTCCACTCTGCAACAGGTGGAGCCACTGGGACCGCGGGGGCTGTTGGACGCACTGGCGATCCTGCCCTGCACAGGGAATACTCTGGGGAAGCTGGCAAACGGCATTGCAGACAGTCCTGTGACCTTTGCGGCAAAGGCCCATCTGCGAAACGGCAGACCTGTGATTCTGGGGATCTCCACCAATGACGGTTTGTCGGGGAGTGGGGAAAATATCGGGAAGCTCTTGGCGAGACGACACTTTTATTTTATCCCCTTCGGCCAGGACAGTCCTGAGGAGAAACCCTATAGTTTGGTGGCACATATGGAGCTGTTGTCTCAGACGCTGGAAAAGGCTCTGGAGGGAGTGCAGATCCAGCCTATACTGGCGGGTTATTCGGAATAGGACTTGCAAATGGCTATGGAATGGGGTATAATGTAGAAAAACACTTGGAGAGGAGCATTCCATGCCCAAATTTAGTTTTATTGTGCCGGTATACGGCGTAGAGGAATATTTGGAAAAATGTGTTGACTCTATGTTGGCACAGACTTATAATGATTTTGAGATTATTCTGGTGGACGATGAGTCTCCCGATCGTTGCGGTGAGATTTGTGATACCTATGCATCCAAGTACCCCGATAAGGTTCGTTCCTATCACCAGAAGAACGGTGGCTCCGGTACTGCCAGAAACTACGGTATTTCCCTTGCGGAGGGCGAGTATCTGATCTTTGTTGACAGTGATGACTATGTTTCTCCGGAGCTTCTGGAGGATCTGCGACAGGCTATGGAGAAGCAGAAGGCGGAGTTGTATGTGTTCGGTGCCGTGGTAGAACGGGACGGAAAGCAGATCGATGTTCTGGATCCCGATGTGCCTACGGATAGGGTATTTACGGTAGATCAATATCCCGCTCTGTTCTTCGGCGTGGTGGCTCCCTGGAGCCGTGCGTATCATCGGAGCCTCTTTGCAGAGGAAAACGATATCCGCTTTGCACCTAAGGTATGGTATCAGGATATCCGCGTAACCACAAAGATCTTTGTAGAAGCTAAGTCCATTGTCCGTATTCCCGGCAGATATTATCATTATATCCACCGTGAGGGCAGTGCTACCATCAACAAGAACAGTGGACGGAATGTGGAGATCCTCTACGCTTTTGAGGACATTTTGGGATGGTACCGTAAGCATGGTTACTTTGAGAAGTACAAAAACGAGTTGGAATTCCTGACCATTCATCATGTGCTTCTGGCGGCCTCTGTCCGTCTGCTTCAAATCGATCACAAGCATCCCCTTCTGAAGCAATTCTACGAGTATGTAGAAAAGGAATTCCCGGATTTTCGCAATTGTTCCTATTTACCCACTTTGGATAAGAACAAGAGCCTGATTTTCAAGCTCCTGCTGAAGAAACGGTATGGTGCCGTTCTGTGGATCTTTAAACTGAAAAAGCTGTTAGGAAAGTAAAAAGAAAAGTTCGTGCAGGGAAATTTCCTTGCACGAACTTGTTTGTTGTTTATACTTATTTCTAATAAAACGGATTGACCGTTTTATTATGCCGCTAATAAGCGGCATGGCGGCATGGCCGCCAAGAAATGCCGTGTAATACTGTTTCTTCCCCCCTAAGGCGGTGCAGGATATTTATCCTGCGATAAAATGGTTTTCTAACCATTTTATCAAGAAACAGTATTATAGGAGGATCAGACGGTGTAGCCTGCCATGTATGCTTCCTGCTCGGGGGTCAGGACATCGATTTCCAGACCGGCACCTGCAAGCTTCAGACGGGAGACCTCGTCGTCAATGGCCTTGGGAACATCGTAAACAGCCTTATCAAGATCCTTGCCGTTCTTCAGCATATATTCCAGAGACAGAGCCTGTACAGCAAAGCTGGTGTCCATGATCTCTGCGGGGTGGCCGTTGCCGGCGGCCAGGTTGACCAGACGACCTTCGCCAATGAGGTTCAGAGTACGGCCATCGGGGAGCTCATAGCCCATGATGTCCTTACGGCGCTGGTAGACACGGGTAGCCATCTCTTCCAGCTCGACGCCGTTGACTTCTACATTGAAGTGACCTGCGTTAGACAGGAAAGCGTTGTCCTTCATGACTTCAAAGTGGCGCTTAACGATGACATCCTTACAGCCGGTGGTGGTGATGAAGATATCACCCAAGGGAGCGGCCTTGTCCATGGTCATGACCATGCAACCGTCCATAGAGGCTTCCAGGGCCTTAATGGCATCGATCTCTGTGACGATGACGTTGGCACCCATGCCGCGAGCACGCATTGCAATGCCTCTGCCACAGTAGCCGTAGCCTGCGATAACAACGGTCTTACCTGCGACCAGCAGGTTGGTGGTGTGCATAATGGCATCCCATACGGACTGACCGGTACCATACTTGTTGTCGTAGTAGTGCTTGCACTTGGCATCGTTGACATTCATCATGGGGAAGGGGAGTACACCGGCCTTAGCACGGGCGTGGAGACGGTGGATACCGGTGGTGGTCTCCTCTGCACCGCCAATGATGTTGACAGCCAGATCCTTATAGTCACCACTGAGGAGATCCAGCAGGTCGCCACCGTCGTCAATGATCAGGTCGGGCTTGCAGGACAGAGCTTCTACCAGAAGCTGCTGGTATTCTTCTGCGGTAACACCGTTGACAGCATAGGTCTGAACGCCCATGGAGTCAAGACCTGCGGCTACATCGTCCTGAGTGGACAGGGGATTACAGCCGGTGGCGTGGACTTCGGCACCGCCTGCGGCGAGGCACAGAGCCAGGAATGCGGTCTTGGCTTCCATATGGATGGACATGGTGATCTTCTTTCCTGCGAAGGGCTGTTCCTTCTTAAAACGCTCACGAATGGCACAGAGGGCGGGCATGAAATCCTCTACCCATTGGATCTTCATTCTTCCGTATTCGGCAAGTTCGGTGTTCTTAACATGACTCATGGTCAGTTACCTCCATATTTATAGTACGAATTTGTGGGGGATCCTCCTGTTTTTGGGGGAGAAACCAATCTATCCGCTCCATTATATCATAGGTTTTCTGAAAATGCAATCAAAACAAAAAATTCACAGAATTTTTATGGACAAAAATCCCAGTTTTGGGTATAATAGAACCATGATCTTTTTAGGAGGATGAAACTGTGGGAAAGGGCTTGCATCGTTTTTTGCAGAAAAATCGGAATAAAGGCATTCCGAATGTTATGCTGTACCTGAGCATCATCAATGCGGTGCTTTGTTTATACAGCTATTTTACTCAGGATGTCAGGATCTACGCGACGCTCCGCTTTAATATGTCGGAGATCCTTCAGGGACAGATCTGGCGTTGTATCACATGGATCCTGACCTATGGTATGTCTGCCTACAGTGGCGGAGGTCTGGGACTGTTGTATCTTGTGTTCTACATCCTGTTCCATAAGTGGCTCGGAGAGGTCTTGGAAGCTGTTTGGGGACCCTTCCGTGTGAATTTATACTATTTCGGGGGAGTGTTGCTGACTGCTGTTGCGGCAGTGATCTTTGGCCTGATTTGGAAGATCCCGGTTTTTGTTGATGCTTATTACATGAACATTTCTCTTATGCTGGCAGTAGCTACTCTGATCCCGGAGGAACGGATCATGCTCTTTGGGATTTTCCCCATTAAGATGCGGTGGCTTGCGATTTTGGATATTGCATTGATCCTTTTGAGCCTGTTTACCTATGTGAGGCCCTACAGCGGTGAGGCACTGTGGATGGTATTCCTGATCTATGGTACTGCCCCTGTGATCTCTTTGCTGAATTATGTGCTCCATTTTGGCAAGGATGTGGGAAGACTCTTCCCTGTAAAACGGTCTCTGCACCAGAAAAAGCGGCAGATAGAATTTAAACGGGCCACAAGACCGGATCCCGACTGGGCAAGGAATTATCGCAGTAAGACAGGAGAACAGCCTTACCGTCATAAGTGCACGGTTTGCGGACGGACGGATCGTACGGATCCCAATTTGGAATTCCGCTACTGCTCCCGTTGCAAAGGATATTTCTGCTACTGCGTTGACCACATCAACCGGCACACCCATATTGAGTAATGTGAAAATCGACCTCTCTCGCAACCGATCGTTGCGAGAGAGGTCAATTTCGTTTTAATAGAAACTGTTTTGCGTGTTGGTGGGCAGGGCGGAGCGTTGTGCTTCTGTAATGGTGATGGTGATCTCTTGATAGCTGTTATTGCGGTAGACGGTCAAGGTCAGTGTCTGCCCTTCTGCAGCGGATTCTATGATCCGAATGAGTTGGGAGCTACTGCTGATCTGCGTGTTGCCCACTGCAACGATGATGTCGTTTTCCTGCAAAAGCTGAGCACAGGGTCCTTTTTCATCTACAGCCCGAACAACGGCACCCATAGGGTAGCCGTAGAACTGCGCCTCAAAGCTAAGATCTCCCAGAGATAAGCCTGCATAGGGCTTAAGAACAGTACCGGTAGTGATGATACTTTCTACGATATCCCGAATGTTATTGATGGGGATGGCGAAGCCGATATTATCAATGGTGGCAGAAGAAGAGGAAGAGCCGGAATACTTGGCGTTGGTCACGCCGATGACCTCGCCGTAGAGATTGAAGAGGGCTCCGCCGGAGTTGCCGGAATTGATGGCACAATCTGTCTGGATCAGATCCATGGTCACACTGCTGTCAAGGGTGACTTCCCGATCCTTAGCACTGACAGAGCCGGAGGTCAGGGAGAAGGTCAGCTCTCCCAGAGGATTGCCGATGGCAATGACCGTATCACCTACATTGAGATTATCGGAATCACCCAGTATCACAGGAACCAGATCCCGGGCGTTGATCTTCAGAACTGCGATGTCGTTGCTTTCGTCATAGCCGATCAAGGTGGCGGTATAGATCTCACCGTTAAACAGGGAAACAGATATGCTGTTGGATCCCTCAATGACATGGAAATTGGTGAGGATATACCCGTCGGTGGAGATGATAAAGCCGGAGCCGGAGGCGGCAGAGGTGGTTTGATAGCCCCAGAAATTGGTGGTGGTTTGGGTGGTGGTAATGCCTACGGTGGAGTTTACATTTGCGGCATAGACTTGAGCGGGGGTCATGATCTTGCCGGTGTCAACGGGAATGGTTTCCAGAGTGACCTGCTCCCGTTGCCCTTGGAGCATATATACCAAATGCTCTTGGTTTTGCTGAGGTGCAGTTTCCAAGGAGGTGGAGGCTGATCTCTGTATGAGGGCGACCGTAGCGGCACCGAGAAGACTTCCCAAAAGGGAGAAGCACAGGGCGAAAATCAGGAGTTTCCCCTTTGATTTGGAGGAAGAAGGTTCCGTCGGGTCGTTATAGGAGGCGGGAGGGATATCCTTGTAGGGATCACCGAAAGGACTATAATAGGGCTGCTCCGGGACAGGAGGGATATCACTGTCTGTGGGTTCGTAATAATATTGTTGTTCGTATTCGCTCATGGGAAAGCTCCTTTTACTGTAGGGTACTGAAAGCATATCACAAGGAAATGGGAAAAGCCTAAAGAAAAATCGAAGGTTTTGTGAACAATGTGTAGACAAAACGGAGCCGCTTTACCGAAAAGGCACGAAGCAGCTCCGTTATAGTTGAATTTAGGGATCTGTAGCCGTGGAGAGAAGAAAATTATCTCTTGGCGGCTTCCTCCGCAACGATGCGGTTCATTTCGTCCCACTTGGCTTCCATGTCGGCTACCAGCTTCAGCTGGGTACGAGCACGATCCAGATTATGTTCGGGATAAGCGACCTTAAAGTACTTATCTCCATCCAGATAGTCGGTAAGGAAACGGACGCCCACTTCCAGAGTCATCATCTTAGCACCTACGGGGAGCATCTCGATCTCCTTATCGGTTAGAGCGGGGCAAGCCTTCAGGTAGCCGGCAGTGTAAACACGGAACAGATTCAGACTCATAGTGACCTTGTTGAGATCCTTTTCGTCCTCGGCGGCGGTAGCGGCACCGAAACGGATGGAATCGCCGTAGTCATAGAGGGAGGAACCGGGCATAACCGTATCTAAGTCCAGAACGCACAGAGCCTTACGGGTCTTGGAGTCCAAGAGAACATTATTGATCTTGGTGTCGTTATGGGTGACACGGAGAGGGAGAGCTCCGGAATCCAGAGCATCACAGATGAGACCGGCTTCTTGTTCACGAGCCAGACAGAATGCGATCTCCTCTGCAACAGAGGCGGCACGACCTGCGGCATCCTTTTCCACAGCTTCCTTAAACATG
>JAZOXB010000153.1:0-9713 GCA_045659585.1 Faecousia sp. | reverse complement strand
GAGCTACTACGATCTGTCCTCCCTGTCCAAGGTCGGTAGCCTCACCAAGTGGGAAGAAGCTAAGCAGACTGCACTGGGCTACAACTCCGAGTCCTTCGTTGCAGGCTACGGCTACGAAATGACCTGGTCCGGCGGCCCCGGTCACACCAACTCCTTCAACACTTACGGTACCATCTCCCGTAACAACAGCGAACTGAACAACAAGACCGACTACGCAGGCATGCACCGTTACAACGACCTGATGGCTTATGCTAACCAGGGTCTGGATATCGACGGCAACCCCGTAGCAGAGGGCGTTAAGACCAAGTACATCGAGGAAGCTCCCGTTGTTTCCCAGTTCAACCACCCCGGCACTACTTTCGGTAACTTCGACAACTTCGCAGGCTACACCCCCGCTCGCGACAGCGTTCTGTCTCTGATCGAGGTTGGTAACGGCGAAGGTGCTATCGGCGGCAGCTCCTACTGGCCCAGCTACAGCCAGTACGATCTGGCTCTGTCCAAGGGCTGGCACGTTGCTCCCACCAACAACCAGGATAACCACAAGGGTAAGTGGGGCGATGCCAACACTGCTCGTGATGTTATCGTAACCGAAGACTTCACCGAGGCCGGCCTGTACAAGGCAATGTCCGAGCGTCGCGTATACGCTACCGAGGACCAGAACCTCCGTATTTACTACTACCTCAATGATGCTCTCATGGGCAGCATTATCCCCATCGAAGATGGCGAGGAAATCACCAAGGTCACTGTTAAGGCTTCTATCTCCGATCCCGATGGCGAAGGCCTGGGCAAGATCGAAGTCATCGGCGAGAACGGCGTTACCAAGTACTCCGTGAACGCTGCCGGCGCAACCTACGAACTGAATGTTGAGCTGGACAACACCGACGCTTACTACTACCTGAAGATCACCCAGGCTGACAATGACATCGCTGTCACTGCTCCTGTTTGGGTTGGTGAAGCTACTCCCATTACCGCAACTGTTGAATCTACCTCTAAGATCATCATCAAGGGCGAGCCCGAAACCATCTTTGCAACTCTGACCAACGCTGCAGAGAACGAGTACAAGATCTCCAAGATCCAGTACACCACCACCATCGCAGGCGAAGAGACCGTTCTGTTCACCGACACCGAGGCTAAGATTGTTGCTGCAGGCGAATCTCTGAGATCCGATTTCCAGTGGACCTTCACCGAGGCCGGCAACTACACTGTTACTGTTGTATTTACCGGTACCTATAAGGATAAGGCATTCACCGTTAAGGCTGAAGCTGTACTTAAGGTTCCCGATGGCGTTATGCGTATCGGCGTTGACTACGGTCACGACAATTACTACCTGTCCGGCGACTACAAGGACAATGCAGGCAACTTCATCGACTTCTGCGCTGACAACGGTGTTGTCTGTGAAGAAATCAAGGCAGGGGAATTCACCTATGAGACCATCAGCCAGTACAACCTGATCGTCCTCACCGTTCCCTACCTGAGAAACAACGCAAAGGCTAATACCTACAACGAAGAGGAACTGGAAGCCCTCAGACGCTATGCCGCAGAAGGCAAGAATCTGATCGTTTGCTCCAAGTCCGACCGTGACAACAAGTTCGACAACTGCGCAGATAACACCAACGCTATCCTGGATGCAATCGGCGCACACAGCCGTGTAGTCAACGGTATCATCGTTGATAACGAGCAGAAGGCTAACGAGGCATATCGTCTCTACTTCTCCAGCATTGAAAACTTCAACACCGAGCATCCCTTTACTGCAGGCGCATATACCTCCTCCAATGCTTTCGGCACCGTTTCCGAGCCTTCTAACCAGACCGGTTTCCAGGTTTACAACGGCGGTCCCATCGAGATCATGGAAGGTTATGAGAATGTAGTTGAGACTCTGGTTCGTGGCTACGACACTACTTGGGGCTCTCACTACGACGGCTACTTCACCGGCTCCGCATTCGTTCCCGAATACGACGAGGCTGATGAGAGCAAGGTCACTGTCAAGATGGGCGATGTCAACATCATGACTTACGAGAAGCTGGAAGCAGGCGGCTGGGTCGTTACCTCCGGTGTTACCTTCTTCTCCAACTACGACATCAAGAACGACCAGGATTACGCTAACCGCTTCATCCTCCTGAACATCCTCCGTTCCCTCAAGGAAGAAGAAGTTGTTACCCCCATCTCCACTGTTAAGAAGCAGGCTGAGGGCGAATTCACTGTAGAAGGCTTCGTTACCTCCAACGCTTCTGCTTACGATCAGGACACTGCATTCTTCGACTGCATCTACATCCAGGACGAAGAGGGCAACGGTCTGAACATCTTCCCCGTAGCAGGTAACTACTGCATCGGTATGGAAGTTGCTTGCCACGGTGGCGTTACCTACTACTGCGGCGAAGTTGAACTGAACCTCAGCACCGACTACAACGGCAGCATCCGCATTATCTCCGACGAGATCAATGTTCTGGAGCCCGCAAGAGTCACCTGTAAGGAAGCTATGTCCGACGCTACCATCGGTAACCTCATGAAGGTTGGCGGCAAGGTTGTTGACCTCCACTACACCGAAGGCGTTGTTGACAAGATCTTTGTACAGGACGCAACCGGCATCGCTTGCGTATTCATCAACGGCTACATCAACAAGGTTTACACCGAACTGGATAACCTGAGCATCGGCGATATGGTCTATGCTACCGGTATCGGTTCCCGCGACGTAGACGAAGCCAGCGTTGTTGCTGCAGTCTTCGCTCGTCTCCGTGTCCGTACCCGTGACGAGATCATCATTGTAGAAGACAACACCTGTGAGCACAAGTGGAGCGAGGCTAAGGTCGTTGTTGCCGCAACCTGCATGAGCGAAGGCACCAACAACTACACCTGCGAGACCTGTGGCGAGATCAGAATCGAGAATGTCTCCGCTACCGGCGAGCACACCTATGCAAACGGCGCTTGCACCGTCTGTGGTCAGGCAGATCCCAACAAGATCCCCTTCGGTGATGTTAAGGCCAGCGACTACTATTACGATCCCGTCCTCTGGGCAGTTGCCGAGGGCATTACCACCGGTACTTCTGCCGACAAGTTCTCTCCTGAGAAGGCTTGTACCCGTGGACAGATCGTAACCTTCCTGTGGAGAGCTGCAGGATCCCCCGCTCCCAAGAGCGATGCTAACCCCTTCTCCGATATCAAGGAAAGCGACTACTTCTATAAGGCTGTCCTGTGGGCAGTAGAAGAGGGCATCACCTCCGGTACCGGCAAGGGCAAGTTCTCCCCCAACAACGAATGCACCCGTGCACAGGTTGCTACCTTCCTGTGGAGAGCTCAGGGCAAGCCCGCTCCCACTTCCGGCACGAACGCATTTACTGACATCGTAGAAGGATCCTACTACTACGAGGCAGTTCTCTGGGCAGTTGAAATGGGCATTACCAACGGCACCGGCAACGGCAAGTTCTCTCCCGATAACTCCTGCACCCGTGGCCAGATCGTAACCTTCTTGTACAGAGCACTGAAGTAATTCCATCCTAACCTTAGGGAGCCCCCAAAAGGGGCTCCCTTTTTTACGGGAAAGAGTATACTTAAAGTAAGTATACTTTATACATGAAATATACTTAAAGTATTACAATAGAAGCAAACATAAACAAACAGAGGTGCTCTATGAGAAATAAGAATAACAAGCACATCGGCATGGAGATCGACCCCGAGATCCATTACAAGCTACGATATATTGCAGAATACGAAGGTCGATCCGGAAACGGACAGATCCTGTACTGGATCCGCAAGGGCATCCGCGAGTTTGAAGAGACCAACGGTGCTATTGTCAGGGAAGTCCCTTCCGAAAGTCGAGCCCAGGATTAAACCAACGAGGAAAATGCTGTGAGTGTATTGGGAATTTTCACTTTTTCCTTTGCCGCAGGTACTCTTTTGTATGTTCTGCTCCTGCCTTCCTGGGCGTCGATGATACTCTTTGCCTTTGCGTTGGTGTTTGGGATCGGGAGGCTCTTTTTCCGTAGGGGAAAGAAATATCCTCTATCTCTGATCGCATTGGGTGTGGCATTGGGACTCCTGTGGAGTGGGATCTATGAGTTTCGACAGCTGAGACCCTTAGAGGATTTGGCACAGGGAGAGACCTACATTCGCCTGACGGCCTTAGAGAATGAGGAACAGACGGATTACGGCAGCAAGGTTTTATGCAGATCCGGAAGCGTTCGGATCCTTGTATATGTTTTTGATTGTGAAGAGGAGATCTATGCAGGCAATGAGATCCTGATAGAGGGGATTCTTGAGGCAGAGTCTCCCGAGGACGGCCTGTCCTATATTGCCAAGGATATAGACATGACCCTGAGACAAAAGGGGAATATTACGGTCACTGAGGGAGAGCAGACACTCCGTTCCCTTCCGGCACGGGTCTACGGCTCGGTACGGCGACGGATCATTGAACTGTTCCCCGGGGATACGGCGCCTTTTGCCCTTGCATTGCTGACGGGGGATACGGGACAACTGAGCTACAGCTTTCGGAACGAGATGTCTCTTGCAGGGATCTCTCATGTGGTTGCAGTTTCCGGCATGCATGTGAGCTTGATTTGTTCTCTGGTTCTGAATCTTTGCTTGCGGAGGAGACGATTGGCGGCAGGGCTTTGCCTCGGTGCGATGTGGTTCTTTGGGGCGATGCTGGGCTTTTCGCCCTCTGTTACACGGGCGGTGGTCATGAACAGTGTTTTGCTCATGGCGCCTGTCCTTAAACGGGAATATGACGGCCCTACAGCCTTGGGCTTTTCTCTGTTCCTGCTTCTTTTAAAGAATCCCTATTCTGTTGCATCTCCGGGACTACAGCTATCCTTTGCTTCTGTGGCAGGGATCCTGCTATTGACCGAGCCTATGACGCAGAAGCTTCGGGAGGCTTATCCGCGGAGACTCCGCAAAAAGGGATTGCTATGGAAATTATACGCGTTCCTGACAGCGTCCCTTTCCACCTCTGTGGGAGCCTGTTTTCTAACGATTCCTCCGGTGGCATATTATTTTGGTACGGTCAGCCTAGTGGCATTTGTGTCCAATCTGATCCTGTTGCCGGTGATCACCTTGATTTTCTCTCTGGGATATCCCTTGGTGCTCCTCAGTTATTTTGCCTATCCGTTGGCAGTGACGGTTGCGGAATATATGAGCATTCCGATTCGATGGATCCTTGTGGGGGTCCATCTGCTGAGTCGGATTCCATACGGAGCATTATACAGTCGGAGCATGTATGTGATCCTGTGGCTGGTGGCAACCTATGGGGCCGTTGCCCTTGGAATACGGTACAAAAGACAAGGGACAGCCATCTTACTGTCTATAGCACTGCTGATCACGGTTCCTGTTTTCCAGAGGATCCGTCCCGAAGACTTCCGATTTACCATGTTGGATGTGGGACAGGGACAATGTATTCTGGCAGAGCTGGGGGAGTCCGTGCTGGTTATAGACTGCGGAGGCACCTATGAAGAAGACGCAGGAGAAGAAGCAAGCAGAGAGCTTCTGAGTCGAGGGATATCCTCTGTTCAAGGCTTGATCCTGACCCACTATGATCTGGATCACTGCGGTGGGGTACTGCAGCTTATGGATCGGATCGCGGTGAGGTGTCTCTATTTGCCGGATATCAGGCCGGAGGACGACCTTCGACAGCGGATCATTCAAAGGGCAACGGAACTGGACGTTCCCATTATTTGGATAAAAGAAAATTTTCACCTTCAAACAGATCAGGGAAGTGTAGAAATTTTTGCACCGGTTACAACAAAAACCGAGAATGACGGTTTGTCCCTCTTGCTGTCTGCTCGGGATTATGATATACTGATAACCGGTGACCTGTCTATAGAAGGGGAACGGAAGCTGATTCGTTCCGTAGCCCTTCCGGACTTAGAGATTTTGGTTGCGGGGCACCACGGTGCGTCTAACTCCTCAGGGGAGGAACTGTTGGAGCATACGATGCCCGAGACCCTTTTGATCTCTGTGGGTCTGAATTCATACGGACATCCGAGTTCGCAGGTTTTGGAGCGTGCGGAGGGTTTAGGGATCCTTGTTCGGCGAACGGATCAAGAAGGTACCATTACGATTACGAGGTAAGCTATGGCTAAGAAACAAGAAGAGACACTGTCCTCCGGTGCTGTCCGATTAAAGGACGACCTGAAACAGAAAAATCCGGGAAAATGCTATGTGATCCACGGAGAAGAGGACTATCTGTGTCGGTATTATTTTCAGCAATTGCAAAAGCTGCTTCTGGATGACCTGACAGCGGATTTTAATTTTCATAAATTAACGGCAGAGAATTTTTCTGCACAGCTCCTCAACGACAGCCTGGAAACCTTTCCCATGATGTCGGAGCGTTCCCTTGTACAGGTGGACGAGGTTGACCTCTTCGCCTTGGATACAGGGGAGCAAGAGGCTGTGCTCACAATGCTCCAGGATCTTCCGGAGCATTGCTGTCTGGTCTTTACCTATTTGGAGTTCAAGCCGGATAAGCGGAAGAAAAAACTGTGGGATGCCATAGAAAAGAACGCTGTTCTTGCGGAATTCCACTATCAGAACGATCGGGAACTTGTGACTTGGATCAACCGTCACTTCCAGCGGTTAGGCAAGACCATTCAGCCTAATCTGTGCGATTATTTGCGACAGTTGTGTAACTCTTCCATGACCCGATTGGAGGGAGAGATCCGCAAGATCGCCGACTATTCCGGTGCACAAGAGATCGTCAGAGCAGATATCGACGCGGTGGTAGAGCCCACTCTGGACGGTGTGGTTTTTGATATCACCAACGCTTTGGCGGATCGTGACTTTGACAGAGCCATGGAGAAACTCCATGTGCTGTTTAAAATGCGTGTAGAGGCCATTCCGATCGTAGGTGCTATTTCTGCCCAAATGCGGAAACTTTACGGTGCGATTGTCCTGAAAAACGGAGACGAGCTGGCAAGGATCTATGGAATGTCTCCCAAGGCAGCGGCCTTTACCATGACCCAGGCCAGACGATTTTCCCTGCGATTCTGTGAGCAGGCGGTGCTCTTGTGCCGTGACACGGATCATAAGCTGAAAACCTCTTATGACGATCCCGAGGCACTGGTAGAGCATCTGATCCTGCAACTTGCCCAGGAGGCCCGCAATGATTAAACAAGCCATTATCGTTGAGGGTCGTTATGACAAAAACACCCTGTCTCAGATCGTGGATGCTCCCATTTTTGAGACCAACGGCTTTGGGATCTTTAAGGATAAAAAACGCCTTGCTATGCTCCGCAAAATTGCTATGGAGCGTGGAGTGATCATTTTTACGGACTCCGATGGGGCGGGCTTTATGATCCGAAATTTTTTAAAGAGTGCATTGCCGAAGGATCGTGTTCTTCATGCCTATATCCCGGATATTTACGGCAAGGAACGGCGGAAGGAAACAGCATCTAAGGAAGGCAAGCTGGGCGTGGAGGGGATGACCCCTGAGGTGATCTTAAAGGCTCTGGAACAGGCGGGGGCAGAGGAGGTCTCTGTGCCTGCGGATCCCATTACCAAGAGCGATTTGTTCCTCTGCGGTCTCAGTGGAGCCGGAAGTAAGGAAAAGCGGGGTGCTCTTATGGAGGAGCTGGGCTTCCCGGAGCATATGGGAAGCAATGCCTTTCTGGATGCACTGAATCTGATGATGACAAGAGAAGAATTTTTGAACCGATACGGAGAAAAACATGGTTGATATTTCTGTAAAAGGATTGGTTAAGTCCTTTGAAGTAGGACAGACCCTTTTAGATGGGATGTCCTTTGATATACACGAGGGCGAATGCGTGGGCATTATGGGTCGCAACGGTTGCGGTAAGACCACTCTGTTCCGCCTTCTCACGGGAGAACTGTTTCCCGATGAAGGCGAGATCATGATCGCTTCCGGGAAACGGTTGGGACTGATTTCTCAGATCCCCAAATATCCCGTAGGATACACTGTTGAGGATGTGCTTCGGACAGCCTTTGTACAGCTAGAGTCCATCCGTAAAAAGATGGAGGCTCTGGCCGACAAGCTGACGGCATCCGCACCTAAGGCACTGTTGGACGAATATGACCGTCTCAGCAATGCTTATTTGGTAGGCGGAGGCTATGAGCAGGATACTCAGGTAGATAAGATCTGCAACGGTCTGGGCATCCCTCGGCCTATGCGGGAACAGCTCTTTGAGAAGCTGTCGGGGGGAGAAAAGACTCGTGTGAATTTAGGCAGACTTCTGCTGGAAAAAACCGATATTTTGCTGTTGGACGAGCCTACCAACCATTTGGATCTCAAGAGCGTGGAGTGGCTGGAGGACTATATCCGTAAATTTAAGGGTACTGTCCTGACCATTTCCCATGACCGTTATTTCCTGGATCGTGTGGTACAGCGGATCATTGAGATCCATGCCGGCAAGGCAGAATTCTACAGTGGTAATTATAGCTTCTATTTGCAGGAGAAGCAGGATCGTTTTGACCGTCAGCTCAAGCAATATGAGCAGGAGCAGGCGAAGCTGGCACAGCTGGGTCATACGGTGGAACGGATGAAGGGCTGGGGTATTAACAACCGCGTTCTTTACCGTCGTGCCATGTCCATTCAGCACCGTATGGATCGCATGCGGAAGACGGAACGCCCCACCAAAGAAAAGACCCTTCGTGCTCGTTTCGGAGAGAAGGAATTCCACGGAGACGAAGTCCTGACCGTGAAGAATATGGCAAAGTCCTTTGGGGATCGTGTCCTCTTTTCCGATATTGAGCTGACCGTAGGCGGGGGAGAACGGATCGCCCTGCTGGGCGATAACGGTACGGGAAAGACCACCTTTATCCGATCCCTTTTAGGGGAGCTTCCCTGTGAGGGCAAGATCAAATTCGGCCCTTCCGTCAAATCCGCCTATTTACCTCAGGTGATCCACTTCTCACATCCGGAGCGAACCTTGTATGATACTATGCTTTATGAGAAAAAGTGCACACCTCAGAGTGCCCGTGACCGCTTGGGAGCATTCCTGTTCTCCGGTGAGGATGTGTTTAAGACTGTAGGCACCCTGTCAGGCGGTGAGCAATCCCGCTTGCGGCTGTGTATGCTCATGGATGAAAAAATCAATCTGCTGATTTTGGACGAGCCTACCAACCATTTGGATGTGGCATCCAGAGAGTGGGTGGAATGTGCCATTGACGAGTATGAGGGGACATTGATCTTCGTCTCCCACGACCGTTATTTTGTGGATAAATTTGCTACCCGTGTTTGGGAGCTCAGTGATGGCAGTATCCGTGATTTCCCCTGTGGCTATGCCAAGTACCGCTCCATTAAGGAGCATGAAGCTGCCGCGGCAACCTCCTCTGCTACCCAAATCAAGAAGAAGGAAAAGCCCGTGAAAACCGGCGGAAGTAAGGAACTGGAAAAGATCGTCCGCCGTTTGGAACGAGACATTGATGCCCGAGAGCAGGCGATCGCCAAGCTCCGTGAAGAGCTGGAAGCCGCTTCTTCCGATTATCAGGAATACATCCGTCTCAGTGAGGAATTACAACAGCAAGAAGCCGCCTTGGAGGAAATTATGCTCCAATGGGAAGAAGCCGCCGCCCAACTGGAAGGTGAATAAATTAGGAAAATCCCGACAGGGATCCCATAAGGGATCTCCGCCGGGATTTTATTTAAGCAATTTATATCGGAAACTCTTCAAATCACAGTTTATCGTTCCGCTGGAACGAGTGAAGTACCCACCTGCGGTGGGCGTTAAGCAACCCATAATGGGTTGTGAAGCACCTACGGTGTGAAG
>JAZOXB010000152.1:0-3046 GCA_045659585.1 Faecousia sp. | reverse complement strand
CAGTTTTCACGGAGATATTTTCTGTCAGAGCAAGGAAGAGTCCGATGGGAATACCCGTCGGTATTTCCGAGGACGATGACGATGCTATGACTGAAAAGATCCTGTGAAAACCTATCGGGGTTCGACTCCCCTCAGCTTAAGTATATTGTTCTATAACAATCTTCCAATATTATATAATACAATCTCAAAAAATGCAAGGAAATATTCCCTCTTGTAAGATTTTATTTTTAATAGTATAATAGTAAAAAACACCTTTCCTCATTGGAAGGATCTTGTAAAGGAGGGATATTTTGTATACGGAAATCGTGAAAAGCCTGCGGCCGGAGTTTCAGCAGCGGTACACCTCTCTTCTGGACGTCGTAGGGCTGTGTCAAGATGCTCCTCCCGAAGAAATCGTCTTAATTTGGGACGGTGACCGATTGGTGGCAACAGGAGCAAGGCAGGAGCATATCCTTAAATATATTGCCGTAGATCCCGCCTATCAAGGGGAAGGTCTCACCGCCACGGTACTGACCGCTCTGAAGGAAGCCGCCCTCCAATCGGGACACAGGCATCTGTTCCTCTACACCAAGCCTAAGAACAAATATCAGTTCCAATCCCTGTTTTTCTATCCCATTGCACAGACAGGGGATGTGCTTTTAATGGAGGATCGTCGGGACGGGATCGGAAGCTTCCTCCGCACCTTGCCCCGTCCCTGCACAGAGGGAAAGATCGGTGCCGCCGTTATGAACTGCAATCCCTTTACCCTGGGACATCGGTATTTGATCGAAACTGCCGCAAAGCAGTGCGATCATCTCTACATATTTATATTATCCGAAGATAAGAGCCGTTTCTCCCCCTATGACCGTATGGAAATGGCAAAGGCCGGCACCGCCGATTTTGAGAATGTTACCGTTCTCCCCACAGGGCCCTATCTTATTTCCTCCGCTACCTTCCCTACCTACTTTTTAAAAAATCGGGATAAAGCACAGGCACACTGCGATTTGGATATTGCGGTTTTCTCCCGTCATTTTATCCCCTACTTTGGGATCACCTGCCGTTTTGTGGGAACGGAGCCTCTATCCCCTCTCACAGAGCAGTATAATCAGGCTCTGAAAGAAAAGCTTCCCGTTCCCCTTATAGAGATCCCCCGTCTGGAACAGGACGGTCTGCCTGTCAGTGCAAGCAGTGTTCGATCCCAACTCCCTGACATCAAACATCTGGTGCCGGAGAGCACCTATACATATTTAAATAAAAAGAATTTATTATAAACAGGAGGTACACCCATGGACGCAAGACAAAAGAGTCATATTCTCAGTAGCTACTACGCCCCCAGAGGTCACACACGTATGTATGAGTTGGGTGTTCAGATCGCCCAACAGTACCTGTCCCCTACAGATAAGCTTATCGGCATCATCGGCGAGTCCGGTGCCGGTAAGAGTGCTCTGATCCGTGGCATGTTCCCCGGTTTGGAGCTGACCAACGACGTTAACGGCATTTATATGCGTCCCCTGCCTCTCCTCAGTGCAGGTGAGATTCGTGGATTCTTCGCCCCCCACACCTACCATGTGGATATCCGGTTTGAAAACGGCTTTACCCAGATGACGGAGCTGGCAGAAGCCATCGTCACCGCTCTGGAAAATAACAAGCGTGTTATCGTAGAGCATTTTGAACTGGTATACCCCCTGTTGGGAGCCAACGCAAATCTCCTCATCGGTGTAGGTGAGCAGGTGCTTATCGCCCGTCCCAACCTCTTCGGTCCCTCTCCCGAGGAGATCCGAAAGGTCGTCCACGAATCCCTACCCTACCGTCTCATGGCTCATACCGCAGAAGATTTGGTTGAAATGTGCCTACCCCCCGAGGATCTGGTACACTGCGGACATTCCGACTTTAAACACGGCTTCTCCATGTATTTTGAACACCGTCCTTCTATCAGCATTTCCGAACTGGAAGAAAAGGTCAATCAAATGATCGCCGCCGCTCTGCCCATTGCCTATGTAGACGATCACCATGTTTCCATCGGCGGCACCTCCCATCCCTGTACCGGTCCCCGGATCCATGTAAGCAATACTTCTCAGGTCAAGGGCTTCCGACTACTCCATCACTATGTCTATGACCGCTTCCACAAGCTGTATTATTTGGTAGGTTGCGTTGGCGAGCATTCCGATCAGATCCTAAAGGAACTGACCATCAAGTCCCAGAGACCCGGTTGGGAATAATATGGAACTGAAAGACATACTCCTCGCCCGAGAACAACGGGCGGCACGTCAAAAGGAGCTTCTGGATCAATACGGGACTACTCTGATCTCCTTCACCATGAACATTCCGGGACCTACCAAAAACAGCCCCCTGATCACCTCGGGATTTATGCTGGGATGGAAACTTTTGGCTTCCCAGTTCCCGACCTTTCTCCACCACGAAGTCAGCACCAAGGATGCAGGCTGTCAGGGCTTTTTCCTTGTGAAAGAGGATCCCCACACCGTCAAGGATATTTGCGCCAGGATCGAGGACAGTTCTCCCATCGGTCGTCTCTTCGATTTTGACGTCCTGACCCCCACCGGAGAAAAACTGAGCCGAAACAAACCCCGTCCCTGTCTCCTCTGCGGAGAGGATGCCCGTGTCTGTCGCCGCAGAGGCACCCACGACCTTTCCGATCTGGAAGCCGAAGTAAACCGACTCTTACAGTTGGGAGTAGACGAAGACCATGAAACCCTCATCGGCTCCCTTGCCCTTCGGTCTCTATTGTGGGAACTGTGCACCACGCCCAAGCCCGGCTTGGTAGATCTTCGGAACCGGGGCAGTCACAAGGATATGGATATATTTCACTTTTCCGCCTCCGTTGCCGCACTGGCTCCCTACTTTACAGAATGTGCCCGTTTGGGAAGAGAAGGTAGGAACAAGAGTCATGAAGCCCTCTTTGCAGAGCTCCGCTTTGCAGGCCGACAAGCAGAAGCCCGAATGTACAGTGGCACCTGCGGTGTCAACACCCACAAGGGAGCCATCTTCAGCTTAGGTCTCCTCTGTGCCGCCGCCGGAAAATTAGGCAGAGGTGCATCCCCGGAAGAAG
>JAZOXB010000151.1:0-7403 GCA_045659585.1 Faecousia sp. | reverse complement strand
TTGTTATTTGACAAGAAACGAACCAAAGAAGCAAACCGGGGGAGGCGCTGAGGGTTTCACCGGCTCGTTACCCCGGTGGTGTCGTTTCCTTTTTCGCCGGATGAAAAACCGCCCTCCCCCGGCCCCCTCCCGGCGGTGCGTTCCGCTTTCGTTTCTTTGGTTCGGATCGTTTTATTTGCGTCACTTTGCGACAAATTGTAATTTCAAACTGAGCGATAAACTGTGATTTACGGTTGCAGGGTAACCTCCCCGGGGGCGTTTTCCCGACAGACACAGCATATTTTGGAACTTCTCAAGGATCCGGCAGAAAAATAACAGCATAACGGCACAGACCCTTTCTGTACCCCTGCGGGTATGGAAAGGGTTTTTCTTTTTCATATTATTTCTGTTGTGCCGACTTCCAATTTCTATCTTAATTGGAAATGTAAAGGCTTTCTTATCTAAAACACACATTAATTTACAATATTTTTACGAAAAACAGGTGGTTCGTGTAAAAGACTACTTTACTTTTCTTCTTCTTTCATATATGATATATTTATGAAATTATGCCCGAAAAGCATCGGACAGGAGGGAGGCACCTATGGCAGATCAAAAGAGACTTTCCTTTCAAAAAGGGGATTGGATCGCAATTGTCTTGGTCATGCTCCTTGCCATTGGAGTGGGACTGCTGTTTCTGCCCTCTTCCGGAGAGACCGAGGACTCTGTGGTACAGATCTATCAGGACGGACAGCTCCTCCGTGAGCTCCCCCTGACCGCAGAAGAAACCATAGCCATCACAGGCAAGTACGAAAACACCCTGGTGATCCGAGAAGGCTCCGTATCCATTACCCACAGCACCTGTCCCGGAGAAGACTGCGTTCACAGCGGTTCCATCAGCAAGGCCGGGCGAAGCTTGGTCTGTCTCCCCAACGCCTTAGAGATCCGCATCACCGGTGCCCAAGAAATCGACTTTGTAGTGGGGTGACGGCATGAAGACTGCAAAACGAATCGCCCTTTCTGCCATTCTCATTGCGCTGGCACTGGCTCTGTCCTACACAGAGCGTTTTATCCCTCTGCAATTGGTGATCCCTCTGCCGGGGATCAAGCTGGGACTTGCCAATATCGTTACTCTGGTTGCCCTGTGTCTCTTGGGTTGGAAGGACACCCTTTGGATCGTGGTTCTGCGGTGTATTCTGGGTGCGGTATTCGGAGGAGGGATCAGCGGATTGCTGTTTTCCCTGACGGGAGGTCTTCTGTCCCTCGGAGTCATGACCCTTGCCCTGAAGCTTCCTATGTTCTCTCTGTACGGCATCAGCATTTTAGGTGCCGCCGCCCATAACATCGGACAGATCTGCGCCGCTATGCTCCTTATGGAGACGGTGTATATCGGGGCATATTTGCCCTATCTGTTGATCGTGGCACTCTTTACGGGCTTTGCCACTGCCGCCGCCGCATCCGGCGTCCTGAAGATCTTACCCAAAGAGATCAAACGCTGAAATTCCAATCACAGTTTATCGGTCTGTTTGATGCATAAACCATTGTATCTCACCGTAGGGGCGACCTGTGGTCGCCTGCCTGTTTTGAAGAGAGAACAGTGATTTTAAACGGTAGAAAGTTCAAATTTTCAGTTCCTACACCGGGAGACCACAGGTCTCCCCTACGAACAGATAGGGTAAGTTGTGCAAAAAGCAAACCGATAAACGGAAATTGGGAGAATGCAAGCCCTTTCGCAAAGGGAATCAAACTTTTTTAAGAAGCTTTTCCTGCGATCCCCACAAGGACGCAGGTGAAGATAGAAAAATTGGAGGAAAACAAAATGACAAAAAAACTCGCGACCCTTATGAGCCTTGTGCTGGTTCTGTGCCTGTTTGCAGGCTGTGTAGGAACCCCCGTGGTGTATAACTGCACCGAAGATCACAGCACGACCGCCCCCACAGAGTCCCTGTCCACAGAAAATACCAACGCTCCCTCCGGTGAGGGTGCTCTCAAGACCGGTCTTGCCATCGTTGCAGGCATCGGCGAGAGCGAAAATGCCGTTCAGGCCAAGTACGACATCACCATGGTTTCTGTTCTGGTAGACGACAACGGCATCATCCACGATTGCATCATCGACGGCATTGCAAGTACCGTTACCTTCGATGCCACCGGCACCATTACCGCCGACATCACCGCTCCCGTTCAGACCAAGAACGAGCTGGGCGACAACTACGGCATGGTTGCTTGGGGCGGAGCCAAGTACGAATGGAATGTACAGGCCGACGCTCTGGCACAGTACGCAGTAGGTAAGACCGTAGAAGAGCTGAAGACCGGCGCTGTCAACGAGCAGGGCAAGGCTCCCGAAGGCTCCGATCTGGCCGCTACCGCTACCATTTACTTAGGCGGATACGTTTCCGCTATTGAAAAGGCTGTTGCCAATGCCACCCATCTGGGTGCACAGGCAGGAGACACTCTGAAGATGGCCTCCGTCAACAGCTTGGGCGACAGCGTCAGTGCTACCGCCGAGAGCGCAGGTACCGTTCAGCTTAACTGCGATGTAGCCGTTGTTTCCGAAAAGGACGGCGTAGTCACCGGTGCCTACATTGACAGCCTCCAGGCTAAGGTCAGCTTCGATGCCACCGGCACCATTACCACCGACCTGACCGTTGCTCCCCAAACCAAGAATGAGCTGGGCGAGAATTACGGCATGGTTGCATGGGGCGGAGCCGTTGCTGAGTGGGATGCACAGGCCGCCGCAGTTGCCGCATACTGCACCGGTAAAAACGCAGAAGAGATCAGCGGTATCGGCTACGACGAGCAGATCCCCGTTGCAGGTGTAGATGCCACCGCATCTGTTACCATTTACTTCGGCAACCTTGTAGAACTGATCCTTGCCGCTCTGACAAAGTAATGAAACGGCTTACGATCCTTTTGCTGAGTCTGTCGCTCCTCCTAAGTGGGTGCTCCCTTATGCCTGCCACGGAGGAAAAGCAGTATAACGCAACCTTCCTGAACCTCTTTGACACCCTGACCACCATTGTGGGACGAGGTGCTTCGGAAGAGGATTTCAAGGGAAAAGCCCAAGCGATCCACGATCAATTGTTGGAATATCATCAGCTTTTCGACATCTATAACGAATATCCCCATACAGTGAATCTCTGCACCCTCAACAAAGAGGCGGCAAAGGCTCCCGTAACCGTAGAGCCCCGAATCATGGAACTTCTTGTTGCATGTAAGGAGCTGTACACCGCCACCGACGGCAAGGTCAATGTAGCCATGGGGTCTATCCTGTCTCTGTGGCACGAGACCCGAAGCAATGGACGGGACGATCCTACCACCGCAGTCCTCCCGGATCAAGATGCACTGGAAGAGGGAAGTCTCCACTGCAACATCGACGACCTGATTTTGGACGAACCGGCAGGCACGGTGTACTTTGCAGACCCGAATCTGCAACTGGATGTGGGAGCCATTGCCAAGGGCTGGGCTGTTCAGCGTGTGGCTGAGAAAACAGCTCCCGGCTTCCTCATCAGCGTAGGCGGAAATGTCTGTGCCACAGGCCCCAAGGATAATAGCGGTACCCCCTGGGTCATCGGGATCCAGGATCCCGACGGAGGAGAGAACTACCTCCACACCGTCTATCTGGAAAAGGGCTGTGTCGTCACCAGCGGCGACTACCAGCGAGCCTATGTGGTAGAAGGAAAGCTGTATCATCATATTATCGACCCCGACACTCTGTATCCTTCGGAATACTGGCGGTCTGTTTCCGTTGTCTGTGAGGATTCCGGCATAGCAGATGCTCTGTCTACAGCCCTGTTCCTCCTCCCCTTGGAGGAAGGACAAAGCCTTCTGACGACCTTCGGTGCCGAAGCCCTCTGGGTAGATGCCCAAGGACAGCGGTATTACAGCCCCGGCTTCCAAGAAATCATAAGAACTTAAACGAGGTGAACCAAACCTATGAAACATCTGTTTTTTGGCGGCATCCACCCCAAATACAATAAGGAAATGTCCACAAAAATCACGGAATTCCGTACCATCACCCCCAAGCAGGTTGTAATTCCCCTCCAACAGCACATCGGTGCTCCCTGTAGCCCTCTGGTAAAGGTCGGAGACACCGTCCTCCGTGGACAGAAGATCGGCGACGGCGAAGGTCTGTGCGTACCCGTACATGCATCCGTTTCCGGCAAGGTGGTTGCTATTGAAAGCCGCCCCCATCCCTCTCTGGGACAGGCTATGGCGGTAGTGATCGAAAACGACTTCCGGGATAAGGAACAATTAGGGTCCATTCCCACCAATCGGGAAGAGATCCTCCATGCCATCCGTGAATCCGGTATCGTCGGCATGGGCGGTGCCGCTTTCCCCGGCAATGTCAAGGCCCTGTCCGCTATGGGCAAGGTAGACACCCTCATTGCCAATGCCTGCGAATGCGAGCCCTATATTACCGCCGACGACTCCCTTCTGCGAACAGAGCCTTCCCATGTTCTGGAAGGCATGATGATCCTGAAGGAGCTGTTGGAGCCCACTCGGGTGGTTCTGGCAGTAGAGGACAACAAGGCCGTAGCGATCGAAAAGCTCCGCAGTCTTTCCAAGGACTATCCGGAGATCGAGATCGCAGTTCTTCCCACCCGTTATCCTCAGGGTGCGGAAAAACAGCTGATCCAAGCTCTCACCGGTCGTGAGGTACAGCCGGGACAGCTTCCCGTCAGTGTTGGTTGTGCAGTATTTAACGTTTCTACTTATGCCGCTGTTTATCGTGCGGTTCGGTTGGGAACGCCCCTGACCCAGAGAATCGTCACCATTTCCGGCGAAGCTATTTCCGAGCCTCAGAACTTCATCGTTCGTATCGGTACCTCCTTCCACGACCTGATCGAAGCCGCCGGCGGTCTCCACGACCGTACCGAGCGTGTCATCAGCGGTGGCCCCATGATGGGTGTTGCCCAGAGTGACCTTTCCGTTCCTGTGGCCAAGGCTACCAACTCCATTCTCTGCCTGCTGAAGGACGAAAACGGTGCCGCAGAGAACCCCGTGTGTCTCCGTTGCGGCAAGTGTGTCGGTGTCTGCCCCATGCGGCTCCAGCCCCTGTATCTGTACCGTTATGTCAATGCAGAGCGAGTCAAGGAATTACAGCGCCTGAACGTATTGGATTGCATCGAGTGCGGATGCTGTTCCTTTACCTGCCCCGGCAAGCTCCCCCTGACGGAGAAATTCCGTCTGGGTAAAAAATTAGTAAGGGAGGCAACCAAGAAATGAAATTGACCGTAGCTTCCTCTCCCCACATCCGCGGAAATTTCCGCACCAGCAGACTCATGCTGGATGTGGTCATTGCCCTCCTGCCTGCTCTGGCAGTAGGCGTATGGGTCCTTGGGATCCGTGCTCTCCTTGTAGTTCTGATTTCCGTAGCCGCCGCACTGGCAACGGAATATGTCTACAGCCTCGTTACCCGTACCCGTAATACGGTGATCGATTGCTCCTGCTTAGTCACCGGTCTCCTTCTGGCTATGACCCTCCCTGCATCCGCTCCCCTGTGGCTGGTTGCAGTAGGCAGTGTCTTTGCCATCCTGGTGGTCAAGATCCTCTGCGGCGGCTTGGGACAGAATGTATTTAACCCCGCTCTTTTGGCAAGAGCCTTTATGCTCCTGATCTGCCCCGTAGCCATGGTTCGCTACGAAGCTTTAGGCGTAGACGGTGTGACTGCCGCAACTCCCCTCCACCACATGGTCATGCCCGCACTCCCGGAAGAAAGCATCTTGGATATGTTCCTGGGTAACTGCCCCGGCTCCATCGGTGAGATCTCTGCTCTGGCTCTGATCCTGGGCGGTATCTATCTGGTGGCTCGGAAGGTCATCTCCCCTCGGATCCCTCTGGCTTATTTGGGAACCGTTGCAGTGGTGACTCTGGTCTTCCACAAGACCGATGCTCCCCTGCAGTGGATGCTCTACAGCCTCCTGTCCGGTGGCGTTATGCTGGGTGCCATTTATATGGCAACAGACTATGCCACTTCCCCCGCAACTCCTTGGGGTCAAATCCTCTACGGCGTAGGCTGTGGCGGTCTGACAGTGATCTTCCGCTATTTCGGTCTGTTCCCCGAAGGCGTGACCTATGCCATCCTGCTGATGAACGCTCTGGTTTGGGTTCTGGATCGGTATACCGCTCCTCGCCGCTTCGGTCTGAAAAAAGGAGGTAGCGCAAAATGAAGATGAAGAATATTTTGATCCCTCTTGTAGCCATCCTTCTGTGTGCCGCTGTTCTCTTCAGTCTGAACTACGGCCTGAAAAACACAAAAGAAAGCAACGAAGCAAAGAATCTCACATGGTACTCTCAAACTCTTCTCCCCGGTAGCACCGAATTTACGGAAGAAGCCTACACCGGCGAAGATGCCAACATCCGTCGTGTCTTTAAGGCAGAAAACGGCTATGTTATCGAAACCGTGACCTACGGCTACGCAGGCGAGATCTCCATGCTCATCGGTGTCAGCAATGGCGGTAAGGTCACCGGTCTGGTAGTAACGGATCAGTCCGAAACCCTTACTCTGGGTGCGGAAGCCCTGACCGATCATGCATTCCTGGCACAGTTCCTGAACACAAGTGGTAATGTTGCCATCGGCACCGCCGGTGCAGACGCTTTCAGCGGTGCAACGGGAACCGAGAGCGATACCGAAGACAGCCTCTATGTAGACGGCATTTCCGGTGCAACGGTCACTTCCAAGGCCATTGCTCGCAGTGTCAATTCCGCTGTAGCCTATGTAACCGGTGCCGATGCAGACTCCGGTGCAACATCTTGGGGAGGTTAATGCAATGAAAGAGAAATACTATTCCCTGTCCTTGATCCTCGCTGTGGCTATGGCAATTGCCATGGTAGCTATGACCCTGCTGCAGGCTCTCGCTCCTGCGGCCATCCTGCCGGAAATGAACATCCCCAACATGACCGCTCTGTGCTTGGTAGCACTGCTGGTTGAGCATTACTTTGCTCCCAACAGCCGTCGTTGCTATTTCTGTGTAGTAGGCTTTTCCCTTCTGACCTTTGGCCTTCTGCCCTATGCCGCCGGTGTTGTGGCTTTGGCGCAGGTATGGAAGGTCGCTGTGATCGGTTGTGCCCTGTTCACCCTTCTGACATGGCTCTTCGATTCTATTATGGATCGCCTGTCCACCGGCCCCAAGGCAAAGTTAGCTCCCGTGATCAGTGCCTTCGGTCTGTATCTGGCATTCCAGATCTTCGCAGGGATCCTGCTGTAAGAGAATAAATAATGTGTATAATGCCGCCTTGGAGGAGGATCCCATTCTCTCCCAAGGCGGTTTCCTTTGCCCAAATACCCTCAAATTCCCGTTTATCGAGCTGTTCCCAAGTCCGTGCACGCCCTTGGCTCTCCCTCTGGGAGAGCTGTCAGCGTAGCTGACTGAGAGGGCAGTAGGGGTTGGGAGTTAGCAGGAGAGTTTAGAGGATCATGGGCACCT
>JAZOXB010000150.1:0-2664 GCA_045659585.1 Faecousia sp. | reverse complement strand
CGGCAATTGGCTATTTGCTATGGTTGCTCCGCTGACAGCTCTGCTGTTGTCTATGGGAAACTGGTATTTTATTCGGTTCTATCATAGCAGAAAGTCCTTTGCTGTTGCCTCTGTCTGCTGTCTGATCTTTGCGGCCTTTATCGAATATATTTGGGGAGCCGTCCATTATGAATGGAGACTTACTGATATTTTTGGGAGCAGTGCCTTCATGATTGGTATACTGCTAACGATCCTTTTGTGTGGAATTTCTTACCTGCTGTCGAACCTGTACGGGAAGTATTTGGGAAAGGAGTAGGCCTGATGAAACGATGGAATTCGGTACTATCGTGGATTCTATTGGGAATGCTGTTGTTGGTACCCGTTGGTGTATTGATCTGCAAAACTGTGGGCTATTCTTTTACCCTAAAGTATCCTGTGATTCACTATTGGCTCATTGCGACAGTGGGACTCGTTCTTGCTGTCTTACGGTGTTGTAGCAAAAAAGCGAGGGAATACAGAAAGCCGATTTTACTGTTTTTTGCTCCCTTGGCTATGGTAAATGCTTTGTTTACCTACGACGGTTCCGAGGCTAAGTGGATCGGGCTTGCAATGATACTGAGTATTCTTTTCTGTAGTATGATTACATTCTCGAAGAAAATGAAGCCCACAGGAAAATGGATCGAAGGGGTAGTAATGATTCTGTTAATCCTGCCGGTTATTGTGGTAACAGTAGGGATAAATATTCTGTTTGGTGATTTTGGCAGGGTATGGATAGAGAGAACGGCTTATTCTCCCTCCGGGAATTACTATGCCCAAGTTGTTGTGGATGATCAGGGGGCATTTGGCGGAAATACCTATGTTTATGTATATGAAGATAAGCGCATGGATACTTTTTACTTTACAATATGCGATGAGCCGGAAAGGATCTATTGGGGAGATTGGAGTGATCACCTGAATATTGATCTTGCATGGGAAAGTGAAGAAATCCTTGTAATCAATTCCGTAGAATACCCTGTATCCTAATGCTTTCGGAAATGTGGCAGATTTATGGATAGGAGGAAGCGCATGTATCGCCGTATAAGGATTTCTTTATTGCTTTTTATATTAATATGCTTTAACTTGCTGAATGCTTGTGGGTACGAAGAGATTACCGTTGAGGGCTTTGGATTTGAACGATTTGGCATTACCATGCCGGAAAATGGAACAGTCATTTATGACTCCTTTTTTAACATGGGGGTTGATTTTCGTGATTATGGGGTAATTGCTTATGACAGCAATGAGGAACTAAGCAAGCTGCCCTGGTCGGAGGCAGATTCGTGGGATATAGCACAGTTTAATGCTCAAATAGACAGACATAACCTTTCACTACAGGCGAATGGAGAAGATAAGATCACAGCAGAATATCTGCCTGATGATACAGGACTCATGAAGATGTACTTGGATCGGGTTGGGAAAGAAATCAGCACCATGAAATGTTATTTGCTTTTTGACTCAGACCGATCCTTGGTATATGTATACATGATCAAAACATAGCGTAAGGTAATAGCATAAGGGGCTGCTTCCGAAGAAGCAGCCCCTTGCTTATTGGGAGTTATAAATTAATCCTTGTACAGCTCGACGAGCTTGAGCAGGTGCTCGTAGCGCTCCTTAGCTGCAGCCTCGTTACGTGCGAAGAGTTCTTCTGCACGATCGGGGAACTCACGGATGAGGCGGCTGTAACGAGCTTCGTTCTTCAGGAATTCCTGATAGCCATCCTTGGGAGCCTTGGAGTCCAGAGTGAACTTGCCGGTTTCCTTGGAGGGATCGAAGCGGAACATGTTCCAATAGCCGCACTCAACAGCCTTCTTCATCTCGTCCTGGCAGTGCATCATGCCACCCTTGATGGAGTGCATTTCGCAGGGAGCGTAACCGATGATGAGGGAGGGACCGTTGTAAGCTTCTGCCTCAGCGATTGCCTTGATGGTCTGAGCGGGGTTAGCGCCCATAGCGATCTGAGCAACGTAGACATAGCCGTAAGACATGGCGATTTCAGCCAGGCTCTTCTTCTTGACTTCCTTACCGGCGGCTGCGAACTGTGCAACCTGACCGATGTTGGATGCCTTGGATGCCTGACCACCGGTGTTGGAGTAAACCTCGGTGTCGAATACGAAGATGTTGACGTCTTCGTTAGAAGCCAGAACGTGGTCAACGCCGCCGAAGCCGATGTCGTATGCCCAGCCGTCGCCGCCGAAGATCCATACGGACTTCTTGCACAGGTATTCCTTATTCTCAAGGATTTCCTTAACGGTGTCGCAGCAGACGTTAGCTTCCAGATCAGCAACCAGAGCAGCGGTAGCAGCCTTGTTGGCCTCGCCGTCGTTGATGGTTTCCAGATACTTAGCGCAAGCAGCCTTCCGCTCTTCGGAAACGGTTGCTTCCATAACAGCCTTTACCTTTTCGATGAGGCCTTCGCGGATGAACTTCTGAGCGGTGTACATACCCAGACCATGCTCTGCGTTATCTTCGAACAGGGAGTTGGACCATGCAGGACCATGGCCTTCCTTATTGGTGCAGTAGGGAGAAGTAGCACCGGGGCCGCCCCAGATGGAGGAACAACCGGTAGCGTTGGAGATATACATACGATCGCCGAAGAGCTGAGTAACCAGACGAGCATAAGCGGTTTCTGCACAACCTGCGCAGGAGCCG
>JAZOXB010000149.1:0-9643 GCA_045659585.1 Faecousia sp. | reverse complement strand
AAAACAGGAGTGATTTTATGCGACGATTTGCAAAAATATTGTATTTGATTTTTATCGTTTTGTTTATTGGCGGTGTTGCTTTAGGATTGCTTGGACGTGCCTTCTGCACACGCAGTAATGACAATTATCAAGAAATCCGGCCTGAATCCTTTGTTCCCGATACGATCGAAACCGTTCTCCACGATGAAGATTTAAATCAAATTTACGTATGCTACAATGATGCCAACTGTGTAAATGTATATACCGAAGATGGCGAATTCCTTTGGTGTGTGGCTACTCCCCGTATGCGAAATTCCCATTTTGAATTACAGAACAATAAGCTTATTATTTCTTTCGGCGAAGCCTATATTTATGATGCGAAAAACGGGGCTTTCTTAGGAATTCAAGATAAAGATGACTTAAATCTAAACTACATCGGGGAAAGGGAATCCGAGGAACAGCACATAGAAGGAAAATACTGTTTTGACAGTTTCCAAGTATACAGAGCATCCGCTGACAATACGTTGGAAGTGGTGGTAAGCCGTCCTTGGTGGCATCATATATTCAACTTTATGTTGGGTTGGAGTATCAGTTTTATTGGCGCGGTAGGAATCGGTATCTGTATCTTTTTTGAAAAAAGAAAGGAATACAACGTCGTCAAGGAAACCGTCGTTCTCAAAAACCGCAAAGCAAAATTCATTACCCGCTATTTTAAGATCACAACCATCGTCCACTTGGTGTACACCCTATTAGGTGTGATCTGCGCTTTTGTTACCTCTTGGGCGATCCTAAGCATTATACCTTTGGCTCTCCACATGATCGTTTCGAGTATCATATTGGGGAATATAAAAGACCGCTTATCCTGTGAACCGGGAGAAATGCAAATCGTCAACTTCCGGGAAATAGCATATATAGGTTCCTTTTTTGTCGCAGTTTTGTCCGTTATCATTGTAACTGTAATAGCATCATAATTCGAAACCGATCCCTATTGGCGTTTGCAATTTAGTTTGATCCGTATAGAAAAGGCTTGGCCGTTTTAGGTCAAGCCTTTTTCGTTAAAACAATGTGGTTATCCAATAGATCAAGCCATAAACTACGGATGCGGATACGCCGTAGACGATCACAGGTCCGGCGATGGTGAACATTTTGACGGCAGTGCCTAAGATCATGCCTTCTGCTTGTGTCCAGTTAGGACGCAGTATTTTTTGTCGAAACCAGTAAATATTTTTCCAAACAGGTCGAATTAGAGTTTTACATATCGTTGGTTTCTGCTATTGGGTTTGTCCGGAATCGTCATCCGGATCAAGTTCATTTCAATTGCCGGATGCAAATAATTTCTTCGGAAGTTCTCCTTGGATTTTAAATTCAGCCTTCCCATCAATGCTGCGCTAGTGTATGGCGTATCATATTCCATAACATCCAGCATCCGCTTAACATATTCAGAAAGCTGCTCGCTGTCTTCGGTGATCTGAACAGAAATATCGTCCAGGATCTTATCGATCTGGGAGAGTATAAACGCAATAAAGGTGGTAGATTCGCCGCTTATATGGCATTTGGCAATTGCGTTATAGTAGTCTTCCTGGAATTTCTCAACCTGGCTCTCGATGGGAATATACTCAAAGACGGGCTTCCACTTGGAAAGGATCGCAGTATGCCATAGTCTGGCCATTCTGCCGTTACCATCGGAGAAGGGATGGATGAAGACAAACTCATAATGGAACACGCTGCTGAGGATCAGCGGATGCACGACTTTTTGTTCTGTCTTCATCCAATTGAACAGGTCATCCATCAGCTGAGGAACAAACTTTGCCGGCGGTGCCATAAAGATGCACTGATCTCCGTTAAAGACGCCCTCTTCGCCACGACGGAAATCACCAGACTCATCTACGAGGTATTTGGTCATGATGCCATGGAAAGTCTTCAGGTCCTGAATGTTGAAAGGATCGATCTCAGCCAGTTTCTCATAGGCAGCATAAGCATTCTTGACTTCCTGGATCTCTTTCTGCTCACCAAGAACAGTTTTGCCATTAATAACATCTCGTACCTGTCCCAGCGAAAGGGAGTTTGCTTCAATCCGCAGAGAAGAGTGAATGGACTTGATTCGGTTGTTCTTCCGCAGATGGGGCTTTGCCTCCATATTGCTGGTTGCGGTAATGCGTCCCACTTTTTCGGAAATAGACGATACATAGGTTAAGATCTCGTTTGTGATCGTAAAGGGTGGCTTATAATTCTTCAAGAAAACACCTCCAACAACTTACGTACTATCTTGCGTACTATCTGCCACTATTATACACCATTTGAGGCAAAAATCAATCTCTATTTTGATCGTGGGTAAGTAGGCCCATCACTTTGGGCTCCATTAGGCCCCAATTTTAACAAAAATCCTTGCATTGTTTGCAGTTTTATGCTAAAATCAATTTATGACACAGTTTAATATTCTTACAGACAGGCATACTTTTTGTGTAAAAATGTATGCTTTGTTGTCATTGCCTGTTTGTAGGAGTGAAATGTGTCGCAGCAGGATGAAGCTGCATTTTTTATGCGCAGCGACCGCTGCGCACTTTTTATCGCCCACAAAGCAAACGAGGAGGAATTAAAATGAAATGTTCACAATGTGGCACCGAAAGCACCAGTAATTTCTGTCCGAAGTGCGGTGCCGCGCCATCTCAATAAACGGCAGGAAAACTATTTGGATTCCGCTCCCATCGTTTGTGGAAGATGTTGCTATCTGTTTGTTATCTTATTTTCTGTGGTTTTTGTGTATTGGGTGTCGCACTCACTACTCCCAAAGGGCAAATCTCTACATATGATTTTATTATCGTTCAAACAACCAGCATCATTCTTGTATTAATTATCTTTTCTCCTTACATTTTCTTGTCTAATACTAAATTTCGGAATTGGTTGCCGCTTTTTAAGAAACACACATTTTTCAGCAGTATGCTAGGTATGATAATTGCCATCTGCCTTCTGTTTGTTCTGTTCGGTTGTGTGAACACCCTGCACTCTGCAGAATATGAGGCCGATATGAAAAGCCATGCCTATGTGCAGGTTTCCCACGAAGCAGCCACTTGCGAAAAAAACGGCTATACAGAATATGTGTGCGATTATTGTACCAAAACAAAGAATGACACAATCCCTGCAATTGGTCATAACTTTGCCGAAATTTCTAATGAGCCGGCTACCTGCGAAACCGCAGGAACGATTGTCAAAGAGTGCCTGAACTGCGGCACTAAAGAAAGTGAAAACCTCCCCGCAACTGGTCATACAATGGAGGAAACAGAGCGAAAAGAATCTACAACCTCCACCGCCGGATATATCATCAAAACCTGCCGTATCTGCAACAAGCAGGAGACTATTGAACTTCCACTGATAGTTCCCGAAACAACTGCACCCACTACTGCACCCACTACTGCTCATACTACTGTACCCGCCCCCACCGTTAGTCCTAAGGAAGCATATATCAATTCCTGCACGGAGGGCAACTACGAGGAGATCGCAAGGTATCCTAAAAAATACAAAGGTGAACAAGTCTATTTCAAGGGTCGCGTTATGAGTGTCTCGGAAAGTATATGGGGGGAACTCCGTCACTTATTTGATCCAAGTAACGGAAGGCTCCTATGGCATTTGGGAAGATATTGTCTATGTTACATACACCCTATCTGACGATGCTCCCAAAGTTTTGGAAGATGACATTGTGACCTTTTATGGCGAGTGCATGGGCGACTATACTTACCTTACTGTTTTGGGTAGCTCTAACACCGTCCCATATGTAGATGCTAAATATATTGACATCCACTAACACCAATCGTTTACAACTAATCGAACATCCGCACTATATTATACAAAAGGCTTGACCGAATCGGTCAAGCCTTTTACCTTAAAATAATGTTGTTATCCAATAGATAAGTCCATAAACCACGCTGGCAGACACGCCGTAGACGATGACGGGGCCGGCGATGGTGAACATCTTGGCGGCGGTGCCTAAGATCATGCCTTCGGTTTTGTATTCTACGGCGGGAGCTACTATGGCATTGGCGAAGCCCGTAATGGGGACCAAGGTGCCTGCTCCCGCAAATTTTGCAATATCGTCATAAACCGCAAGACCGCTGAGCACTGCAGACAGGAGCACAAGGGTGATACTTGTGGCGGTCGCTGCGGCATCTTGGCTCAGGTCAAGTGTCCGGTAGACAGACAGGAGGATCTGTCCCAACAAACAAATAGAGCCACCAATGACAAAGGCACCGAGACAATTTTTTCCGCTCTTGGATTTAGGCGCCAAGGAGTCCACCATTCGGCTGTATTCCGCCCGACTCATTTTCATATGATCATCCCCTTTGTCAGTAGTTTGCAGGATTTTCTCTAAAATATGCAAAAATATTTTAAGTTGACAAGACCTCTCGGGAATGGTATGATGAATGAGATCAAGTAGATTGGAGATCTCTCATGAGTTATTGTCAACACTGTGGGGAAAAGAACCTACCCTACATAAGCCATTGCGAAAATTGTGGTGCACCCCTGCCTGTAGAGGAGGGCGAACGGCTCCAGCCGGGCTACGGCTACGATATCCATGCGGTGGATTGCCGTCACCGACTCAAGATCGAGCCCATGCTACCCATGGACAAGCTGTCCATTCTGGGAAAAGAAACAACCCTTTTTGTAGGGAACCTGTTAACCATGGTGCTGATCGCACTGCTACTGTTGACGGATGTCTTCCGTAGCAGTAACCCCCTGCTAAAAGATGTTGTTGAAGAAAGCTCCGGACTCTTCGGCCCCGCGGGTCGGTTCTTTACGGGACTGTTCTTCCTGCTGTATCTGGCCTCTTTTATGATGACCCTGATCCCCCTGTATACCAGAAATACCTATAACGCCTCCCAACTTATCCCTGCCATGGTACTGGAGCTTATGATTCCCCTCATTGCCTTAGGGGCTCTGCTTTCCGATTTCTTCTTCGGCTCCTATATGGGTACCACCCTGACCATAAACGGTTGTATCCTACTACTGTTGTGTGCCGCCGCCCTGGTGCTCCAATATCTCTTGATCAGAGAGTACAAATGGCTGAAGAAAAGCGGTATTTATTCCTATGTCGCTAACTGAAAAAATCCCCTACGGACATCTCCGTAGGGGATTTTTGGTTCTATCGATTAATAGTTGGTAGCGTGGAGTTCGAAGTAAGCCTGAGGATGTGCACAAACGGGGCACAGCTCGGGAGCCTTCTTGCCCATGACCAGGTGACCGCAGTTGCGGCATTCCCACATAGCTTCCTCGCCCTTTTCGAAAACGGTCTGCATCTCGACATTGTTCAGAAGAGCACGATAGCGTTCCTCATGAGCCTTTTCTACCTGACCTACAGCACGGAACTGGGCAGCCAGTTCAGGGAAGCCCTCTTCCTCTGCATCTACAGCAAAACGCTCATACATATCGGTCCACTCGTAGTTCTCACCCTCAGCGGCGGCGGCCAGATTGGCCTTGGTATCGCCAATGCCTTCCAGAGCCTTCAGCCACAGCTTTGCGTGCTCCTTCTCGTTGTCGGCAGTCTTGAGGAACAGAGCGGAGATCTGCTCGAAGCCCTGCTTCTTTGCAACACTTGCAAAATAGGTGTACTTGTTGCGAGCCTGGCTTTCGCCTGCAAAGGCTTCCCACAAGTTCTTTTCGGTTTTAGTGCCTGCGTATTTCATTTTGTATACCTCCGTATATAAAATTTACAATTACAGAATAGCAGATTTTCAACTCAATTGCAAGGGTTCTTTTGTAAAAAGCCTTGAAAAATTTCACCACCTCAAGAATCCTTTGGTAAAGCATAATAAAATATGTTTTATCACTTTTAAAAAACGACCTTCCCAAAAGGAAGGTCGTTCATTTAGACTATTGTTCTCGGATCAGCCGTTTTGCAACGATGACCAGGGACAAGGCAAACAGGAGCACGAAACCAAACATATAATAGCTACCCATACCGATACCGCCGGTTGCGGGAAGAACGGTTCCATAGGTATTCTCAATGGTAACATGGATCAAATCACCTTCTGCGGTCTCGGTTTCTCCTTCTTCCCCTACCTGCGCGGTTACGGAAGCAATGATTCCACCTTCATACTCGGCAGAAAGGCTAAGCTTAACCGGCTCTTCCAGAAGTATGTATCCCTCGGGTGCTACAGTTTCCTGTAAATCATAGATACCGGGCATAAGTCCGTAGTAGGTGATCATACCTTCACCGTCGGTGGTCAGGGAATAGGCTTTTGCCTCATCCTTTGTCCATGTGCATGAACCCTCCGGGGACATGGTCTCTAAATAAGAGCCGTCTTCACGGGAGAGCACAAAGGTCGCACCCTCAACGGGGAGCTGTGTACCGCTGTCTATCTTATGTACCACTAAGGTGATCGGCAGAGTGCCTTCCTTGACAGAGTTCTGAGCCTCTGCCCCGAAGCACAGAGCCACTGTGCTACATATTACCAAAAGTCCGAAGCACAGGAATATCAAAAACTTTTTCACAGGCACCCTCCTCTCTATCTCTCTTCTACAGGGTCTCTATTCTTAAATCAGTATAATCATAACGGCAAGAAGGGAAAATGTCAAGAGGAAGTATCTCAATTGCAGTGTTTCTCACATATTTTTGATCGAAAATGTACAATGAGACAGATAAACTCCTCCCCGTTCCCGAGGAGGAGTCTGTGAGTTATTGGGGAGGCGGTGCTTCGTTGCAACGGACAGTGATCCGATTGGCACCACCGTAAGTACAGGTAAAGAGGGTCAGATCGAATTCCCCTGAGGTAAGTTGGGGAATGCAGTTAGAGGGAAGGATCTCCTGAAATTCCACCTCGTAGAAGAAAGCTTCTCCGAAGCAGTTGATAAAATACACGGGATCTCCGCTTCTCAGCTCTGTGATCCTGCCGAAATGGCGAGAATAATTATGAGCCATAATGACCAGATTTTCTTCTTGCACCGTACCAAAGTAATGGCAAGGAGCACTGTAGAGCTTTTCCACCGTCCAGTTGGACATAACGGGAAGATCCAATTCCAAGGTGGGGAAGCTGATATAGCCGATGTAGCCCTTGCCATCCACTTGAATCTCGTCCATAACGAGTTCTTTTTCTTCTGTGTCGGGGGTGGGCTGAAGCTCATTGAATAAGGCTTCCTCTTCTTCGGGCGAAGCGGTAGGGATCTGCATTTCTTCCTTTTGGACACGGATCTGCTCTACCAAAAGGCTGAGCTGTTCCCCTGCGGCGACTCCCGCCTGTTCATCCTCTCTGAAATTATGGATCAAAAGAAGTGCTGAACCGATGAGAAGGACAAATCCAAAAAATATGAGGGCAATTCCTGCTTTCCGCATTAGGCTTCTTCCTTCTTATCCTTAGTGGTAAAGTACATTCCCAAGCACAGACAGAAAATACCCAAAATTGCCATAACGGGAACAGGCCAATTCAGCTGACCTGTCTGAGGCGCATCACCGCCACCGGGTTCCGTGGGCTCTGTAGGCTCTGTGGGCTCGGAAGGACCGGTAGAGGGTTCCGTAGGACCGGTAGAAGGCTCTGTGGGCTCGGAAGGGCCGGTGGAAGGCTCTGTGGGCTCGGAAGGGCCGGAAGAGGGTTCCGTAGGACCGGTAGAAGGTTCCGTGGGCTCGGAAGGGCCGGTAGAGGGTTCCGTAGGACCGGTAGAAGGCTCTGTGGGCTCGGAAGGGCCGGTAGAGGGTTCCGTAGAGCCGGTGGAAGGTTCCGTAGGCTCGGAAGGCTCCTTATCCAGCTCCGTCTTAGCGGAAGCATCCAGGTCATAAATGTATTCCCCGTCCTTCAGGTAAGGCAGAGTTACCAAGAATGGCTTAATAGGCATATATCCATCGGGAGCATTCTTTTGACGGATCAAATAAACACCGGGCTCCAGGTTGTCAAAGGTGACCTTACCATCTTTGCCAACGGTCTTTGCGGTACCGGTAATATTATTCTGTTTTACATAGCGTTCCAGTTCAAGGGCAGTATCGGGATCCTGGAGATTGATCAGATCCGCATTGTCCAGAACTCTGCGATAGCGAACGGAGATCCCATCTGCATAAATATAGCCTACACGGGTGCAGATCACACTGCCGCCGGAAACAGGCTTTTGGTCTTTTTGGAAACTAACGGTAACGGAACACCTTCTGTTAACGTCCACTACAGGACCTGCAAGAACAGACACCGATACAGATAAGATCAGCATCAGAGCTACCACTGCCAGAAGGAGTGTTTTCTTCACCATTCATCCCTCCATTTCCTTTTTTTCTTGGGAATCATAAGCCAAATAAACAAAGCAAACAACATAGGCATTGCAACGATGGGGGCTACCACAGCAGGCTCAATGATGATCGCCTCGGAAATTACATGGCGAACCTCAGCCTCTTCCTCATTGGCAACACGGTGGCCGCGTACCAAAAGTCTGTGGGTATTGATGCCGTAAGGGGTACAGGTAAACATGGTACACAAATCTTCCCCTCGACTGATCATCAGACTCTCTACCTCTCTGGGTTCAACGATCAGGATCTGGTCTACCTCGTAGGTAAGAACCTCATCCAGAATGCGGAGGATGAAAATATCTCCCTCCCGAACCTTATCCAAATGGGTAAAGAGCTTGGCACTGGGAAGACCGCGATGGCCGGAAATGACCGAATGGGTGCTCTCCCCACCTACGGGAAGGCTGGACCAGTCCAAATGTCCGATGGCGATCTGGAGAACATCGTCTCCGGTACCATGATAGATCGGCAAGTTGACACCGATAGTTGGGATCTCTACATATCCCATAACACCGTTGCCTGCAATGTTTAGAAGCTGCTGATATTGTATTTTCTGCTCATCACTGAGGAGATATCCATTCTCTCTCTGTGTGAGGCTTCTGTTATACTCGTGAGCAGCCTCGATCAATCCTGCATATTCATCCTCCTCCAGATCATCGATCAAATTCACATAGTCCGTAATGACACGGGACATATGCATGGAATTCCACCAGTCACTGAAAGAAGGGTACAGAACTAAGGACAACCCTGCGAGTAAAATCAGAAAAAGCATAATTGTAACCAAATGTTTCTTCATAGGGCTCTCCTTACTTCTGCGGAACCAAACAACAAAAGGGGGGTACCCCCTCAGGGCCGAAGCCCTGAGGGGAAAGGAAATTCAAAAATTAAGCTTCTGCACTCATGCGCTTTCTGGAGACCAACAGAACAACTGCTGCTACTGCCAGGAGGCCGCCGATGATGTAGAACATGGTGGTGCCGCTGCCACCGGTGGAGGGCAGGATGTCGCCGAAGGAGTTAACTACGGTAACACGAGCAACGCCGTTGACATCGGTAGCACCTTCGTAGGTATAAACGATGTGGCCTTCGCCTGCTTCCTCAACATACTCAGCGTTGATGGTAACAGTGATGGATTCGATGAGCTTGTTGAAGCCTTCGGGAGCCTTGGTCTCGGTGATGGTATATTCACCGGAGGGGATGCCTTCGAAGCGGAGAACGCCGTCTTCACCAACAGTGCCGGTGATGGTCAGAGTCTCGCCTTCTCTGGTCTCGATAGTAGTGGTGGTGGTCTTGGTGTACTTGTCGGTCAGGCTTTCGTACTTTTCCTTGCTGACAGCAACGCCGTCGATGATGCTCTCGGGATCGGTGGTGGTGAAGGAGCCGTCAACCAGCTTCCAGTATTCGCCGTTGGGATCC
>JAZOXB010000148.1:0-3497 GCA_045659585.1 Faecousia sp. | reverse complement strand
GGGTACCCACAGAGGTAATATTGCCTGCTTCCAGATTGATAATACCCAGATAAGAGAGGCTCGTTTCGGAGTAGATCATGCTGGGGATAACCAGAGCAAACTTCGTAACGATGGTACCGATGCCATTGGGGAAAATATGTTTAAACATAATTCTCGCATCACGGGCACCCAGGGTTCTTGCGGCAAGAACATACTCCTGATTCTTGAAACGGTAGAACTGTACACGGGTAACATGGGCCATAGGGATCCAACCTGTGATAAAGAATGCAATAAACAAGACCAATACCTGGCTCGATGAACCCATATGATACTTCAGCAGGGTAATAACGATCATGGTAGGCACAGCCCACAGGACGTCAACGATTCTCTCCATGATCAGGTCAACCTTGCCGCCGCAGTAACCGGAGATAGCACCCCAGATAACACCGAAGATAAAGTTTGCTACTGCAACCGCAATTGCAAAGATGAAGGAGAATCTTGCACCATAGGCAAGACAAGCGAAGATATCCTTACCGGTCTCGGTGGTGCCAAAGAGGAATACAGGCTCACCGATACCATCCTTCAGAACCTCTTGATGCTGATAGGTATAGTATTCATAGTATTCGGTTCTGACCTCAATACCACCATCAACCTTACGGCCGTATGCGTAGTAGTAGGTCTTTCCCTTTTCTTCAATACCATTTTCACCCTCAATTCTGGTAGAATTGTACTCGGGCACAGTGCTGCTGGCATTGCCCTCTTCATATCTCCAGTAATTAGGGATAATGTTGCCTTCCTTATCAAGCTTGGGCTTGATAACAGATGCCTTGGGATTTTTCATCTCATAATAGATGTTGGCATCGTACTTGTTTTTCTCCAAGGTAGGTCTAACGGAAACCTTAACAACAGGGTAAAGAACCTGTCTTCCGGTTTCATTCTGATATCTCTGAATATCATCGAACTCAGCCTGAGAGATAATCTTATACTTACCAAAGCCTACACCATAGTAGGTATCATAGCGATAGGAATAATTCTCGCCTTCTTCACCACTGATGGCAACTTCACCATTCTTGATGATCTCTCTGCCGGTCTCCTGCTGGAGAGCCAGATCCTTGAGGTAGCCGACTTCATTGGTGTTCTTTACCTTGCTGCCATCCCAGAAATCAATATCTCTGTCAACGAAGAACTTTGCTCTGGGAGTAACAAAGGCGTACACCATGTCGTAATACTTAGGCTGGAAGGGCGTGAATACAGGACCCAGCATAGCGAAAAGCACCAGAACTGCGATGACGATAGCCGCTACAACCGCACCCTTGTTCTTGCAGAAGCGCTTGAAAGCACCCTGGAAATAACTAACAGGCTTAGTTTCAAACTTGCTATCATGATAGATATCATTTTTCTGAACAAATCTGAGCTTTTCTACGGGAATGTTATTCAACTTTTGATTCATAATTATTTCGCCCCCATTCTGATTCTCGGATCAATGAAGCTGTAGCTGATATCGGTAACGATACCTGCAACGAGGCTAACCAGAGTATAGAAGCCGGATAACATCATGAAGAAGTCATAATCCTGGAAGGTGAGCGAGTTAACATACAGTCCACCGATACCGTTAACACCGAACATTTTCTCAATGATAAGGGAGCCGTTAAGAACTGCAATAAACTCACTGAGGATCATGGGGAAAATGACGACCATGGAGTTACGCATAGCATGACGGAAAATAGCCTGTTTCTTGGTCAAGCCCTTGGTTCTGGCAAGGAGCATGAACTCGGAGGTAAGAACCTCGGAAAGCTCGGCACGGGTGGTTCGAGCATAGCCGGCAATGGAACCAAGACACATAGCAGCAACAGCGGGAATAATGGAATGAATGACTTCCCAAGAGAAGTAATCGTTACTCGTTGACATTGTCAACGGGAACCAGCCCAACTTAAAGCAGAAAATATACTGGATCATCAGTGCCAAAACAATGCCGGGAACCGATATCAACAAAATAATGAAAATATTGATCAACTGATCTTGCCACTTGTTTTTCTTCAATGCGGCTAAGATACCTAGACCGAGGCCGATAGGCACGCCGATCAAGGAAGAAAAAATATTGATTATAATTGTGGGAGGCATGTGACTGACAAATACCTTCCAGATATTCATATGAAGATACTCGCCATAGGTCGTAACAATACCGAAATCAAGATCAGTCACTACTCTCTTGATATAGGTTGCATACTGGACGAAAATAGGGACACGGTCATAGGTCCATACATTGTTTTCGCCTTCTTGGATATTGGTGATCCAACCTCTGCCCTCAAGGGTCCTCATGACGATTTCGGGATCCTGTCCGGGAAGAGCATTGGTGGGAATCGGTAAAAGCTTGACAAGGACAAAGCACATTGTGAAAATGATGCTGAATGTCAGTAACATCAAGCCCAGACGCTTCATGACATATTTAAACATGTACATAGGTTTCTCTCCTCTGCTGTGTTATTTTCCAATTCAAGGTGCTTGAGCCAGAAAAGAAGTTGTCCGCCAGGCTCTGCGCACACGAAAGCTGCGCACCGCCTAAACTGACAATAAAACCATTTTAAGTCTTATGGCTAAAAAGTAAGACTTTTCAGCCATAAGATACTCGGCCGCTTGCTATTATGCAATTTGATAATAGTCATAGAATATATTTTGCTTTTTAACAGCTTCCTTATTCAACATTTTAGGAAAGCCCTTAGATTGCAAATTAGCGGTGAGCACAATGCCTCACCACCGTTTGCGTTTATTTAGGTGTTGCTAATTGGGAGATCCGAAATTATTCGGACTTCTGATACTCAGCAGACAGGTCGTTGTTGTTAGCAGCAACGTACTCGGTCCACTCAGCATCGGTGTAGTTGACTTCCATGTATCTGATGCCACCGAAGCCCATGAAGGTGTGCTCGTCTTCGGAGAAGTAAGAGAACTTAGCACCCAGGAAGGAACCGCCGCCGTCAGCGATCAGCATGACGGAACGAGACTCCTTGATGGTCAGCTCTTCCAGAGCGGAGAGGATCATCAGTCTTGCCTCAACGGGAGCCTTACCTTCGCTCCAGTTGTAGGTCTCAACCTGACCTTCGGTCTCTGCGAGGCCGTTCAGGCAGAAGAACCAGTTCTGTACGCTCATGGTAATGGTCTCACCTGCACCGGCGTAGTCGCCTGCGGGCATGGTCAGAGTCATGGGGATAGAAGTGGTATCCCAGTACATGTGGTAGTTGAGGTCGTCTTCGGGGTTAACGAATGCGCCGATGATGTCGAAGGGGTTGAAAGCGTTGCCGGAGAAGCCGTAGCCGAAACCGATCTGAGTAGCACCGGAACGGAAAGCTTCTGCCCACTGAGCACCTGCGGATGCGACAAAGACAACCTTGATCTTGCCTTCCAGAGCGGTGCCCTGGGTCAGACCATTGAGAACTTCCTGCAGATAGTCTGCACGGAATCTCTGCTTGTCGGTATCAGCGGAAGAACCGTAAATCAGAGTGATGTCCTTGGTTGCATCGTAG
>JAZOXB010000147.1:0-3539 GCA_045659585.1 Faecousia sp. | reverse complement strand
TAATTATGTTAGGTGCAGGTGCTTTTACCGAAAATTTCCGCAGTGCATTGAATGGTTTTAACCGAACAGATGTAGTCCAGTTTATCCAGCGTCAGACAGTTGAACACGAAAAGTCCATGCGTCTCCTTCGGGAAGAGAACGCTCGCTTAAAGCAAGCTTCCGCCGAGCCTAAGGTTGACGAAGACGCATTAGCCGAAAAGGATGCTCTGACTGCACAGGTCACTGCTTTGACTCGTGAAAACGAGGAACTGAAAGCTCAGATCGAGTTTATTGCAAAAGAAAAGGCCGCACTGGTCGCTTCCCTGCGAGATGTACAGGCTCAATTAGCTTCCGCTGAAAAGGCATTGGAGGAAGCAAAGACCGCTCAGGCTCAGAAGCCCCAAGACGAACCTACTCCTGCACTGGATCGTCCCATTGCCGCTCCCGCAGGCTTAACCGCACCTCCCAGCAGCTTTGATGATCTGGAACTGGCAGCCTATCGCCGTGCAGAGCAAACCGAGCGTATGGCCAGAGAACGGGCTGTAGCAGCTTCCAATCGCATGCAGAACATCTTCCGTCAGGCCGACGAAAAGATGACCCTTACCGCCGCAGATATGAATGTTCTGTTGGATACCTTTGCAGAAAACTACGAGCAGATGAGAGTCCTTATGGAGAATGCCCGAAACATTCTTGCAGAATCTGCCGAAGGTCTCAAGGTTTCCGCAGATATCAGCTCTGTTGTCTAATCTTTGAGTATATAATGACTGCTTCAAATCGAACTTCCTCGATTTGAAGCAGTATTTTTTATGATTTCAATGCCTTCCAATTACGAAAGATCGGCATTAGTAGTTGGACTCAATATCGGTACCGTTTTCAGGATAGCCGGAGATATAGAGATCCTCATAGATCAAACGATACAGCATATCTCCTGCGGCATCCAGGTCATAAATAAAGTACCACAGTCCAATCTGGCCGCCCCAAGCCTTTACATAGTTGATCAGCGCATGGTTCTCCAGAGTATATCCTTCGCTGACAGCTTCGATGACCATGCTGAGGATCCGCTGACCGTCTACAGAAGTCTTGCACAGACTGGTGAAAGTATCCACCAAGCCGGGATAAGAGGATACAGGCATGTTTTTAGCGGAGCTGTACAAGGAATTCAGTACCTCTCTCTGTCTTCCGGTTCGATAGACTTCACTGTCGATGGCTCTGATTCTGGAATAAGTTACGGTCTGCTTGCCATTGAGGTGATTGGATCCTAACTGGAGATCCGGGTATCCGGAAGCACGCATATAGCTCAATTCCGCATCACTCAGATATACATCCACGCCGCCTAATACATCAACGATAGCCTCTACATCAGAGAAATATACGGTAAAATAATCTTTGATATTCAGCTTGAAGTTCAGGTTCAGGGTAGCAATGGCTGAGGTTTCCTTATTCAGTCCGTATGCATGATTGATCTTAGTATATCCGCCCCACCCCGGAACACGAACATAGCTGTCACGCTGGATGGAGATCAGTTTAATCTTATGATGGGCGCGATCCATGGATACGATCATGATCACATCGGAAAGACCATTGTCATCAATGCCATAAAGCACATAATTATCGATTACTTCTGCACCGGGCTTCAAATAACAGGGAGATACCTGGCTCTGGCTATACATATAAGGATGAACATATTCAGGAAGGTCTGCCTCATCCAGATAGGGCCAATCGATCTCGTAAAGCTCCATCATTTTTTCTACTTCCTCTCGAGGCAATGTTTCCTCGGGAATTTTTTCAAAATTGATCTCGCCCTTCTGAACATCGGGATCGATATACAGTTCTTCTTCGGGGATCTCTTTGAATTCGGAGTCGTAAGAAGCGGATTCAAAGACGGTAAAATAGGCATACCGTGCTCCACCTGCCACAAGCAAAATCAAAAGGGACAGAATCACAGTTAAAACTGCAAGACCCTTTTTCTGTTTGCGGATAAACAGAGTGATCACTGCAACCAGGAATGCCAGACCACTGAAAAGCACTGCAAAGCTGAGAAGCTTCAGCAGCAAACCAATATCTAATGTATTCAAAGCATTGCTTGTGTAGGCTTTGAGACCCGTAAACCCAATATATCCCAGACATACGATCCCGGGCAGAACCAAAAGGAAGGATAACCAACCCAGAAGGGGGCTCTTTTTTACCTTGTCATTTACAGATTGCGGAACTTGATTCTGATCCATAACATTGCTCCTTTCTGCAACACCTATGGAGTGATGATAGAAAACCACTCTCGATCATCTCAGCGTTTATAGGAGGATTATACCACAAACTACCTTAAAAAGCTACCCCTTTCATAAAATGTTAAAAAACAATATTGCAAAAGACCCATCCGCATTCGGATCAAGGCTTTCCAAAAAACATATTCCCAACCTGTCACCATTTATCCGATTTGGCATATCATGGAATGAGCTCGATGCTCAGAAATCTTTTTAGGAGGTCTCTTTTATGTGCAATAACAATGGTATGGGTGGCTGCTGGTGGATCATCATCCTGATTCTCTTATTCTGCTGCTGTGGCTGTGGCAACAACGGCAATCTGCTCTCCGGTAACGGCTGTGGCTGTGGCAACTCCTGCGGCTGTGGCAATGGCTGTGGTTGCGGTTGCGACAACAATGGTTGCTGCTGATTTCTGACACTGTCAGATTTTTTGCAAAGGATACCGTTGATTAGTCGATAAGTCCATCATCTAAGGAACAACGGAGGATCTCCGCAAGAGAGATCCTCCGTCTGAATTTTATCTGTTTCCGGTCTCAGACATGATAAAACAGTCTGTACCAAATAAGCGTCAGAACGATTCCAATGAAATGGAATACAAGTCCCGTTACTAAAACACAACCACAGTTGCGATCTTTGATCCTTTCAAGCTTCCTCTCGCGATAGTCGCCGTAGCGCTCCCACTTTGCTCTCCCCATAGGAATAAAGAAGAGAAATACAGATTTCATAACATATCCGATACCGATGAGACCACCCTCACGGCTGACAAATATCAAGCCCGCAACCAGAGTCATCATGATACCCGCAACAAAGAAGGCATCGGCTAAGATCTGCAGATTTACTGCCGTACTTTGTGTAAAGAAGCCTTTTGACCAAATTACAAGGAATCCGATCAGCAATTCAACCGCAATGCAAATTGCGTAATTCCGTAATGTTACTTTTGTTTCCTGTTCCATTGTGTTTAACCATCCATTCTGTTACTTGACCTGCTGCTTATACTTTTCCTCTTCCACATCGTTGCAATGCACGAAATGGCCGGGAGTGATCTCGCGGAAGGAGGGAGTATCCACAGAATAGTCGTGTTCTGCAATGGGGTTATAGATAATTCTCACACGTTGCTTCTCGTATACGGGATCGGGAAGAGGGATCGCAGAGAGAAGAGACTTGGTATAGGGATGCAAGGGATTCTTGAAAAGCTCATCAGAATCCGCCAGCTCTACCATCTTGCCGAAGTACATAACACCGATACGATCGGAGAAGTACTTAACAACAGACAGGTCATGGGCAATGAACAGAACCGTC
>JAZOXB010000146.1:0-5716 GCA_045659585.1 Faecousia sp. | reverse complement strand
CTGTTTTCTGCCCATCATCCTACGAACTCGGTACTTTAGGGGTAATCCCTACTGCCCTCTCCGCCCCATTCGGGGCACCTCTCCCATTGGAGAGGCAAGGGCTGATTCTGATTTGGTAAACAGTTCGATAAACTGTGATTTACAGTGCGATGTTAGGCAAACAGGTACAGGATATGCCCGATGGCACCGACGCCTAAGAACAGGACAGATAGCCAGGTTAGGAAAAATTGAAAAAACGGCCTCATACGGCTGAAAACAGACCGTTTTATAAGCAGAAAGCTCAAAGGAAGAGCGACTATAGCAGTTACCCCTGCCGATGTCAGAATAAAATTCGATGTTACGAATGGCAAGGAGCACAGCTTTAGGCCTAAGATAAATCCCAAACCGTTAGGTGCCCAAATCAAATTGCCGGGAGGGGGTGGGGATCCCTTAGGATAGTCACACAGACAAAAGAGCAGGGGCTTCCAAACAGGAAGGATCACACAGGCAAGCTGTACCCCTATACACAGGCTACACCACAGCCAATAGGGAGAACCGAGGAATAAAAGTCCGCCACAAGCAAAGAAGCCCAGTGCGTATAGGATTCCGGTTGTCCATTGCCGAATTTTACGGACACGATCTACATCCTCTCGGTTGATGAACTGTCGGGAGACTAAGTGGGCAGGAAAGAATTCTTTTAAAACAGATTCCTCATAGACTTGGGAAAGGGTAAAAACCATCCACTCCTGTCCCATTTGCAACTCGATTTCCGTGATGGCTTCGTGACCCTTCGCCAGAATGCACCGTAGGGCGTGGTAGGGAATGCTTTTTACGGGAAAACCGTTTTTCTTCCAAGTGTCCGGTGAGGTTGCACCTTTAGACATTAGTACGGAGGACAACTTATGGATCCTGTCAGCAGAAATCTTAACCAACAAATAGTGGCTTTCGTTTTTGGTCAGAAGATAACGGATACCATTTTGCTGTAGGAACAGGCAGTTGGTATCTTCTTGTGCCGTGGTATTCTTACTTTTCTTTGCCATAAAGCTTCCTCCTTTCTGTAACATATTTCTGAGATCGGCTTTCGTCATCTATAGTATACCCCATTCTTTTTGAGATTTCAACCTTGCATTTTTATTCTTATGGGTATATAATGACAGAAAGAAAGCGAGGTGTTCCTCCATGAAGGTTTGGAATCGGAAAGAACTCATAGAGGTGCCGGAGGTCGGCATCGGTGCTATCCGTTTTGTATATGATACTGCCTTTGGCAGACTTTTGGCAAAGGGGATCCTGTGTCGTAAGTTCGTCTCCGATTTGTACGGTCTGTGGCAGAAAAGCCCCCTGTCTAAGGGCAAGGTTCAAAAGTTCATGAAGGAATACAACATTAGTGTAGAGGATTGCACCGAGCAAACCTTCCCCAATTTTAATGCATTCTTCACCAGACAACGAAAGTCTATCGAAGATCATACTGCACCCCATGAGCTGCCTGCGATTGCAGATTCTAAGTTGTCTGCTTTGCCTATTGGCAGAAACAGCCGTTTTACCCTTAAGGGTGTCGAGTACACTCTTGGAGAGCTGTTGGAGAACGAGGATTTAGCCAAGGCCTACGAAGGAGGCTGTTGCCTGATTTTCCGTCTGGCTCCCGATGATTACCACCGCTATTCCTTCCCGGACAGAGGCACCGCCGAGGACACCCATGAGATCAAGGGCGTTCTCCATACCGTCAATCCCATTGCGGGGACGATGAAGGTCTACCGCAGGAATACCCGCCATTATACCGTTCTTCGCACGGAGCATTTCGGAGAAATGATCCAGATGGAGGTAGGGGCTCTGCTTGTAGGAAAGATCTGTAACCACGGCCACCGCTCTTTTAAGAAGTTAGAGGAAAAGGGCTACTTTGCCTACGGTGGCTCCACAGTGATCCTCCTGTGCAAGAAGGATCAGGTGGTTATAGATCAGGATATTCTGAACTACTCCGCCAAGGGCATAGAAACCAAGGTTCGTTTAGGAGAAAGGATCGGACAGGCTCTATGAGTTATCGTTATTTTCAGAATCGGGAATGTGAATATTTTCCCTGTCACTCCTGTGACGGGGAGGATTTCAACTGCCTCTTTTGCTACTGCCCTCTTTATGCCTTAGGGGAGAACTGCGGGGGCAACTTTACCTATATGGAAAACGGCATCAAGGATTGCTCTTCTTGCCTCCTTCCTCACAGGGAGAAGAACTATGATTACATCTGCTCCAAATTCTCGGAAATCGCAGAATTGTGCAGAAAATAGGAAAAATAATACTTGCTTTTTCTTAAAAAGATGTTACAATAGTACCACACAATGCTGCAGGGAGTAGGAGCAGTGCGTCAAGTACCGATGGGATGGGAGGTTGCCCATTGGGCGAAGGAGTTTTTGTGATTCGCGGTTTCTGTGAATCGCAGAGATTTCCGCGATGCTGTTACCGCAACCGCCTGAGCAGGATGCCCCGTATTCTGGGCATAGCATTGTGAATATTTTCAACCTCCTCCATTTAAGGAGGATTTTTTTATGACCAAACAGAGAAATACCACTAAAATGCTGACCACCTGCGCCCTCTTAGCGGCTATGTCCGTGATTTTGGCACGGTTGGTCATCCCCATGCCCAATGAGACCACTCGATTCTCCATCGAAGCTGTTCCTGTTTTTCTGGCAGGAATGATCTTTGGACCCCTTGCAGGCGGCCTGGTAGGCTTCGTGGCAGACTTCACCGGATGCCTCTTGTCTCCCTATGGCTTCAATCCCATTTTCTCCATTCCCCCCATTCTCTACGGTGTGTGCGCCGGCTTGTTCCGCCCCCTGCTGAAGAAGGCAACCCCCCTGACCATTGGTGTGGCCTTCTTTCCTGCGGTGGTCTTTGGATCTGTTCTGTGGCAGAGCTTTGCGCTGGCATTTACCTATTCCCGTGAGACCTTACAGGAGAGCTTCTATGCCTTCCTGATCAGCAGAGGGATCCAGTTTGCTGTGACCTTTGTCATAGATGTTCTTCTGGTATATCTGTTATGCAAATCCAATATCCTCAGATTGGCCAACCTGCGGCACCCTGAGAGAAAGAAGGAAACTGAATAAAATGACCATTCAAGAAACTTTAGATTATATCCATTCCGTGTGTTGGAAGGGCTCTGTTCCCGGTCTGTCCCGTACCCAAGAACTTCTCCGCCGTATGGGTGACCCCCACAAGAAGCTGAAATTCGTCCACATTGCCGGCACCAACGGCAAGGGCTCTACGGCTTCCATGCTGTCTTCTGTCTTCCGCAAGGCAGGGTATAACACGGGTCTGTACACCTCTCCCTACATCATTAAGTTCAACGAGAGAATGCAGATCAATGGAGAAATGATCCCCGACGAAGAGCTCTGTGCCATTACGGAAATGGTTCGTCCTCTTGCAGACACCATCGAAGACCGTCCTACGGAATTTGAGCTGGTGACCTGTATTGCTATGGAGTATTTTGCCCGTAACAACTGCGACATCGTCATTTTAGAAGTGGGCATGGGTGGCGAGTTTGACTCCACCAATGTCATCGATTGCCCCGAGGCTTCTGTCATTGTCAATATCGGCTTGGATCATACCGGTGTTCTGGGTGAAACCGTAGAAGAGATCGCCCACGCCAAGGCCGGCATCATTAAGGGTGGCGATACAATTATGTACCGCAGTAGCCCCTCTGTGGAGGCTGTCTTTGCCGCCAAGTGTGAAGAAGTGGGATCTAAGCTCCACCCTGCAGATTTTGATTCCATCCGCCTCCATGATCAGGGCTTCTGGGGTCAGTGTTTCGATTGCAAGGGCAGAGAAAAGCTGGAACTGCCCCTTTTGGGAGAACACCAGCGGAAGAATACCGCTGTGGTTCTGGAAACTCTGGATGTCCTCAAGACCAAGGGTTGGAATATTTCCGAAGAAAACATCCGCGACGGTCTCAAGACCGTTTCCTGGCCCGGGCGTTTCGAGCTTCTGAGACGGGAGCCTGTGTTCTTCGCCGACGGCGGACACAATCCCCAGTGTATGGAATCTCTGGCAGAAAATATTCGTTCTTACCTCCCCGGTCGCGGACTTACCGCTCTGGTAGGCGTTATGGCAGACAAGGACTACATGGATATGTTCTCCATGGTAGCTCCTTACATCACCCGGTTCGTTACCGTCACCCCCGATAACCCCCGTGCCCTACCTGCTGCTGCGTTGGCAAAGGCACTGGAGATTTTCGGGAAACCCACTACCGTCTGCGAAACTGTAGAAGATGGTGTTCGCACCGCCATCGCCCAAACCTCCCAAGAAGAAGCCGTAGTAGCCTTTGGCAGCCTCTATATGCTGGGCACTATCCGCGAGGAAGCACAGAAGGACCAATAATTCCCAATGGGTCGTCGTTGTAGACGGCCCATTTTCCATTCTTTCGATTTGCCGTAACAAAAGGGAGGGAAAAATCGAAATTTTGTTTACTGCCAAATTCACATCGGGGGTGCAAAATAGAGAGGGCTATTTTGCAAATTATAAGGGTTGCAATTTTACGGATCATTGGTATAATAAAATCAATAACGGGAGTTCCTGTGAGAGCCTCCGAAAAAGAAAGGAAGAAAGATATGAAAGATCGTGACCAACGGTTCCGAGATAAAGATCCTAAAGAAAAAGAACTCAGCCCCGAGGGGCAGAGAGCACTCAAAAGCTGGAAACGAACCCAATGGCGCCTGAGGATCGGTGTTGGAGTAATTGTTCTGGCTGTGTTGATCTTTTCCTTTGGACCCTCCTGCGTATACCGATATGGACAGTATCAGTTCGACCGTGGCAATTATGCCAAAGCGGCTTCTGTATTCCAATTTTTAGATACCACTGCAGAGACCTTCCGCGGTATGGGAAAGCCGGGTGGCAGGTATAAGGATAGCTCCACCAAAGCCAATGAGTGTTATTACATCCTGGGAAATGAAAGTTTTACAAAAGGAAATTACAGCGAAGCTGCGGAATATTTTACCCGGGCTTATGGCTATAAAGACACTATGGACAAGGAACGGCAGTGCCACTACAGAATGGGGCTGGCACTTATGGAACAGGGGGCTTATGCAGAAGCGAAGGTCGAATTTTTCTATGCCGATGGCTATGCAGATAGCAATGCTCTGTTTATTGAGTGTGAAAACCTGATCCCTGCGGACTAATGTGTCCCCCTTAAATGAATGATGTAACAGCCTCTTTGGGGTCTTAGGATCTCAAAGAGGCTTTTTCTGTGGAAAAGGGGAAAATTAGGATGTCATCATATCCATCATTTTTTCCTCGGCGGCATTGACGGCCTTTTGGGCGGATTTTCTAACGGTGCATTGCTCCGGCATCATGAGAACGGCGGCACTGCCTGCTACCATACCTGCACCAAGGGTCAAAAGAAAAGTCGTTGCTTTCATCATTTCTCACCTCCGTCTTTAGCTTTTCCCCAAAATCGAAAAAATCTACTTTTCAATATTTTGAAAATATGGTATTATGTAAGCAGAAAAATTTCTCGGCATCTATCTGAAATGTATTTTTTAGCGGTGCCCCAAAATGAAAAAGAAAAAGGTTGGTGTAATTATGACGACTTTATATTTGATCCGCCACGGAGAAGCAGAGGGCAATGTATTCCGCCGCCTTCAAGGCCAATTCGATTCCCTCATTACTCCTAACGGCAGAAAGCAAATTGCCGCTTTGGAAGAACGATTCCGGGATATCTCTGTAGATGCAGTTTATTCCAGTGATTTGACTCGTA
>JAZOXB010000145.1:0-23579 GCA_045659585.1 Faecousia sp. | reverse complement strand
ATATTTTTAATTCGTGCCCCTTGGGGCACACATCTACGCCAAAGGCACTTCACGCCCACCTACGGTGGGTACTTCACGCGGACAGCACTTCACGCCAAAGGCACTTCACTCGCTCTCACAGAGCGATAAACGGGAATTTGGAGATTTAAGGGTGCAACAGGATAAAAGTCAGGCTGCACCCGAGGGTACAGCCTGACAAAAGAAAGGAGAAGTTTTCTGATCAAAGAATCGTTATCAATTAAGCCTCGCAGTAAGCAGCTGCGGTCTTAGCTGCCAGACGAGCGTTGTTGAATACCAACTGGATGTTGGATTCCAGGCTGTTGCCGCCGGTGAGCTCGGTAACTCTTGCCAGCAGGAAGGGAGTGGTCTCCTTGCCGTGGATACCCTTTTCTTCAGCCTCTGCAACTGCCTGATCGATAGCAGCGGAGATAACCTTGGAGTCCATGGAGTACTCTACGGGGATGGGGTTGGCAACCAGCATGCCGCCCTTCAGACCCATTTCGTTCTGAACCTTGAAAGCCTTTGCGATCTCGGCGGGGCTGTCCATACGGTAGTCAACACCGAACTCGGAATCACGGGTGAAGAATGCGGGGAGCTTCTCGGTCTCGTAGCCGATAACGGGAACACCGTGGGTCTCCAGATACTCCAGAGTCAGGCCCAGATCCAGGATGGACTTAGCACCTGCGCAGACAACCATAACGGGGGTCTGTGCCAGCTCTTCCAGGTCAGCAGAAATGTCCATGGTGGTCTCAGCGCCGCGATGTACGCCGCCGATGCCGCCGGTAGCAAATACCTTGATGCCTGCCATGTGGGCGATCATCATGGTGGTGGTAACGGTAGTAGCACCGTCTTCTCCGCGAGCACAGAGAACAGCCAGGTCGCGGCGGGAAGCCTTAGCAATGTCGAGACCCTTCTTGCCGAAGTACTCGATTTCTTCTGCGGACAGACCGGCCTTCAGGCGGCCGCCGATAACAGCGATGGTAGCAGGAACTGCACCATTATCACGAACGATCTGTTCAACAGCCAGAGCAGTTTCAACATTCTGGGGGTAGGGCATGCCATGAGAAATGATGGTGGATTCGAGAGCAACAACGGGCTTGCCGGCTGCGAGTGCCTCGGCGGCTTCGGGCTTGATGTCCAGATACTTGTTCAGCATGATAATTTCCTCCAAAAATTAAATATTATTATTTATTGTTTAAGCGTTCGCGCACTGCTTCGGCGCAAATCGCAGGGTTTATGGTTTCTTCAGACTCGATGGTCATTGCCGCAACTGCGGCGGCGGCTCTTGCGGTCTCTTCTAAGTCGATCCCCTCTAAGTATGCCCACGCCAGAGCGGCCATAAAGGAGTCTCCCGCCCCGGTGGCGTTGCGCATGGTTGCCTTGAAACAGGGAACCTTGATCATTGTCTCATGATCTGCGGCAAGGACTCCGTCTGTGCCCAGGGAGATGAATACCCGTTCCATTCCCGTGTCGATGAGGGCCTGTGCGGCTTTCCGCAGGCTGTCCTCATCTGTAATGGGAATGCCGGTCAGCAGTTCTGCTTCCATCCGATTGGGCTTGAAGGTGTGGATCTTGCCCAGAACGCTCTGTACCTTTACAGCCTTGGCCGTAGATACGGGATCCACAAAAATGGGAGCAGTACAGCACTCTGCCAGGAAAGCGATGCTTTCCCGGGGGATATTAGTATCTATCACAACCAGCTTTGCGTTATTGATCAGGGTCATGTGGTTGGATAGGTAAGCGGGGGTGATCTTCTCGCAGATCTCCATGTCGGACAGAGCCAGAGCCATGTCCCCATCGTTATCATTGAGGAAGAGATATGTAGGTGTCGTACCACCGGGGATCTGCAATGCACAGCTGATATCAATGCCCAGCGCCTTGCAGGAAGCGGTGATCCGCTGTCCGTAAATGTCATCGCCGTAAGCGGTGAGCATCCGTACATCTACACCCAGCAAGCTCATGTTGTGGGCAATATTCCGTCCCACACCACCTAAGCTGGTGGTTACCTTACCGGGATTGGAATCCCTGGCAACAAGAGGTTTGAAGGAACGCCCGCCAATGTCGATATTCACGCCACCGATGACTACGGCATAGTTGCCGGAGCGGAGGACATAGCCTTTACCGGCAATGTATCCCTTTTTCATCAGGTTGGAAATGTGAACTGCTACTGAGGAGCGGGTGATGCCGGCCTTTTCTGCCAGTTTCTCTTGGGAAATCATGGGGTCAGCTTGGATCCACTGAAGGATCTGCCGTTCTCTCTCGGTCATTCGCTTACCTCCTTAACATTTGCTTGCTAAGCACATATTTATAGTACCACACATTTGCTTATCTGTCAAGCAATTTTTTCAAAATTTTCTGTATTTTTTCATCCTGCCACGGAACAGGAAATTCCGTGGGTTTTCCAAGGGGACAGAGCTGTTTTTCCAACCAGATCACATCATACCAGTTGCCCAATTTATAGCCCACATCCTTGTAGGTCAAGACCGCCTCATAGCCCACTGCCTTATGGAATGCCACCGAGGGTTCATTGGCAGAGGTAACGACGGCATAGACCTTCCGCACTCCTTGGGCTCTCAACAGCTCCTCTATGATCCCGTAGAGCTTCCGTCCCATGCCCTGCCCTTTTTTCTTTAGGTAGCAGGAGATCTCTGCATTCCAGCTGTATGCCGCTCGTTCAAAGGCGCGGCCGGCATAGGCATAGCCTAAGATTTCCCCATCCTCTTCCCATACAAGCCAGGGATAGACCTCCTTGTGCTCCTCCAGACGGCGGGTGAATTCCTCTGCAGTGGGAACCGTGTATTCAAAGCTGACGGCAGTTTCTTTCACATAATATTCGTATATGGCCAACATGCCGGGGATATCGGCGATCATTGCTTCTCGTATCATTTGCTTCCTCCTATTTTCAGAGATCTCTTTTCTCAGTATACCATAAAATTTACATTTTTGCACTTGCATATTCTATATTTTCTGGTATACTGTCCTTTGAAAGGAGGCATGCTCCATGAATCATCTCCCCCTGGGACCCCGAACTGTAAAAACTTCTCTGTCCGTCGCCCTGTCCGTACTATTGGTTCGGCTCTTGTCTGCGGAAAATGACGCCATGTTTTACGCGGCTTTAGGCGGTCTGGTTGCCATGGATACTACCTTCCGCCGTTCTCTGCAACAGGGGATCACCCAATTCTTCGGCGTTGTTCTGGGCACTGCTGTAGGATACTTTACCCACGCTTTTCTCCCCGCCATTCCCTTCTGGTCCGTGGGCTTGGGAGTTCTGCTGTTGATCCTGCTGTGCAACAAACTGAAGATCTCCTACAGCATTACCCTGTCCTGCATTGTGTTCCTGTCTGCCTGTAGCTACGGCTCTGACAATCTGCTCCACGATGCCTTTGTGCGGATCGTCTATACTGCCTTAGGTTTGGCAGTTGCTCTCCTCATCAATATCTGTATCAGGCCCTATAACAACAAGAATCGCATCATTCGGCTCCTGAATGACTTCCGCGGAAAATTCCCCAAACTGTTGGAAAGTGTAGTCATCCACGAACGATTCCCGGATACCCAAGCCATGATCGATCTTTTACGGCAGATCGACAATGAGATCGCACTGTATCAGTCTCAGCGTTTCTTCCACCGAAAGCAGGATGACGAAGCCCTCTTGTGCGGTTGCCGACAGCTGAGTGAACGAATGCTGGCAGAGTTAGAGGTTATCTGCGGTATGGATACCCTGGGTGACATAGCCTCGGATAATGCAGAAAAATTAGAAGCTCTGGGACTCCGTGCCGAATCCCTTCCCCCTCGGAAGTGTACCCGTCGGGACACCATCGTTATGAACTACCACTTAGAAAAGCTTCTGCTGGCCTATGAATACTTAGAATCATTTTTACAGGAATGAATCACACCCTCTCCCCATAGAATGTGGGGGGAGGGATTTTCTTTGAAGGATCAGAATTTGACCCGCCTCGCTCTCAATCGAGCAGGGGTGGAGGATCTGCGAGAATTCCAAAGACAACGGGGGCTTTACCCCTCCGGTACAGAGGATATCCTGACCATGCAACAGCTTATGCCCTATTTGGTGGGCTACAGACGGTATATGGTCAAACCGGGAGACAGCTATTATTCCATAGCCCGACAATTTTCCACCACAACGGGAGCCATTGCCACCGCCAATCCCGGTATCGACAGCAGGAGGCTGAGATCGGGACAATACCTGATCGTCCCCTACGGCTTCCCGGTAGTGCCTACAGACACTCCCTTTACCTCGGAGCTGTTGGCTCTGTGCATAGAGGGGCTGACCATGCGCTATCCCTTTCTCAGCAGTCGCAAACTCACTGCTACAGCTTACGGCAGGCCAATGTACCTGCTAAAGCTGGGAGAGGGTCGTCGTTCCGTCCTATACAACGGCAGTCACCATGCCAACGAATGGATCACGACTCCTCTGCTGATGAAGTTTACGGAGGAATATGCCCGTGCCGTTTCTCGCGGCGGCAGATTGTGGGATCGGGATGCCGCCGCCCTGTTCCGCAGGACACAGCTCTACATCGTCCCTATGGTCAACCCCGACGGTGTGGATCTGGTCACCGGTGCCATAGGCGAAGGCTCCGCCGAATACGAAGCCGCACAGAACATTGCCGCCCGCTTCCCTGCCATTCCCTTCCCGGAAGGCTGGAAAGCCAATCTTCTGGGAGTAGACCTGAACCTCAATTATCCGGCAGATTGGGAACAGGCAAGGGAGAATAAGTATGCACTGGGCTTTGACCGCCCCGCTCCAAGGGATTTTGTGGGGTCAGCTCCTCTGGATCAGGCGGAAAGTGCCGCCATGGCACAGCTGACAAGGCAGGTATCCCCTCGTCTGACCCTTTCTTATCACTCACAGGGGAAGGTCATTTATTGGAAGTTCAAGGACATAGAGCCGTCGGAGGGACAGCAGATCGGTGAAGCCTTCGCCCGTAGCTCCGGCTATACCTTGGAGGACACCCCCTTTGCCTCCGGCTTTGGAGGGTACAAGGATTGGTTCATCCTGAAGTATGACCGTCCCGGCTACACCATCGAAGTAGGCTCCGGGGAGAATCCCCTGCCCTTGAGTCAATTCGACGAGATCTACCGCGATAATTTAGGGATCCTGGTGCAAGGCCTTTATTTGTAAAAAATTTATAAAAATCCTCTTTTATTTTTCCGTTTTTTATGATAAAATACACATAGAAGAAAAAATAAATCCAAGGAGGGCTTACCTATGAAATCAGTGATCACCATCAGTAGAGAATTCGGTAGCGGCGGAAGAACCATCGGCCGTATGGTAGCGGAACGCTTGGGTTATACCTTCTATGACGAAGAGCTGGTCAACGAAGTTGCCAAGCGCAGTGGCTTCTGTCCGGAATTTGTCAAAGAACGAGGGGAATACGCAACCTCTCGTCACAGCCTTCTGTTCTCCCTGGCCACTGCTCAGCAGGCCTCGCTGGATTGCCTGTCCACCATGGATAAGGTATACATCGAGCAGACCAAGGTCATCGAGGAGATCGCCGCAGAAGGCAAGTGTGTCATCGTAGGACGGTGTGCAGACTACATCCTCAGGGATCGTGCAGACACCCTCCACATCTTTGTATACGGTGACGAAAAGGAAAAGGCCCGTCGGATCGTAGAACGCTATGGCGAAACCTCCAAATCCCCGGAAAAGCGCCTTCACGAAAAGGATCAAAAGCGGAAGGTCTATTACAAAAGCTACACCGGCAGAACCTGGGGTCAGGCCGAAAACTACGATCTCTGCCTCAACAGCAGTGTCCTGTCTCTGGACACCTGCACCGACTTGATCCTCCGTGCCGCAGAATAAGCGGGCATAAAATTCCCCTCCCCTGCACACAATAATACCGTTTCTTAATAAAATGGAAGGAGTCCATTTTATTCGTATTTCTCGTCCTCTTATGAAGCCCCTGTCTTAGGGGCTTCGGATCGGGAAATACGGTATGATCCTGTATTGTGTGCGGAGGAGGGGTTCTTCTTTCTATGTTAGAGCTAACGCCAAACAATTACCGCAAGGAGGTAGAGCTTTCACGAGAGCCGGTGCTGATCTGTGTCCATGACTCCGGGAGCAAGCCCACCGAGGGTCTGGAGCAGTTATGCGGTCCCAAACTGAAATGTTGCGGTTTGGATGCACAGCGTTATGAAGAAATGGCAAAAAGTCTGCGAGTGATCAATCTGCCTTCCGCCATTGTGCTGGAGGGCGGAACCATTGTACAGCGGATCCGTGGTGAACGGTCTTTGCAGGACTTTGCCAAGATCCTGGATCTGGAACAACCCTAAACAGGCGAAAGTCTGTTTGGCCAAAGAAAGACCACCGTTTTCACATGGAAAACGGTGGTCATCTCTGTCAGAGTCATTCGTTATCGTACTCGTCTCGGGGAGTGGCAACGGGAGTCGGGTTCTTCTTCCGACGGATCCGATTGCCTACCATTGCACCCAGACCTGCAAAGGCTGTGTACATCAGAATACTCTGGATATTATCACCTGCGGTGGCGGTGGTCATAGATACCTGGGTGTTCTCAGAGGTAACGGAGTTCGCCAGAATGGTGTCCATCAGTTCCGGAGTAACCACGGCACTGCAGTACGCCAACATGATACCGGAGAACACCAGAGCCAAAAGGATCGCCATTACATAGGTAAGCTTTGCAGAGGACTTTGCAGTCATGCCGTACAGAAGCAAGCTGACAAACAGCACGATCGCCGGAATGATGCCAACAGTCAACAGATAAGTCAGTACATTCAACTGCCACAGAGAGCTGTTCAAGATCAGCAACTCAACCAGCAATACGACTACACCTGCGCCAAGGAAGATCAGACTCTTGTTCATAAACTTTTTCATAATATATATCCTTTCTTTATATCAAATTGTTGTTACTGCCATATTATACAGCCAGTGAAGGGTGATAGCCGGGTATAGGCTGTCACTCTTAACGCGTACAAAGCATAAGATAAAGCCCAGAGGTACGCGAACCAGCAGGTTGGACAGGAAGTCCTCATTGGAATGATAAACGAATGCAAAGATCAGCCCGTTCAGCAGGCACAAGACCCACTTGTTCTCAGTGAAGTTCCGAAGCTGATCATGAACAACACCTCGGAGCATACACTCCTCTGCCACCGCTACGAAGAAAAAGTGGCTCCAAACAGTCCATGCAGACAACTCCACATCCGGGTTATTGCCCAGCATTACAGCCAATACCACAGTGCCTACCGTCATAGCACCACAGCCGACAATATTCCACCATGGGGTGGAGGGGCGGAAGCCCAGACGGTTTAAACTGCACTTCCCTCCCCATACCTTTACCGTCACCGGCAGCACAGCCAGTGCCAATACCATAGGCAGAGAGAAGGACAGGAGCACCGACAGGAAGCCCTCTGCCTCATTCACATCGGTATTCAAACCTCCGGTGGTCAGAAGTGACATTCCTATGGTCAGAGCTATCAAGGAGATCAGCGGCAGAGCAATGTAGCAAATCAGCTGTAACACAGCCTCCAAAGAATTCTCCCTATAGGATTTTTGTTTTCTGTCGTCCATAGCATTCCTCCTTATCTGGCCAGATCCATCTTGCGGTACAGAAAGTAATTGATCAGACTCAGAACCACCGCATAGCCAAGCAATATCCCAATCGATGACACACCGGCCAGAGCAAGTTCCGAACCTTGATAGGTATATAAATGGGTACCGGCACCCAAATAAGAGGGGATCCACCGTTGCAGGACTTCAATATTGCCTAACAGCTTGAAGCCTACAACCGTCATATAGCTGAGCACCAAGGCCTTGCTGTGCTTAAAGAGCAAGGACACAAGGGTAAACACCCGAACCATTACCAGCGACTCAAAGAAGGAACCTAAAATCGTGTACACAAGGGTAAAGGCTTCCTCGAAATTAGCTGTAGCAATGGCCTTTGTGCCATAGGAGGAGTTCATAAGGAACGCACAGAAGCCTGCCAGAGAGGACAGCAGCAAGGCCAGGAAGATGGCAATACAGAGCACATCCAGTGCAATCATCTTGGACAAAAGGATCTGTCCTCTGCTTCGTACTTTGGTCACATACATCCCGTCCAAGCCCTTGTCGATCTCCCCGGAAACCAGGGATGTGGTTGACAGTGCAACGGTCACACTGATCAGCAGCAGGCTGTTCAGCAAGCCAACCACCACAGAGCTGTAGCCCATAGCGGTAAACACAGAATCACCGATCTGGATAATACCGCTCTCGGCGAAGATCAGAGCCGCAATGCCGAAGGGTAACACTCCAAAGGCCAACAGGATCCATTTCACATCTGTACGCAAAAACAGCTTGCGTAACTGGGTAGTGTAAATATTCATCGAAAAGACCTCCCATCATTACTGCATAAGCCGCATCAGCTTATCCATGCTGGTTTCAATGTCCAAATCTACGACCTCCAGATTTTGCTGTGCCAGATAGTTCAGAACGAGGCGGACAGCATCGGGATCACTGAAGCGAATGAGATTTTCCTCCACCGTCAGTTCGGGGTTCATCTGTCCCAGAGCCTTTTCATGCTTCCCTACGGGCTCAGCCAACCGAAGGGTGTAGCTCTTCCGATTCAGCTTCTCTGCAAGGCCGTCAAAAACCACATTCCCCTGCTTCATCACGATCGTACGGTGGCAGATATCCAGCACATCGTTCAATTGATGGCTGGAAAACAGCACCGCCACACCCTGACGACTGCATTGGACGAGGATATCCTTGATGATCTCAACGCCCATGGGATCCAATCCCACTGTAGGCTCATCCAGTACGATAAGCTTCGGTTGTGTCAGCAACACCTGTGCCAGACCCAATCGTTGCCGCATACCGAAGGAGAATTCACCTACCTTCTTTTTGGCGGCGGTCTTCAGGGATACGATCTCCAGAACCTCTTCCACCCGATCCGGATCCGGGTCACCACCCACTGCATCCAGCAGTTTCAGATTCTCACGGGCAGACAAATAGTCGCAAAAGACCGGTTCCAACAGGAACCCAACATTCTTACGCAGGATCCAATGCTTCTTACGAATATCTTTGCCCATGACCGTGATACCGCCACTGTAGCTGCTGATCACACCCATCAGGCACTTTATCAGGGTGCTTTTACCTGCGCCGTTATGTCCCAGAAGGCCAACGATCTCGCCGGGTTTGATATCAAAGGACACATTGTTAACAGCCGTGTGCTTTCCGTAACGCTTGGATAAAGCTTCTACTTTTAATATCGGTTCGTTCATGGTAACCTCCTCGTCAGTACTGCCCAAGAGAGCCGTCCCGTTTGGCCACGACCATACTGCTGTTATAGAAAGCTGTAGCCACCGTCACCAACAGTACCGTATTGAGTACCGCACAGCCTATGGTCGGTAACAGCTGAGATACGGGAACATGACCTAAAAGTTGCTGATACATAACCACCACACCGTAGAAGGGCACCACTGCCATAGGGATAGAGCCGATCACAGATGTAATGTTATTGAGGGGGAGCACCAATTCGATCATAATCAGAAGATTGATCAGATTCATCAGGGTGTCCACCTTGCGGAATCGGAGTGTCAGCGCCGCCATCAGCACGCCCACAGCAATGCTCTGTACGCCGAACAAAAGGAACAGCATTACAATGCCGGGAAGGCTGATTTGCAGTTTCAGGAAGAACAAATGCATGATCAGTGCAATCAGTGCCGAGCCCACCAGAGAGGTCAAGCCGGAGATCAATGTGCGAAGGATCGCGGTCTTCAGTAGGGAATATCTGCTGATATAGACCTGCTCAAACACACCCAGTTCAATATCACCGCGGATACTGGCACCGGGTCCGCTGATCAGATTCAGCATCACCGGAAAGAAGATCACACCAAACACCTGACTGCTGTCTCCAATGGCACGGATACTCACCATGAACACGACAGACATGATCATAAAGGACAAAATGCTGTTGACCGTATCCAGAGGATAGGTCTTCAGCAGTTTCATGGAGCGACGCCATTCGGCGCGGAGCAGATTCCGATCTTGCTTCCATTGGGACATTTCCATTTATCGTACCTCCAAAATCTGTACTCGCCCTTCCTTCAGATCCTCGGAGAGCATACCATAGAACCCTCCATCATTGATGTCGGAAGTAAGCTTCACAATATTATCATCTACAGGACTCAGGGCGTATGGATAACGGTCTATGTAAGCCTGTCTGTCAGCCGGCTCCCGGAACTTGACATACAGAGAGATTTCCTTGTTTGTAGGTTGAAAGGTCTCGCATTTTTTGATTTTTCTGTCTTCGATCACATACTGACAGTCGCAGACCTCGTTAATAAAGTTTCTGTCATGGCTGGTGATGATCACTGTGCCATTATGCTTGCAGGCAAACTCGCCGATGATCTGCTTGAGGATGAAGGCATTCTCAAAATCCAGACCGTTCAACGGCTCGTCCATGAATAAAATACGGGGTTCATCCAACAGGCAGATCAGCAACAGAAGCCGTTGCTTCATGCCTTTGGAGTAGGTTTCTACCTTCTTGTGAATAAAGCCGCTCATATTGAAGCGATCGATACATTCCAGAACTCTCTCGGGCAGTGCCTTATGAGAGCGCCCGGTCTTAAGAGTCCAGAAGTACTCAATATTGTCCATGCCGGACAGGTTCCAGTACAGCGCCCGATTGGCATCTCCGAGGATGCTGATGTGGCGTCTTAATGCTACAGTAGACTTCTCGTCCTCCAGCGGCTGACCCATTACATAGATCTGCCCGCTGTCCTGCTTTGTCATACCGCTGATAAGCTTGATAAAGGTCGTCTTGCCGGAGCCGTTCTCACCGATCAACCCGATGACCTTGCCCAGTGGCAGTATCAGATCTACATCGGAGAACACCACATCCCGGCTCGTGTACTGTTTGTTTACGCTTCTCAGTTCGATAGCACAATTGGTCGTCATGATTGATCGATCCTTTCATAATTTGTATACCAAAGTCCCTCGTTGGGATCGAGGGTAGCCAATATGGGGTGCGCCCCCAAAGGGGCCGGAGTAGTCACCCGGACGCCCTTCAGGGGCAGAAGCACATTAGGGATCATCACAGTTCGATGCCCTTGCAGATAGACAGACCGTAGCTGGCACAGGCGCCATTCCAGCCGATGCTCAGACAGCCCTTCTTGCACTTGATAAAGTTGAACAACATGAAGCACTCACCTCCTTATCCTAAAAAGTGATGGGAATTGCAACAGTCATTAGATGCTTACGCTACGACCATTGTATCCGAAGCTCAGGCAGGCAATGAAACCGATGCTCAGGCAACCGGCCTTACCATTCTTTCTTTCAAAGAACAACATATGTACTGCACCTCCTTTCCTGATATGATAGAGACTTGGACTTAGAGACTGACTCGCTTGCCGGTATAGCCGATTTCAAGGCAAAAACCAATACCAATCGCCAAACAGCCGCTATGCTTTCTGTGAGACAAATTGAACAGCATCTATGTCACCTCCTATTCAAATGTGGGGTGGGGCGGTTGCCCGCCCCGGATTTCATTACAGGGACCACTTCTTGGTAATATTCCAGCCGTAGCTAAAAGAGAAGCCGAAAGCACCGCCACTGAAGCAGCCGGGGGTAGAACCTCTACGGAAGTTAAACACCATGTACACTCACCTCCTTGATTCCCGTGCCATCATAGACTTTTAACAGTACATATTGCTAAGATTTCTACTGATCCAATCGAAATAGGTCTGGGTCATGGGGCAGTAAAAATCGCGGGATACCAGATTCTTGTGCACATAATAGGATCTTGCGCGGCAACCGCCACCGCAAAGGTAGCGATGCTTGCAATCCTTACAGCCTTCGAACTGATCCACATGGAGGGATCTGCAGTGTTGTGCCAGAGGGCCGTCCATGATCTCTGCCAGATCGGTTTCGAACACATTACCCATGCTCAGCTCAGGATCATGGAGCATATGGCAAGGATACACCGTTCCGTCGGCAGCGACACTCACGATCTTGCAACCGGCCTCGCAGGACTTACGGGCATCCAGACCGTCACCGATAGGCATATCATTCACAGATACGTTTCCGTCTGCGCCGATCTCCAGCAGTTCCACGGCGATGGTTCGCAGTTGCTCCTCCGTAGGAAGCCAGGGGCTCAGCACCTGATCCATGGGAGAGCAGGTCAGCAAGCTAAAGCTGATCTCAACCTGCAGTTCCTTGGAGAGCTTCACATAGTCCTTCATGCGGTCATAGTTTTTGCTATGGACCGTAGGCAGTAAGCTCGTCTGGATCCCCATATCGCGGCACAGGACAACCGCATCGATCACACTGTCGAAAATACCCTTATCACGGATGAAGGTGGGCTGTTCATGGCTGTAACCATCAATAGAAACTGCGATCCCGGAAATATAAGGCTTAACCTGTTCCAGAGCCTCGGGAGTGATCCGGGTGCCATTGGAGATGATCTGGATCATGGAGATTCCCGCCACCTCACGGGCATAGCGGACAATTTCGCCCAGATCCTCACGGAGGAAGGGTTCTCCGCCGGAGAGCACTACCATTTTGCAGCCGTTCTTTGCCAGCTGATCCATGGTTCGTTTCACATTTTGCAGATCGGGATCAGACAGACGATTTCGCTGACAATCCAAGGAATAACAACCAATACAATGGAGATTACAACGCTGGGTGAGATGTACATAAGCAGACATAAGCTGTTGTGCAGGCTGTTGCTCCTCCGAAGCTACCAAAAAGCCACCGGCCTTCAGTGCTTCATAAAGCTGACGATTCTGCTCCAAAACCTGAGATTCTTCGATCCCCTGTTCCAGCACCTGTTGACAGAAGGTTGCACCATCGGCAGTCAGGCCGATCATACTTCCATTGTCAAAGTTGCCGATCGTAGGGATGCCTTCAATGTTGAAAAGCTTCGTGTTTTTCGAAAAGACCATCTCGTTTACCTCTTTCTTCGTCATTTGAATTGGTATACTAAGTATCTCACAAATCTCCTCTAAACACCAGCAGTTCACACCGACATTTCGCAGATAATTGTCGGTTGTGGGCTACACAAGGGAAAAGTGGCGGTTTTTAGAAGAATTATGTAAATAGTATGCCACAGCTCTTGCAAAAAAGGTAGCCAACATACCCGACGATCCTGCACCGAATGTCGAAGGTTGCCGACTTTTCAAACAAAAAACCTCACGGAACAGTTCAGGGGAATTGTTCCGTGAGGTTTTGGGTTTAAAATTTACTCTATCAGACCGTTTTTCCGGGCCCACAGCTCCAGGCATTGCGCACTGTATGCAATATCTCGCAACACCTTCAGACTATCTACAAATTCCTTTTTCTCGTCATCACTGACCTGACTGTCTCCCAGGATCCGATGGATACTGTCGCTTGCATTATCCAAGAAGTACAGTGCAGACATCAGTCTTGAAGAAATATCTCCCAAACTGTTATGGAGCAAGGAGTCCTCACCCTTTCGGACAGGGCACTCATGTGTACAGTAGTAATCCAACAGTTCCGGGGCTTTATATAGCCTAGACATTATCAGGACATCCTCCGGGGCAGGGCTGGCCTGGTGCTTTTCCGGGTCAGTTTGCTCGATCTTCTGTAACCGCTCTCGAGACATATATAATAAGTGGCAGGCTCTTTCCGCCGTCCGTAATTCCGGGTTATTCTCCGCCGCCGCCAGTCGTGCGTTCTTATACAGATTCTCTACCATCTTTACCCTCCATATACATATATATTATTTCAGGATATCATATTCTGTCATTCATTACAGACAAAGTGGTTCCACTGCGGTCAATTACGTTTTTAAATACTGTGTATAATGCCTACATTCTGCAAAAATGACCCGGTATAGCCATTTTTGCAGATCCCCACAGCAATACTGTGGGGACAAATCGCTGTTGCGACTTGTTCAGCAGACATTAAATAGTGATCAAGTCGTACTCGTCGGTGCCCAGACCGATCTTCTTACCATGAGAGATCTGCGCCTTCCAATCCGTAACGGGATGGAGGTCGGCAAAGAGATCCCCACTCTTGCCCTCAAAGGTATGCTCGGCACTGCGAGGCATCTTCAGGCACAGCTCGGCACAGGCCAGATCCAGTGCCACAGGGTCAAAGGATGCCAGCATACCGATATCGGGGATAATGGGAACATCGTTGACACCGTAGCAGTCGCAAACGGGAGAAACATCGCAAATAAGGCTGATATGGAACTGAGGACGATCCTGCACAATAGCCTTGGTATACTCCGCCATCTTGCAGTTAAGGATGGTTGTGCTTTCGTCATTGGCGGCGTCAATGGCGTCTACAGGGCAAGCACCGATGCAACGACCGCAACCCAGACACTTGTCAAGGTCGATACGCATTTTCTTGTTTTCCAGTACAGGGGCATCATGAGCGCAAGCCTTGGCACAGGCACCGCAACCGATGCACTTGTCGGCATAGACGATGGGCTTGCCTGCGGAGTGCATTTCCATCTTGCCTGCACGGGAACCTCCACCCATACCGATGTTCTTCATGGCACCGCCGAAGCCTGTTGCTTCGTGCCCCTTGAAGTGGGTCAGGGAAATGACGATGTCCGCATCCATAAGCGCTCTACCGATCTTTGCAGAGGTAACATAGTCGCCGTTTACGGGAACCTCTACATCATCGGTACCCTTGAGGCCGTCGGCAATGATCAGATGACAGCCTACATTGTAGGGATTGAAGCCGTTCTGATATGCAGACTCCAGATGATCCAAAGCGTTCTTTCTGCCACCTACATAGAGGGTGTTGCAATCTGTCAGGAAGGGCTTACCGCCTAACTGCTTCACCAGATCTACAACTGTACGGGCATAGTTAGGGCGGAGGTATGCCAGATTGCCGGGCTCACCGAAATGGAGCTTAATGGCTACATACTTGTTTTCAAAGTCGATTTTATCCATGCCTGCGGTCAAAAGCAGACGGCTCAGCTTCTGCTGAAGGTTCTCGCGAAGGGTAGTGCGGAAGGTCGTAAAATAAACTTTTGCTCGTTCCATAAATATTCCTCCTTGGTTGTTTCCAATAAAATAATTTCCTTATGGGTTCCGTCCGGCGTTTTCCAGCCGTTCGTTCCGTTCCCGTTCCGCCTGGGACAGGCGGAGATAGTTGGGGCTGAGGGTTGCTCCATCCCCTGCCTCTCCTCGATGGATGGCAGCGGCCGCCGCCAATACCACACCGGAAGCCCGCTGCATACACAGATGCTCCGGAGCACAGTCATAGCCACCAATTGCCTTATGGCACAGCTTTGCCCCGTCTCCTACAAAGAGGACAGACTCTGTATGCCCGGACAGTTCCTTTTCCAATTCCTCAATAGAAATGGCACAGTCCTCAACCAAACGCTCCAACTCTCCGTTTTTGCACCGGAACAGACCGTGGTAAACCTGATCCCGTCGAGCATCCATAACACAGCAAATAAGTCCGTCAAATGTCCGTGCCTGATGTGCCATAGCCTCTAAGGTAGATACACCAATGCAGGGAATCTGCTTCCCCCATGCATAGCCCTTTGCGGCGGCTACGCCGATCCGGACACCGGTAAAGCTACCGGGACCTGCGGCACAGGCCACTGCATCTACAGATTCCACCCCACAGTTTTCCAGCAGATCCTCTGCCATTTTGAGAAGGGTGCGGCTGTGGGTCTGTCCGCAATTCTGATAATATTCTCCAACCAGTACTCCGTTATCCAGCAGAGCAACGGAGCAGGCTTTTGCAGAGCTTTCAAAGCCCAAGATCTTCATCTATAGAGCCTCCTTCGATAGTAATGGATCGGGTATCATCATCCAGCCGCCTGATCCGCACCCAAATAGCATCCTCCATGGCATCGGAAACATTCTCGCTCCATTCCACGGCACAGACTCCTCCACGAAGGAGGTAGTCATCCCAGCCGATGTCAAAGAGATCATCACTGCTGCTTAAACGATACATATCAAAATGGAACAGCTCCAAACGACCGCCGGAATATTCGTTGACCAGAGTATAGGTAGGGCTGGTCACTGCCATATTGATCCCCAATCCCCGAGCCAATCCACGGGTAAAGGCGGTCTTCCCTGCCCCCAGATCTCCTGTATAGGCAACGATCTCGCCGCCCTTCAGCTTCTGTCCCAGTGCCCGGCCTATGGCCTCGGTCTGCTCGGGGCTGTTTGTAATATAGGTCATGGATCCTCCTTTCGGTTCCTAAATCCATAGAAACCCATTTTATATCCTATTATTTTCTTATTATATCACAGCTTTCTCCATTTTGCAAAATTTTTTAGTTTACAGAATCCAAAAACCATGGTAAAATAGGGTCATTGGAGGTGAGCCTTTGAAACGATTTCGTAATTTGATGTGGAATATCTTCCACAAGGGAGATATGATTCTTCTTTCCCTCTGCGTGATCGCCACGATTTTCGGTGTTATCATGATCTCTGCAGTTATGGGCGAGGAAAGCAGTACCCGTAATATGACCATTCAGATCGCTACCCTGTTCGGCGGAATCATACTGTATTTGTTCTTTACCGCCTTTGATATAGAGATCCTCACCGGTCAGCGTATCCTGTTGTTTGTATTTAACTTCCTGTTTATCGGCATGCTGTTGGTCTTCGGTATCGAAGGCGACTCCGGTAACAAGAGTTGGTTGCAGATCCCCTTCCTACCCTTTAACATTCAGCCTGCGGAATTTTGTAAGATCACTTATGTCATTGTTTTGGCAAAGACCATGAGTATCAACCAAACCCGTCTCCATTCCCCCATCACCTTCCTGAAGCTTCTGTTCCATGGCCTGACCCTAATGGTTTTCAATCTGGTCATTTCCGGTGATATGGGCGTGTCTCTGATCTATCTGTTCATTTTCGCAACCATGATCTTCCTTGGCGGTCTTAAAATGCGCTGGATCACCGTTCTGCTCATCGCAGGCGTGGCAGTTTCTCCCCTCATTTGGGAATACGTTCTGGGCGACTACATGAAGGAACGAATTCTGGCTACCTTCGATCCCAGTATCGACCCCACAGGTTGGGGCGTTCTTTGGCAGACCACCATGAACAAAAAGACCCTCATGGCAGGTGGCCTCACCGGTCTGGGTCTGTTCAACGGCAAATACAGCGACGGCGACCTTCCCGCAAGACATACGGACTCTATCTTCTCCGCTGTAGGGGAACAGTTGGGCTTCTTCGGCTGTATCGCTGTTCTCATCGTCCTTCTTGCCATCGTCATCCGTATTTTCTATATCGCCATCAAGACCGAAGATTACACCAACCATCTGATCTGTCTCGGCATCGGCTCCATGCTGTTGTTCCAGATCATGATCAACATCGGTGTTTGTCTGGGCATCGTGCCGGTTATCGGTCTGGCACTTCCCTTTATCAGCTACGGTGGCAGTTCCATTCTGTCCTCCTTTATCGCAATGGGCATTGTGTCCGGTATCAAAATGCGACCGGCTCCAAGTACTACCGCCCGTTATGTCCGTTCTTACCCCACCCTGTGATATTCAAAAACTGCTGTCCCCCAAACGCAAGGGAGACAGCAGTTTTTATGTTTATTCTTCGGAAGCCAGGTAACCGAAATCCTTCACGGGCCATACGCGGAAGACGATCCGTCCGACGATCTGCTCCGTAGCAACACAGCCGATGGAGGAGCTACGGGAATCCAGAGAAACGGAACGGTGGTCGCCGATGACGAAGTATCTTTCATCCGGCACCTGATAGGGCAACTGGATATCGCAATAGCCAAAAGCCGGCTCGTCAACATAAGGCTCTATCAGTTCTTCACCGTTGACATAGACATGACCTGCCTCATCAATGTTGACCCAATCTCCCGGCCCTGCGATCAATCGCTTGATCAGGATCTTGTTGTTATAATAGAAGGCGATCACATCACCGGTTTCAAAATCACCGGATTTCAGAGAAATGACGATCTGTCCGTCATCCAAGGTGGGAGTCATGGAGTCACCGAAGGTCTGCAGAACAGGCATCCACAGGGTAGCAACCAGAACCGCAATGGCCGCAACCACGATCAGGGTATAAACGGTACTACGGATCACACTGTGGAAACGGTGTTTGCTCTGGACTCGTTTCAGTTCTCCCCGTAATTCTTCGGATTTGAGGCTTTCGGGGGTTCTTTTCTTTCTTGCCATAGTTTATCCCTTCGATTTCATCAGTGCCTTGGTTGATTCGTGTTCATCAACATACTTTTTCAGCTTGGCGGATACTCTCTTGTAGTAGGCGTTTGCTTCCCGCTTGGCGTTGTCGATCATATCTTTGCAGGTCTGCTCTGTAGCCTGCTCCAGTTCTTGACACTTTGCCTGTGCCTCACGCTCCTTGGCATCGCAGGTCTCCTGTGCTCGGCGTACCATAGCTTCGCACTTTTCTGTAGCTTCCTGCTCCATAGCACGGCATTTTGCTTCTGCTTCTGCCAGCATAGCTTGGCACTTTGCGGAGATTTCCGCCTCCTGTGCCACAGGTGCCTCTACGGGAATCTCCTCCTCTGCAGAAGGTGCAGTGGATTCTGCAACTTCCTCTCGGACTTCTGCTCGAGCTTCTTCCTGTGCCGTTTCGTCTTCCACAGTCTCTGCCTCGGGAGCCTCTTCCTTTATGGATTCTTCTGCAAGGCGTGCCAGCTTCTTGGCATACTCCCGCTCCAGCTCTGCGTTCTTCTCTACCTGTTCATCGTAGAGCCGCATCACATTGCCCAAATACTGAGCCGCCGCACGGTCTGCTGCCTGGAATACCCGATTGATAGCCAGAGCCGCCTCTGCCAAAGTGCCGGACTTTCCAATGATAATATCCTTTGTCTCAACCTTTTTCTGCAGTTCGATCCGCTCTTGCTCCATCTCTTCTACGCGTTCGGTCTGTGCCAGAAGCAGTTCCAGCAGATCTCCTCTGGATAGGTTCTTTAAATCCTTTGCGTTGATACCCATAGCGATCCCTCCCGGGTCTTTGTATTGGGATACCGAGGGCACAGTATCCCTTTATATATTATAGTATATCCTATGTCTCAGGCGGTGTCAAGTCATTTTGCTTGTTAGACCTAAATACCGATGCAAAAAGTTCAGAGTTTTCTTTTTATCCGCTGACCACAGTGGGGCGATCAGATCCCGTTTGGCACCGTCACCCGTAATGCGGTGCACGACGGTCTCCCGGGGCAATACCCCAATGCAAGCCTTAAGCAACTCAGCATATTCCTCTATGGTAAGGGCTTTGACCCGCCCTGCCTCGTATTCCTCGGCAAGGGCTGTCTTTTGCAGAATGTGGAGCAAATGGAATTTCACCCCATTGGTACCGCAAGCCACTGCAAATTCCGTAGTTGCCACAGGGTCATCCTTGGGCAGACCGATAATGATATGGGTCACGACCTCGATCCCCGCCGCTTTGAGTCGAGAAACCGCATCGGCATAAACCGCGGTTTTGTACCCACGGTTGATGTAATCCCCTACCCCGTCATCGGAGGTTTGGAGTCCCAATTCCACGTTCACAGGCTTGATGCCGTTCAGTTCCTTGAGCAATGCCACCGTTTCCTCCGGGAGACAGTCGGGTCGGGTACCGATGGCAAGTCCCACGATATAATCCGGTGCCATAGCCTCTGTAAACAGCTTTCTCAGCCGTTCCACAGGGCCGTAGGTGTTGGTAAAGGATTGGAAGTAGGCAATGTATTTCCCTGTTTTGATCTTCGCCTCTACCCGTTTTTTTGCCTGTTCCAGTTGTTCTCGGATATTCGTCCCGCCCTGTGCGAAGTCACCGCTTCCCTGTGCGGAGCAGAAGATACAGCCCCCTGTTCCCACAGTTCCGTCCCGATTGGGACAGGTAAAGCCCCCATCCAAAGACAGCTTGTACACCTTGCACCCGAATGTTTCTATGTAATGTTCATTGGCCGTTTTGTACATATTCATCACCGAAATCATTATATTCTAAATTCCCCAAGATTGCAATACAGAACCGAAAAGCTTCAAAATGTTCATTGACACAAAATCGGAAGCTTATTATAATAAAACAGGAACATGACTCATGGCTCGACTTTCGGAAAGGAGTTGGTACAATATGTCTAACCGAGATTTGATGCTATCCGCTCTAAAAAAACACACCTTCCCCTTGCTGAAAGAGCAGGGTTTTACGGGAAAATACCCTCATTTCAGACGAAAGTCGGAAGGCTGTATAGAGCTTATATCCTTCTTCACCAACAAATGGGGTGGCTCCTTTACAGTAGAAGTGTCTGCTGTGTTTCCCGATTCCGATGTACCCAATTACACCGTGTACGAAGGGGTTACGGAAGACACCTTCGGCGTAGAAGCCACCAACTACCGCTATCGTCTGCCGGGAATGTATGACGGTTGGTTCCACTATAGAGATGTCTATGGCAAGGGATCCTTATTTTTTCGCAAGCACTACTACGATGTACCCGAAACCCACGCCGAAAGCCATATCCCCCAAAATGGCTACAAATTGGTACAGAAATTCAACCGGGATGCCGCCGACCGGATCTGCCAAGAACTCAACACACAATTAGAAAAAGGATATCAATGGCTAAAGGATTTTGAAAAGAAATCTCGCTAAACGCATTACATTCCCTTAAGAGCTTGCCCCCATGAGGTGGCAAGCCCTTTGTGGATCGTAGACGATCACAGTTCTTGCCAAGAAAACTTTGCAAAAACTCTTGACAAGTATACTTTGCAGTGTTATAATGATTATGCAAATAAAACTTGGCAAAGGAGTTTATATCATGAATAAAGAAGAAATCTTAAAGCGTGCCAGAGAAGACAACAAAGGTGTAGACGAGGTAAAACTCGCGGCAGAAAATGAAGCCGGAAGGGTCTCTGTGGCAATCGGTGCCGCTGTCTGTATGCTCCTCAACCTTCTGGACAGAGTTTATCTGCAAACAGATGTGATCGGTGATGTTTGTTGGATCATCTACGGTGCAATGATCTCCTCCCGTTTATGGGTCGAGGGTCTGTATATGAAAAAGAAGAGCTATATTCTCGGAGGTGCACTGACTGCTGTTTTTGTAATATTGTTGATCGTGTTCCTTTTTGTAGGTAAGTAATATGCGTGAAGAATTGGTTTTATTAAATCGGGTCAAAGATGCCCGAGTCCAGGCCGGTCTGTCTCAGGCACAGTTGGCGGAAATGGTAGGCGTATCCCGCAACACTATCAGCTCCATCGAAACCGGTCAGTTCAGCCCCACTGCCAAACTGGCACTGATCCTCTGCATCGCATTGGATAAGAAATTTGAAGAACTGTTTTACTTTGAATAATCAAAAAAATCCGCTGTAGCAGGATCTTCCATTTGTGACAGATGCCAAGAAGCGCCGTCGATGCAGGCAGATGTGGGGCACCGCAACAGGAGAACATTTTGGCGGCGGCGCCGAGGATCATGCCTTCTGCTTGTGTCAACTTAGGCCCCATATTTTCGCGTTCTGTTAGGACTCAATTTTTTGGAAGCACGACAAATAGCCTTAAATAAGCAACAGAACGGACTTGCCCAAAGGCAAGCCCGTTCCTTTCATTTATTTTAATCGTTTTGCTGCCATGCGGCGGATATCGTCATTGCTGTCATACAGACACTCTCTCAACAGTTCCTTTGTCAGCATCCGGTGTTTAGACATATACGCTATTGCACATTCCCGGCAGTAAGAGCAGGGATTATACTCGTACAGTAACGGCAGCAGATGCTTCGGATGTGGGATTCCGCTGTCCTTATAAAATGCACGATAGATATTCATCCCGGCAGCATGAACATCATCCCGGTCTTTTGCAACGATTCGCTCCCGTAATAATTCTTCCAAAAGAACGGCATCTTTCGGTACATAGTTCGTCACCAAAAGTGCAAAGTTCTCCGGTGTGCAGATTCCGGTTTTTGCATGATTTATGGCAAATGCACGCACTGCCGGATGCCGGATGTTCTTCAACGCTCGCCATGCCGTATTTTGCAATTCCTCGTAATCCGATTGAGCATCTTCTATAATGGGTCGGGGATCATCGGGATAGGGACAGCAGGAAAAAGCCTTCAATGCTTCTGCACGCAGATCCGGATCTGTTTGTTCCCGGTAGGCAAGGGCATACCGTTCCACAGGTTCCTTGTCTGCCTTTCGTTCCAGCCACCGCGACAGTGGGACACCCGACAACCTTTCTTGGGGATTGGCTTTGTTCTGTTCCCACTGCTCTTCCTGTGCATCTATATCAGCCTGTTCTCTTTGGAAAAAGGCAGCGATATCCTCGTCTTTTCTTGCAGCCTGCTCCATGGCTTTTCTGTATCGCCTGCCTTGGGACTCAAAAAACCAAGAAAATTCCCCGTCATACAGGTAGGCTTTTTCCCGATACAACCTTCCAAAATCCTTGGCAAATCTCAGGAAAGAGGTTCGGTCAACGGAAAGCACCAAGGCCAATTCTTCCAAATTGGTTATTTCATGGAACACCCCATTGGGTCTGCATTTCCGACCATGGAGTGCAGATAAAATTTCCCCATACTTATCTTCCACAGCTTGCCGTGCAAATTCGTAGCCGTCCTGTGCAAAATACATCAGCAGTTCACTCAGATGATTTAAATCCCACCCACCTCCGGGGCGATAGTTTTTTAGGGCTTCTGCCACGGCATCGATAAACGTTTCTCGGTCGGAATAGCTGCTTGCCATGGTATAGACATACCAAGCCCTTGTCCCCTCGCTTTGGGCATCATAGGCAATGTTCCTTGTACAAGCCCACAGCACAAACTCCCGATACTTCTCCGGATCTTGCCTCACAGCCATCACACATCTGCCAAGCCCCCGGATCATAGCTTCTTTAAATTCTTTTTTGGTCATGTAACCTCCGGTAAAATGTTTATTTTGCCGGATCCTCTCCGGCGGTTTTCTGCATATGATATTCAAGCATAAAAAACACCTCCTAAATGATTCTAATAAAATTATATCACAGAAAATATAGAGTAGCAAGAGTTTTTAACCTTTGGCTCTAATGTTTTAAAAGAATCTATTTACATCAATGTGGCAATGTGGTATAATACAATAAAGTGAGGTGGAATTGGATGTATATGTTTCCTTTATTTTTACTTATTGTGTTTCTAATAGCAAGAGCCAATTCTACATATCATCCCCATTTATTATTCAAACGATATATTATCATCAAAAATGAAACGATTTTAAAACTTCTAATCGGGCAATCTGATCCTGTAAATAGTCGTGCTAAAAATGCCAAGGCGAATCGAAATAAGCTTACATATTCCGGGATCTTTTTTTACGGATTATTTCTTGTGTTATGCTGCTTTTCGATCATTATGACTTTACTTCCTGATTTCCCGTGCGAAAGTTTCGTTTATGAGTCAAGATATATGTTTTTAGCAGGCAATACACTTAATCAAAAGTTACCGTTTCTTTTTGCCTTAACACTTTTGTTTGCTGAAGCTGCGTTTCATTTTATAAACACCTCAAAATATGCAACCGAAAAAACTACTGCCAAAAAATTGACACGCATTATGTATTACTCATTTTCCACATTGTTTTCTGTCGGTGCTATTGGTAGTTTATGGGTAGCAATTTCAACTACCATTGAAGCAATATAAAAGGCTTGCCGCTTGGCAAGCCTTTTTATTTCAGAATAAAGTTGTTATCCAATAGATCAGCCCATAAACTACGCTTGCACTCACACCGTAC
>JAZOXB010000144.1:0-10116 GCA_045659585.1 Faecousia sp. | reverse complement strand
GGAGGATCCGAAGAATTCCTTAATGACCGCAGTTACGGGACGGATGTTGATCAGGTTCTGGGGGGTCATGTTCTCCTGAACGGTCATACGCTCACGGATCACACGCTCCAGACGGGTGAAGCCTACACGGAACTGGTTCTGGAGCAGCTCGCCAACGCAACGGAGGCGACGGTTGCCCAGATGGTCGATGTCGTCGGTGGAGCCGACGCCATAGGCTACGCAGTTGAGGTAGTTGATGGATGCGAAGATATCTTCACGGGTAATGTGCTTGGGCTGAAGTCTGTCCATATTCTTGGTGATCTCAGCTTCCCAAGCCTCGGGAGCCAGGTTCTTGTCCAACAGTTCGAAGAGAGGACCACGGGCAACTCTTTCCTGAATCCCGTACTGAGCGGGATCGAAGTCAACAAAGTTCTTCATATCAACCATGTAGTTGGAGAAGACCTTGCGCTCGATACCGTTGACCTTGATCACAGCGTTACATACGCCACGGGCAGACAGTGCCTTAGCCTGCTCTCTGTTGAGAACATCACCGGGCATTGCCAGGATCTCACCGGTACGAGGATCGACTACAGGCTGTGCGATCTCCTGACCCTCGATACGGCTCCAAATGTCCATCTTCTTGTTGAACTTATAACGACCTACGCGAGATACATCGTAACGGCGTGCATCGAAGAACAGAGCATCGATATGGGACTTTGCACTTTCTTCGGTGGCAGGTTCGCCGGGACGGAGGCGCTTATAGATCTCGATCAAACTGCCACGAGTGGTTCTGACAACAACCTTGTCCTTCTTGTCCTTACGGCTGTCGCGACCTTCCTTATCGTCTCTTTCCTTATCCTTTTCCAGAGTGGCCTTGATACGCTCGTCTTCGCCGAACATATCGTACATTTCCTCATCGGTCTCAACGCCCAGGGCGCGGATCAGGTAGGTAATGGGCAGCTTACGGTTCTTGTCGATACGGACCGAGAATACATTCTGCAGGTCGGTTTCATACTCCAGCCATGCACCACGGTAGGGAATGACTGTAGCGGTATAGGTGTGCTGATTTGCCTTGTCTACGGCATCACCGTAGTACATGCCGGGGCTACGAACGATCTGAGAGACCACAACACGCTCTGCGCCGTTAATGACGAAGGTGCCGCTGTTGGTCATCATGGGGAAGTCACCCAGGAAAATGGGATCCGTGGTGAAATGACCGGTCTCTTTGTTCAGCAGTTTTGCCACGACCTTAATGGCTCTGGCGTAGGTAGCGTCACGCTCCTTGCACTGCTCAATGGTGTACTTGGGCTTGTCATCGATGGAATAGTCCAGGAAGGACAGCTCCCACTTGTCGGAATAATCCGTGATCTTAGCGATATCACGGAACACTTCCCGCAGGCCCTCATTCAGGAACCAATTGTAGGAATCACGCTGGATCTTCAGCAGATTCGGCATGGGCATCAGTTCCTGATACTTTGCGTAGCTCTTGCGCTCGGTTTTCCCGAACTTGACATCCTTGATTTCCATATGGGATTCATCACAGCCTTTCTCATAGTATCGGAAAATATCATGGAATGTGTGTTGCTGACTAATTTGATACACCCGGACGCGTTGCAACTTTTTTATTTTTCCCTCTTGCTTTTGGGGGAGATCTGTGTTATAATCTCTTTAGCAAGATAGGCGAAGTGCGACACTTCCGCAGAATAGGTAACAATTTTATCACAAAATTCTTGATTCGTCAATAGATTTATTCTGTTTTTTTCAAAATTTTTGCGTCTGATTTGAGTTTTCGGATCAGGCGTTTTCTCATATTTCTCAGCAGGAGGCTAACATGATCTACAGCAAGGTGATTCCCGGCATTTTCCTTTCCCGTCCCAATCGTTTTATTGCTCATGTACTGGTAGACGGTCGGGAAGAAATCGTCCACGTTAAAAACACAGGTCGGTGTCGTGAGCTTCTGCTCCCCGGTGCTACCGTCTACCTGTACTGTCCCCCGGAGGGCAGTCCTCGGAAAACCAAATACGATCTCATTGCCGTCAAAAAGGGAGACCGTCTTGTAAACATGGACTCTCAGGCACCCAATGCCGTAGCAGAAGAATGGCTCCGCAAAGTCCTCCCTCACGCCGAGATTCGCAGAGAAGTCACCTTCGGCGACTCCCGTTTTGATTTCTGTATCCGAGAGGGAGAAAAGACCACCTTTTTAGAAGTCAAAGGCGTCACCTTGGAACGGGATAACATTGCTATGTTTCCCGATGCACCCACAGAGCGTGGACTCAAACACCTTAGGGAGCTGATCCGCTGTAGAGCACAAGGCTATGAGGCGGCTGTTCTGTTTGTGGTAAAAATGAAAGGGATCCGAGCTTTCCGCCCCAATGACGAGACCCACCTCGCCTTTGGAGATGCCTTGCGGGACGCCCAAAACGCCGGAGTCAAGATCATCGTCATGGATTGTATCGTCAGCCCCGACACACTATGTATCGATTCTCCCATCTCATTGGATCTGGCCCCTTTTAAGCTGTAAGCTCTTACATCTCAATGTCGAAAGTTCACCTATGAGCTTTCGGCATTTTTCATTCCCATTTTCCGCCCCTTTGGGAACAATTTCCTTGACAAAGCCGTTTCCGAAATGATATCCTAAGAATAGAAAAAGTCCCATTTTTCGGGACATATAGGAGGCATGTTATGTACAAACGAATCTGTTCCCTCATTCTGGTTCTGGTGATGCTCATAGGCCTGCTCCCTGCCATAGGGATCCCCACGGCAGACGCCGCTCCCAGTGCATCCACTTCAACGGTCACTTCCCTCTTCGAAGCCCGTTCCGAAGGTGTCCATCCCCGTATTTTCGCTAACAAGGAGGATTTCGATCGAATCCGTAAATTAGTGGAAACAGACCCCTACATGAAGACCCTCTACACCCGTATCTATAACTACAGTGTAGAGATCCTTGCAGAGCCTGTGCTTACTTACGATATCCCCGACGGCAAACGTCTGCTCAGCGTTTGTAACAACGCCACCAACCGTATTACATGGCTCGCCATGGCATACCAGATCAGCGGTGAGGCCCGTTTCGCAGACAGAGCCGTAAAGGAAATGCTGAACGTCTGTGGCTTTAAGGACTGGAACCCCTCACATTATCTGGATACGGCACAGATGAGCTTCGGTGTAGGCTTAGGCTATGACTGGCTGTATCACTATATGACCGCCTCCCAGCGGAAAACCGTTATGAATGCGATCTACAATCACGGAGTTTCCACCGCTCCGGACCATAAGAGCAAAATAATCGTTACCCATAACTGGAACCCCTGGTGTAACGGCGGTCTGGCCGTTGCTGCGGCGGCAATTTTTGAAGACCATCCCGTAGAATGCGCCGCTATCTTATCCAACGCCGTCTCTTACATCCAAAACTCCATGCTCTTCGCCCCCTCCGGCTCCTATCCGGAAGGCCCTGACTATTCTAATGTAGGCTTAGGCATGACTGTTTGCCTGATCAACACCTTGGAAACCGTTTTGGGTACAGACTTCGGTCTTGCCGAGATCCAAGGCATGAAGGAATCCGGCAATTTCCTCATTGCAACCAACGGCTACCTGTATACCTTTAACTGGGGTGACGGTGCTTTTGCCCTGAAGGACAACGCCGCCCTCCACTGGTATGCAAACCGCTACAACATGCCGGAGCTGTCTCTGTACCAGAGAGAGATGCAGACCAACAACGGCAGATATGATGTTTTCCTGTCTCTGATTTGGTACAATCCGGAACTGGTGGAAGGAAAATCCTTCGATGACCGTCAGACAGACTACCTGGTCATGAGTGATGAATACGAAAGTGTTGCCTCCTTCCGCAGCTTCCCCGAAGATGCCCATCAGATTTATGCCGCCATTAAGTCCGGCAGTAACCAGACCAACCACACAGACTTAGACATCGGCACCTTCGTTATGGAAGCTATGGGCGTTGCCTGGTTCGAAGAATTGGGCAAGGACAACTACAATCTACCTAATTATATGTCCCGAACCAGCGAAACCAGTGGCCGCTGGACCTATTACCGCAAGCGTACCGAGGGACAGAACACCCTCGTTATCAATCCCACCTCCTACGGCGGACAGGATGTAGATGCCAAGTGTCAGATCACCGATTATCAGAGCGCTTATGACGGCGGCTATGCTACCATCAATATGAAGAACGCCTATGACGGTTGCGGTGCTACTGCTGTCAAGCGTTCTCTTGCCCTTTTTGATAACCGCACCCGCGTCCGACTCCGGGACGAGATCACCTGCTCTTCCGCCTCTACCATTTACTGGTTTGCCCATACCAAGGCAAAAATCACCATCTCTTCCGATGGAAAGACCGCTACCCTGACCAGAGGGGGCAAGACTCTCCTTGCACAAATCGCATCCCCCGATAATGCAAAGTTCACCCAGATGGCCGCTACGCCCCTATCCTCTTCCCCCAATCCCAGCGGTCAGAACGCCAACGAGGACTACAAGAAGTTAGCCATTAAGCTGACCAAAACTACCTCTGCCTCTATTACTGTTTTCTTTACCCCCGTATTGGATGAAAGTGACACCGGTAAGTCTCTGCCTACCTACGGCATCTCCAATACCGGCAAGCTCCTGAAGGAATGCGATCCCACTGCCACCCTCCTTCCCAACAGCGAGGGTGTGTATGAGATCCACAATTTAGAAGAGCTTTGCCTCCTTTCCAAGATGGTCTCAGAGGGAACCACTTTCTCCGGCAAGACCGTCCGTCTCATGGCGGATATTGATATGAAGGGGCGCTCCTTCCGTCCCATTGGTGGCAACGGCTCCGGCTACTCCTTTAACGGCACCTTTGACGGAAACGGCCATACCGTGAAGAATCTCCTGATCTTCGCTCCTTCCGGGGAGGGGGTAGGCTTCTTCGGCAGCTCCAGCAAGGCTACCATCACCAACTTCGGCATCGAAAGCGGTATGGTCTTCGGTGGCAAGGCCTCCGCCGGTCTCACAGGCTACGGCACCAACGTGACCATCAAGAACTGCTTCAATCGGGCAAATGTCATCTCCTCCGGTGGCTACAGCGGCGGTTTGGTGGGACAGATGAGCGGAAACTGCAGTATTACATCTTCTTATAACAATGCCTATATCAAATCCTCCGCCAGTATTGCAGGGGGCGTTGTTGGATATATTGCCAGCAACACCACCGCTGACATCAATGCCTGCTATCACGTAGGTGCCCTGTCTGACACCACCGGCAAAACAGGCCTTATTGGCTTCTACAACACCGGCTCCACCAATCCCATTACAAAAATCACCGTGAAAAATTGCCGTTCTACCGCATCCATTAAGAGCAGCGAGATCACAGACAACGCTTCCTTGGAAGCCTACTCCGGCAACGGAAAGTGGAAGGCTTCCCAGATGGTGGCCGCCGCCGGAAGCATGAGCAGTGCCTACATAAGCGACTGTGAGTGGATCAATGACGGCTATCCCGTTTTGACTTGGCAAAGCACCACTACCCTCCCCGAAGATTTGGTTTTGACCACAGCGGCGCAGCTGCGACTGGTTGCCTTTATGGTCAACACCGGCAAGGACGATTTTTCCGGCAAAACCATTCGTTTGGGCAGAGACATTGATCTGGATTCCAGAGAATGGGTGCCCATCGGCGGCAACAGACTGGAAGACACTGCCGGTAAATCCTTCAAGGGAACCTTCGACGGACAGGGCTACACCGTGTCCAATCTGAAAATTTCTACAGGAAATTACTATGTAGGCTTCTTCGGTACCAGTGGCGGAACCATTCGAAACTTTGGTATTACCTCCGGCAGTGTAAAGGGTTCTAACAAGACCGGCGGTCTCTGCGGCACTGCTTCCGGAACCATTTCCAACTGTTTCAGCCGAGCTACCGTAGAGGGCACCAACAATGCAGGTGGCCTGGTAGGTATGGCATCCAAGCTCAATATTGAAAATTCCTATGCAAAGAGCAACATTTCTTCCGACAGCAATGCCGGTGGCTTGGTAGCATATTATTCCAGCAGCGGAAGCGGCTCCAAGATCACCAATTCCTATGCTGCCTGCACCCTTAACGGCAAAAATAACGGTGGTCTGGTCTGCAGCATCAACTCCGCTGTAACAGATCTGACCATTACCAACTCCTACGCTCTCAGCGGTCCTTCTCTTGTATATTCCTCTACAGGCTATACCTTAAAGAGCAGCTCCTCTCAATCTGCCGCTAACCTGAAAGCCAAGGTAGATGCTTTGGGTAGCGCCTTCCGTCTTGACGATTATATTCCTCAAAACGGTGGCTATCCTGTTCTCAATGTCAACACCTATAAGAGCCCCAATATGATGGCACTTACCCCCAACGCCGAGGGCATTTATGAGATCCGCACTCCTCAAGAGCTTCGCGCTTTTGCCTATATGGTCAACGAACAGGGCGTATCCTTCAGTGCCAAAACCGTTCGCCTTATGGAGAACATCGATCTGGAAGGGGAAGAATGGATCCCCATTGGAGGCAACGCCTCTGCCGATGGCTCCAGTTCCACAAAATTCAGCGGAACCTTTGACGGAAACGGCCATAGCGTATCTAATCTGTCCATCACTGCCGGAAACTACTATGTAGGCTTCTTCGGCGATTTGAGCAATGCCGTTGTACAGAACTTCGGTATTGAAAGCGGAATCGTCACAGGTGAAGGAAAGGTAGGCGGCATTGCCGGCACCCTCCGTAGCAATGTGACCATTAAAAACTGCTACAGTAAGGCAAATATCTGTGGCAAATCCTGTGTAGGTGGCATCCTTGGTATGGCAAGCGGCTCTGACTCCACCATAGAAAACTGCTATAATACAGGCTCCACCGGAGGAAGCGGCACCACCGCAGGCATTGTAGGCTATTATGCCGGAGCGGCTGTCAATGTAGTCGTACGCAATTGCTACAATGCAGGACGAGTGGGCTACGGCATCGTCGGTTCTGCTTCCGCCAATGCAACCGGCTCTGTTACAGACTGCTACACCATTGATACCGTAGCAGCTGTAGGCAGTACCAACGCACTGGTTCTGACCAACACAAAGACGATCACCGCCGCAAACCTCCGCGGTTCTGTAGCAACCTTAGGCACAGCCTTTGCAGAAGACTATTTTGCCGCAAACAGACTATTCCCTGTTCTCGCATGGGAAAACGGCAGTAGATCCACCACCCTGCCCCGGAAGGACGGAGTCTATCAGATCGGATCTGCAGATCAGCTTCGTCTTCTGTCCTATATGGTTCGGAAGGGCACCGATTTCAGTGGCAAAACCATAGAGCTGACCGCTGATATTGATTTGGAGAACCGTGTATTCCTTCCCATCGGCGGTAAGGACGAAACCAGCAACTATTATTTCCGTGGCACCTTTGACGGAAAGGGTCATGTGATCCGTAATTTGAATGTTATGGAACTGGATCTGGGCTATGGCGGTCTCTTCGGCTATGCCAACGGCGCAGTGATTCAGAATGTAGGTATCGAAAGCGGTACCGTTATGGGCTATACCCGCTCTGCCGGCATTGCCTCCGTCATTCAGAAGGGCACCATCATCCGCAACTGTTACAACAAGGCTATGGTCTATGCAGACAGCGACAGCGGTGCTTTCGCTGCCATGGTCAGCGGTTCTAACGGTGTTCTGGAAAACTGCTATAACATGGGCATTATCAATGCGGAAAAGCGTACCACCAACACAGCGGGCCTCATTGGTTATTTGGCAAGCGATGCCCATAACACCATCATCCGCAACTGCTACAACGTAGGAAACTACTACGGACTTCTGGGCGTGGTAAACGAGTCCACCACAGGGGCTGTTACAGAAAACTGCTACAGCGTAGGAACTGTGATCCTTGTAAGAACCAAAGCAAAGCTTTCCATGACCGCTACAGAGCAAATCAGCGGCGAAACTCTCAAGGGATATGCCTCCGTTTTGGGTGCCGCCTATGAACCCGATGTTCAAGGCATTAACAAGGGTTATCCTGTCCTCACATGGGAAAACACTCCCATGGAGCCCGACGTTCCCGTTGAGCCCGAGGTTCCCGATGAAAAGGAACCTATGTTAGATGCTAACATCAAAATCGGTCATACTCTGAATTTGGCAAGTGATATTTCTGTTAACTTTGCCGTTACAAAGGCTCAGCTGGAAGGCTTCGATATGTCTACGGTCTATCTGGAAGCCACCGTCCCCGTTTATGAGGGGAACGAGCAGACCGGATCGAATACCATTCGCCTCCTCCCCGTAGATCAGGGCAGTTATTATTACTTCGTTCTGACCGGCTTGACCGCAGTACACATGAACAACAACATTTCCTCTGTCCTTTATGGCACTAAGGAAGATCAGCCCTACTACTCCGGTACAGATGAGTACAGTATTGCGGACTATGCCTATGCTCAGCTGAACAAGGCGACCGCTTCCGAAAGTCTGAAGATCCTCTGCGCCGATCTGCTCCGCTACGGTGCTACTGCACAGATCTTCAAGGGATATCGCACCGATGCACTTGCAGACTCCGCTATGACAGATGCTCACAAGTCTTATCTCAGCGACATGGATGCCGTTACCTTCGGCAACAACAACCAAACCATGAACGATCTGGAAGCTCCCGCCATCACATGGCTTGGCAAGTCCCTCAATCTGGAATCCAAGATCGCCGTCAAGTTTATCTTTGAACTTGGAAGCTACCCGGGAAAGCCTGAAGATCTGACTATGAAGGTCCATTATATCAACTATAAGGGAACGATCTCTCATGCCATCGTAACCGGCCCCGAAGTATATGATGCCGCTCAGAATCGCTATGCCTTCAGCTTCGACGGTCTCCTGGCTGCAGAGATGAGAACCATCATGGATGTGGCCATTTACGAAGGGGATACCCGTGTATCCCGGACTGTTCGCTACAGCCCCGACACCTACGGCAACAACAAAGAGGGAACCCTGCTGGATCTGTGCAAAGCCCTTTTCGCTTACAGCGACAGTGCAAAAGCTTATTTCGCAAAATAAAATCCGGATCTAAAGCCCAAAGGCTCTGTTGGGGAAGTCCCTTCCCCAACAGAGCCTTTTCCCATCTTCAAGTTCCCGTTTACCGGCATAAATAATCCTTGACATTTTCAGGAAAAAAATAGTATTATCTATTTATAATCGGATCACATAGGAGGGTTCTATATGAAAAAGCTGCTTTCTTATCTACTGATCTTCGTAATGGTTCTGAGCTTGTTACCTGCTGTGGCTATACCACAGGCACAGGCCGCTGCGGATACACCTTCGGCTTCTACCATCCGATCTCTGTTTGAAGCACGGTCACAGGATGTCCATCCTCGCATTATGGCAAACAGCGATGATTTCGCCCGGATCCGTAAACTCGTGCAAACAGATCCCTATATGAAAATGTGGTATGCCCGTATTTACAGCTACAGCGTGGATACCCTGGAAAAGCCCCTGTGCATCTACGAAAAGCCCGACAACAAGAGCATCCTTACGGTTTCCAACGAGGCAACCTTCCGCATCACATGGCTGGCTATGACCTATCAGATCAGCGGAGAAGACCGTTTCGCCAAACGAGCCGTAGAGGAAATGATCAATGTCTGCTCCTTTAAGGATTGGAATTCCACCCACTATTTAGATACTGCCCAAATGAGCTACGGTGTAGGCATCGGCTACGACTGGCTCTATCACTATATGAGCGCCTCCCAGAGAAAGACCGTTCGAAACGGCCTGTACAAAAACGGCATTGCTACCCAAGATCCCCCTCCCAATAACGCTATGCAAAAGGTGAACAACTGGAATCCATGGTGCAACGGTGGTATTTCTGTGGGTGCAGCAGCCATTTTTGAAGATTACCCTTCAGAATGTGCTACCATTCTTGCCAATGCTGTTAAAAATATCCCTCTTTCCTTCCAATATGCCCCTGCCGGTTCTTATCCCGAGGGCCCCGGCTACTATATTGCAGGTGTTGCCTTTACCGTATTCCTCATTGATACCCTCCACAGCGTTTTGGGAACGGATTTCGGTCTGTCCCAAGAACCGGGCATCAAAGAATCCGGCTCCTATCTTTTAGGAATCAACGGATATACCAATTGCTTTAATTTCGGTGACGGCGGCTCTCCCTTCCGAGACAGTGCCATCCTCCACTGGTTTGCCAATTATTATAATATGCCGGAACTG
>JAZOXB010000143.1:0-2454 GCA_045659585.1 Faecousia sp. | reverse complement strand
TACGCAGAGCGTAACGGTGGCTATACTCGCGTTGTTCGCATCGGCGTTCGCCGTGGCGACGCAGCTGAGATGGCTATCATCGAGCTGGTGTAATTTAAAATAAATCTAAGGAACTGCCGAGTCAAATCGACAGTTCCTTTTCTATACTTTTGGACAAATTAAGGACACTGCTTCGGGAAGAAGACAGTGTCCTTTTTGGTGCTTATTTCCGTTTGTTGTAGTCGGATTCGATATTATCTTTCCAATTGCCTGCCATACAGGGAGCGGATCTGTAAGTGCGAATGGCTTCGGTCAGGCTTTCGTATACCACCCGGGTTCCCTTGTGGTCAGCGTGATAATTGGTTGCACGATCTGCGTTGATCCCGAAACGGCCGGCTTCCTTAGCGGCATCGATGTTGGCACCCAGGAACAGGAACTCCCATCCGTGGCTCTCTTTTTCGTGGGCGATCATTTCCTTCACCTTTTCGTAGTTATAGGTGTGACTTGCATTTTCCATGCCGTCTGTGGTGATGACAAAGAGGGTCTTTTCCGGACGATCCTCATCCCGTGCATACTTGTGAACCATGGCAATATGTCGGATTGCACTGCCTACGGCATCCAGCAGCGCGGTACAGCCACGGACATAATATTCCTTATCCGTTAGCATAGGCACCCGATCTAAGGGGACTCTGTCGTGGATCACCTCGCTGTGGTTGTCGAAAAGCACGGTGCTAATGTAGCATTCGCCCTCTTCCTCGCGCTGTTTTCGCACCATGGAGTTGAAACCGCCGATGGTGTCTTGCTCTAACCCTGCCATGGATCCGCTACGGTCTAAGATAAATACGAGCTCGGTCAAATTCTTCTTCATTCTTGTGTCCTCCTGTTCGTTATTTTTAGTTTGTGTCTGTATTTTAACATAAGAAAAACAAAAAAGGGTCAACCGGCAGGGGACTTTTTCGGATATAAAAATCCCTTCCCCCCAATAGGGAAAGGGATTGGTTTATACACCGAGAGTGATCTGATCGAACTCAAATAGTGTCATATTGATCTCGAACATATCGTAATTGCCGCGAGAAATAAAGTCCATGATGATCACATCAAATTTACTGCTGTTTGTCAGGGCGTATCCCGCTCTGCCAATAAGATCTCTGGTTTGCTCCAAATCCAACTCCAAGGCTATGGCGAACGCAACTGCGGTGGCTTTTGTGGGCTTGTAGTCGGGGTTGTTGCGGATCTTGGAAAAATGTTGTTTGCTCACATTGGCCTTTTTATAGATGGTAGAATCCTTTTTTCCTGTTTGATCAATGAGTTTTAACAGGGTCTCGGAGAAGCCTGCATCGGTTTGGGACAGAAGCTCATCCAAAGAGGGGATGCTTTCGATTTTTTCTTTCTCCTCTAAAGCCTTAGGGGAACAGGACATAGCCTTTGCGGAGGCAAAAACAGGAGGAGGGGGGATATTTCCTTTTGGGGGACGGGATCTGCCACGGGAAGGTCTGCTACAGCTGTCAATATCCCCACGGGAAAGGGTGTTGGAAAGGTGATCCCATACCTCTATGGAAGATTGGCTGATATAATGCTCGTCAATATAGGATCTCACATCATGGAACAGATTCCGGGACAATAAAAAAGCCACTCGATCCCAAACCACCAGATAAATATAGATCTCGTGCTCCATTAAAAAGGAACTGAACACACCGATGGCGATTTGGAGGGCTTTGTCCTTAGGGAAGCCGTAGGTTCCCGTGGAGATCAGGGGAAATGCAATAGAATTGCATCCACAAGAAACAGCCAATTCCAAAGGGCCGCGGAAGCACTGCTCCAACAGGACTTCTTCTCCGGCGTTGCCTCCTTGCCAAACAGGGCCAACGGTATGGATCACATATTTGGCATTTAAGCCGTAGGCAGGGGTAATGTCACAATGACTGGGGAGAATGTCACCGATTTTCTTCCGTGCCTCCAAAAGTTGGGGTCCTGCCTTGGCGTGAATGGCGGCATCGGTGCCGTCACCTACAAGGGCGTGAGGATTGGCTGTGTTCACAATAATATCGGCTTGTACATTGGCAATGTCGTTGCGAATGATCTCAAAGGGCATGATATCACCTCCGTATCCCTATTATATAGCATCAGATCCCTTCCGTCAAGTAGTCCCCAATCCCATCGTCCTACCTGTCGATTCCCGGTTATTCCTCTTTTGGAGCGAGGAAAGAATAAAGGGGTGTGGCTACGCAGGGGACTGTAAAATATGGGCAAAAGGCCATTATAATTTGATGTTCCAATTCCCGTTTATCGAGCTGTTCCCAAGTCCGTGCACGCCCTTGGCTCTCCCTCTGGGAAAGCTGTCAGCGTAGCTGACTGAGAGGGCAGTAGGGGTTGGGAGTTAGCAGGAGAGTTTAGAGGATCATGGGCACCTTTTGGCTTGCCGAGCTTACGAAATACGACAAAAGAGAAGGAGAATTTATGACTCGGTATTGGTTT
>JAZOXB010000142.1:0-11925 GCA_045659585.1 Faecousia sp. | reverse complement strand
ATCGGTGTCCTTTTTGAATGGAATCCTTATGCATTCCCCAAGGAGGAGCAGGGGCTTTATGATTTTGACGGAAGCTGCTGCTACGAATCCATGGACAGCCTTATGAATGAGTTGCCGGAAGGGAAGGGACGGATCTTTGATTTCAGTAAGAGTCAGGTTCATTCTTTCCTGATGTCCAACGGCATATTCTGGATGGGTCTGTTCCATGGGGACGGTGTTCGCATCGGCTCTGTAACCGCCATGCTGTACCTGAATTATGACAGGCAAAGCTATCATCCCAATGTTTACGGCGGAAAAGAGAATCTGGATGCCATTGCCTTCTTGCGGAAGGCGAATCGTGCGATCTTCTCCACCCGTCGCAATGCCATTACCATTGCACAGGAGCATACCGCATTCCCCTTGGTGTCCAGACCGGACTACGACGGAGGCTTGGGCTTCTTGTACAAGTGGAATATGGGATGGCTCAAGGATATGGTGGAATATCTTCGACTGGATCCTCTGTGGAGGAAGGGAAGTCACGCAAGACTGACGACCTCCATGGAATATGCCTATGCGGAGAATTTCGTTCTAACTCTGCCTCACACGCTGTCACGGGAGGACGGTCCTCTGATTTCCCTAATGCCCGGTGACTATAACGATAAGTTTGCCGGCTTGCGAGCCTTTTACGGCTTTATGATGGCATTCCCCGGAAAGAAGCTTAGCTTCATGGGCAATGAGTTTGCACAGTTCGATCATTGGGAGCCTCGAGGGGCTCTGCAATGGGAGCTTCTGGATTATGAGCGTCATAAGCAATTCCGAGACTATGTGCGGGAGCTGAATCGTTTGTACGTCAAGGACAGCTGTTTGTGGAACAATGATACGGAAGACGGTGGCTTTGTATGGATCTGTATGGATGATTGCGACAATTCCGTTTTGGCATTCCGCCGCATTGACAGACGGAGCCGTGAGATCATTGCCATCTGTAATTTCTGTCCCGTACCTCGCGAGAACTATCGATTGGGTCTGCCTCGCATGGGAGAATACGAAGCGATCCTGTCGGGAGATGACGGGCGATTCGGTGGCACAGACATGGATCTGCCTATTGTGGTTGCGGAAAAAACACCCTTCCACAACTTACCTTACAGCGGTGTCTTTACGGTACCGCCTTTGTCCACCACTTACTATAAGAGGATCGTAAATCCTCGCAAACCTTAGGAACCCGACCGGGAGGAACCCGGTCTCCATATACAACAATATTATTTTTATCAATACAAGGAGAGATGAGCATGAACTTTCAGAAGAAGCATTGCGTAGCCATGCTGCTGGCAGGCGGCCAGGGTAGCCGTTTGATGGTCTTGACGGAGAATACCGCCAAGCCTGCAGTCCCCTTTGGGGGGAAGTACCGGATCATCGATTTCCCCCTGTCCAACTGTGTGAACTCCGGCATCGATACCGTAGGCATTCTGACCCAGTATCAGCCTCTGGAGCTCAACGAGTACATCGGCAACGGACAGCCCTGGCATTTGAACCGTTCTCACGGCGGCGTACAGGTTCTGCCTCCCTACGCCAAGAGCAACAAGTCTGAGTGGTACAAGGGTACCGCAAATGCCATTTACCAGAACATTCCCTTTATTGAAAGATATGACCCCGACAATGTCCTGATCCTGTCCGGCGACCACATCTATAAGATGGACTATGCCGCCATGCTGAAGGATCACATTCGGAACAACGCCGATTGCACCATCGCTGTTCGTACTGTTCCCATTGAGGAAGCCAGCCGCTTCGGCATCATGAACACCAATCCCGACGGCTCTATCTATGAGTTTGAAGAAAAGCCCAAGGTTCCCAAGAGCACCAATGCTTCCATGGGTATCTACATCTTCAAATGGAGCGTTCTGAAGAAGTTCCTCATTGCAGATGAAGAAGATCCCGAGAGTGAAAACGATTTCGGCAAGAACGTGATCCCCGCCATTCTCAACGCAGGACACCGTCTCTTTGCTTATGAGTTTGAAGGCTACTGGAAGGATGTAGGCACCATCAACTCCCTGTGGGAGGCTAACATGGAGCTTCTGGGCGAGGAACCCGAATTCAATATTTACGGTGAACCCGGCAAGCGTATCTATGCTCGTAACTATGCTATGCCTTCTACCTTCATGTCCAAGAAGGCGGAAACCGACAATTGCTTCATCGCAGAAGGCTGTGAGATCTACGGCACCGTGAAGCATTCCATTATTTCCACCGGCTGTACCGTTGCCGAGGGTGCTTTGGTAGAAGACAGCGTCATTATGCCCAATGTTGTCATTGAGAGCGGTGCGATTGTTCGCCATGCCATCGTTGGTGAGGACTGCCGTATTTGTGCTAACGCCGTTGTAGGCGGTGCCTTCCCCGAGGGTGAGGAAAAGTCCATTGCGGTGATCGGCAAGAGCAAGACCATTGAAGTCAATCAGTGTGTCAAGCCCGGTGAAATTTACTAATCAAGAGGAGGAACACCATCATGACTACTATGGGTATTATTTTCGCCAATATTTATGACAGCTCCTTAGGCGATTTGACCAATAAGCGCACTATGGCATCTCTGCCTTACGGCGGTCGTTATCGTCAGGTGGACTTCTCTCTGTCTAACATGACCAACTCCGGTATTCGTCATATCGGCATCATTACCAAGAACAACTATCAGTCCCTTATGAACCACATCGGATCCGGTCAGGAATGGGATCTGGAGCTTATGGAAGGCGGCTTGGAATACCTGACTCCCTTCTCTACCGGCAACAATGCACAGTACCGTGGTAAGATGGAAGCCCTTCATACCGCTATGGACTTCCTGAGATATTCCAAGGAAGAATATGTGGTTCTGGTAGACAGCGGCGTTCTGTGCGCTATGGACTTCCGTCCCATTGTTGAGGCTCATGTAGCTTCCGGTGCGGATATCACCGTAGTTGTAAAGGACGGCGTATGCAACGGCGAAAAACAGTTGGATCTGGCTGTTCGCGAAAATGCAGAGGGTATCATTGAAGATGTGGTCTGCGACCATTGCCCCGAAAGCGATTATCTTGCAGGCATGGGTATTTTCGTTATCAAGCGTGAATATCTCATGAAACAGGTAGAAGAAGCTGTTGCTCATGCACACTATCGTCTGGAGCGGGACTTCCTGATCCCTCAGTTTAATAAGAAGGCTCTGACCATCAATGCCTACCGTTTCGACGGTCTGGCTCTGTATAACGAGAGTACTCAGGAATTCTTTGAGAATTCCATGGCTCTCCTGAAGCCCGAGGTTCGCCGCGGTCTCTTCGGCAACCCCGACTTGACCATTTACACCAAGGTTCGTGACGAGGTTCCCTCCTACTACGGTGAGGATGCCGAGATCAACGATTGTATCGTAGCCGATGGTTGCAAGCTGGAAGGCGAAGCCGAACGGTGCATCTTCTTCCGTGGCGTACAGCTGGGCAAGGATGCAGAGGTCGAGGATAGCATCATCATGCAGGATACTGTCATCGGCGAGGGTGCAAAGCTCCGCTATGTCATTCTGGATAAGGATGTCGTGGTTCCCGCAGGTGCCAAGTTCACCGGAACCAAGAACCATCCCTATGTTGTAAAAAGAGGAGTTAAGCTATGAGAATCGCAATGATCGCCTCTGAAGCCGCCCCTTATGTCAAGACCGGTGGTTTGGGAGATGTGATGCAGGCTCTTCCCGGAGAGCTTGCCAAAGAGCGTGGCAATGAAGTGGTTCTCTTCCTTCCCCTTTACAAAAAGCTGAAAGAAGGCACACGCTTTGAGCTGGAGCCCGTTGGCAATTTCACCATGGATCTTGCCTGGCGTGAGAGCTATGTAGGCATCTTCCGCCTGAAGACCCGCAAGAAGAAGCTCCAGGTCTATTTCATTGACAACGACTATTATTTCGGCGGTCGTACCACGGTATACGGTGACTTTGACGACGGTGAACGATTTGCCTATTTTTCCAAGGCGGCTATGGCTGCGCTGTACTATCTGGACTTTAAGCCCGATGTACTCCATTGCCACGATTGGCAGGCTTCCATGGCAGTTGTATACTGCAAAGCACTGTATCAGAATTGGTGCCCCGATACCAAGACCGTTTTCACCATCCACAATGTAGAATATCAGGGGTGGGCAGGCTATGATTTCTTTGATAATACCCTGGGTCTGCCGGAAAGCTATCGCAGTATTATGGCATTCGACGGAGCAGTGAATATGATGAAGGGTGCCATTGTTTCTGCAGACATGGTATCTACCGTTTCCAACAGCTACGCCAAGGAACTGTGCTATCCCTATTATGCCCACAAGCTGGATGATATCCTTCGCAGTAATCGTCTGTGCGGTATCGTCAACGGCATCGACACCACTGTCTATGATCCCGAAACCGACCCTGCACTGAAGGTTCACTTCTCTGCCAAGGATATGGAAGGCAAAAAGTCTTGCAAGCTGGCTCTGCAACAGGAAATGGGTTTGGACATTCGTTCCGATGCTCCTATTCTGGCTATGGTCACCCGTCTGGCAGGGCACAAGGGTATCGATCTTCTGTGCTATATTTCTCAGAGACTGGTGCAGATGAATATCCAGCTGGTGATCGTGGGAACCGGTGATAAGCAGTATGAGTATGCACTCGGTGTACTTGCCAAGGAAAACCCCGGCAAGGTAGCGGTCTGTCTGGCCTTTGATCCCGCTCTTGCAAGTCGCGTATATGCCGGTGCGGATCTGTATCTGATGCCTTCCAAGTCCGAGCCTTGCGGCCTGTCTCAGCTCATTGCTATGCGCTACGGTACGGTGCCTGTGGTTGCCGCTACCGGTGGCTTGAAGGATACGGTCCTTCCCTATAATCACGAAACGGGAGAGGGAAGAGGTTTCACCTTCCAAAGCTACAACGGTGATGACTTCCTGGATGCCATTGAACGGGCAGTAGGAATGTATTATAATGATCGTGAGGGCTTTAAAGCTCTTGCAAAGAGAGACATGGAAACTGATTTCAGTTGGCGTGTCCCTGCAGGAGAATACCTGCGTCTGTATCGAGAACTCCTTGCGGAGTGACCGATCATTCAATGAAGAAAATCGCAACAGATCCTTTGAGGGACGGCCTGTGACCTGTCCCTCAAAGGGATCGGAATTGCATAGAACATTTTTGGAGGACCCTATGAAAAAAAGCAACCCCAAGGAAATCATTGTGAGTGAATCTTGCCCCGATCTTATGGAACAACTGAATCAGACTCTTCTGCGCCTATACGGTGTAGAGATCAAGGATGCCGCCGAGAAGCAGATCTACCGTGCTCTCTGCGTTATGGTTCGCAATATCCTAACAGAGAAGAATCACCGGTTCAACAAGCAGAATAAGGAAAACCAGACCAAGGAAGTTTACTACATGTCTATGGAGTTCCTGGTAGGTACCAACCTGCGGAACAATCTGTACAATCTGGGCATGGAAGCGGCCTGCCGTGAAGGTCTTGCACAGTACGGTGTCAACATTGATGATTTGTACGACATTGAGCCCGATGCAGGTCTGGGCAACGGTGGTCTGGGTAGATTGGCTTCCTGCTATATGGATGCGGCTACCGGTTTGGGACACAGTGTGACCGGCTTCTCTATCCGCTATGAATTCGGCATCTTCCGCCAGAAGATCGTTGATGGCTGGCAGATGGAATTCCCCGATAACTGGCTGGAAATGGGCGATGTTTGGCTCCGACCCCGTCAGGATGATGCTGTAGAGGTCAAATTCGGCGGAGAGGTTCGGGAATGGGTCGATGAGACCGGAAAATTCCGTGTAGCACAGGTGGGCTATAATGCAGTTACCGCAGTACCTCACGATATGTTTATTTCCGGATACGACAGCGAGGCTGTCAACCGTCTGATCCTGTGGAGTGCCAAGCTGCCTCAGAGCTTTGATATGGCGGCCTTCTCCCGTGGCGATTATGTTCGTGCTTTGGAGCAGAACGCCATGGCAGAGACGATTTCTAAGGTTCTCTATCCCGCAGATGACCATATTCAGGGCAAGCGTTTGCGTCTGAAGCAGCAGTACCTCTTGGTATCCGCTTCCTTGCAGAGCATTCTGAAGCGTCACTTCAAGAAGTATCATACCTTTGACAACCTTGCCGATAAGGTAGCCATCCACATTAACGATACCCATCCTGCCCTCTGCGTCCCCGAGCTTATGCGTCTGCTGGTGGATGACCACGGCTACGGTTGGGATGCGGCATGGGCCATTACCTGCAAGACTCTGTCCTATACCAATCATACCGTTATGAGCGAGGCTCTGGAACGCTGGAGTGTAGACCTGTTCCGTGAGCAGTTGCCTCGTGTATATTCCATCTGTCAGGAGATCAACCGCAGACTGGTAGCTCACCTGAATACGATCTATCCCAATGACTGGGGTCGTATCGATTATATGGCAGTGATCGCCAACGGCGAGATCCGTATGGCAAATCTGTGCCTGGCAGCTTGCCATAAGGTCAACGGTGTTTCCATGCTCCACACGGATATTCTCCGTAACGGTATTTTCCGTGATTATTGTCAGATCACCCCCGATCGTTTCATCAACGTTACCAACGGTATCGCATACCGTCGTTGGCTGTGCCAGTCCAATCCCAAGCTTACGGACTACCTCACCGATATCATCGGAGACGGCTTCAAGCGGGATGCACGGGATCTGGAGAAGCTCCTTAAGTACCATGATGATGCAACGGTTCTGAAGAACCTTCGTGAGATCAAACGCTTCAACAAGGCTCGCCTTGCAGATCTGATCGCCAAGCAGAACGGTGTCCGTGTTGACCCCGACTCTATTTTTGATATCCAGATCAAGCGTCTCCATGAGTATAAGCGCCAGCTGTTGAACATTCTCCATGTTCTTCACCTGTACACCAAGATCAAGGCCAACCCCAAGGGGGACTATGTGCCTCGTACCTTTATCTTTGCGGCAAAGGCCTCTGCAGGCTATGTTCGTGCAAAACAGATCATCAGCCTGATCTGTGCCGTTTCCAACTTCATCAACAACGATGCAGATGTTCGTGATAAGCTGAAGGTTGTATTTATCGAGGATTATAAGGTCTCTCTGGCAGAGATCATCATTCCTGCCGCCGATATCTCCGAGCAGATCTCTGTAGCGGGCAAGGAAGCTTCCGGTACCGGTAATATGAAGCTCATGATCAACGGTGCGGTTACCGTAGGTACTCTGGACGGTGCCAATGTAGAGATCCATCAGCAGGTAGGGGACGAGAACATCTTCCTCTTCGGCATGAAGGCTCATGAAACCGAGGAACTGTGGCAGCGTGGCTACAACCCCAACGAATTCCTCACCGATGAGCTCCGTGAAGTTCTTAACATGCTGACCTCCGGTATTCTGGGGCAGCGCTTCGACGATCTGGTAAGCTGTCTGCTGACCAACCGTTTCGGTACTGCAGATCCTTATATGACTGTAGCCGACTTTACGGACTACGCTCGTGTCCACAGAGACATTGAAGAAAGCTACCGTGATCAGCGGAAGTTCGGCAATATGTCTCTGACCAACATTGCCAAGGCAGGTCTCTTCTCCTCCGACCGTGCGGTTGAGGAGTATGCAGACAATATCTGGTACCTGAAAAAGTAAATTATGAGGATCCATTATAACAGTAGGGATCCCCAACACAAGACCCCCTTCGGAACTCTCCGAAGGGGGGAAATCTGTAAAATGACCGTTTTTGTTCCCGTGAATGTAGGAGCTGTGAGTGTAAGCCTGATTTTGGAGGATCCCGATGGACAGCTCTGTAGGGAAGTTCCATTCGCCCTTGAGAGGGAGGAAGGGGATTACGGTCATTGGCAGGGAAGCTTTACCATGGAAGCGGGGCTGTATTTCTACTGGTTCCGTATTGGGAAAGCAGAGGACAGCTTCCGTTTGTTTAAAGAGGGAAGCCAAACCAATATGGAGCAGGGAGAAAAGTGGCAGCTGAGCTTCCTGCCGGAGGATTTTACAGTTCCGGATTATGCTGTGGGTACGGTTATGTATCAGATCCTGCCGGATAGATTTTATAAGTCCGGGGACTGTGACCTGACGGAAAAACTGGGGCCTTTTACCATTCACGAAAATTGGGACGACTTGCCCCGCTACGGTCCCGATGAAGACAAGCACTGGAACAATGACTTCTTCGGCGGCAACTTCCGTGGCATTGAGGAAAAGCTTCCTTACCTAAAGACCCTTGGGGTAGGGATCCTGTATCTGAATCCTGTGGTAATGGCTTTTTCCAACCATCGTTATGATGCGGCGGATTACAAACGCCCCGACCCTATGCTGGGTTCGGAGGAGGATTTCAGACAGCTTTGCGAAAAAGCCCACGAACTGGGGATCCGAGTGATCCTGGATGGGGTATTCTCTCATACAGGGGAGCATAGCCGATATTTTGACGCACGATGCCACTTCGGTGGCGGTGCGGTCAGCGACCCGGAGTCTCCTTACCGTACTTGGTTCCAATTTAAGGACTACCCCCATGACTATGAGGCCTGGTGGGGGATCCGCTCTCTGCCTTGTGTGGACGAACTGGATCCCGGCTTTTTGGACTATGTCATTGAGGCGGAGGACTCCGTTGTGGCATATTGGATGTCTCTGGGTGCCGATGGCTTCCGTTTGGATGTAGCCGATGAGCTTCCCGATGCGTTTATCCTGCGACTGAAAAAGCGGATCCGTGGCATGAATCCCGAAGCATTCCTTCTGGGAGAAGTCTGGGAGGATGCCTCCAACAAGCGTGCCTATGGAGTATCTCGCAGATATTTTGTAGACGGAGAACTGGACAGTGTTATGAACTATCCCTGGCGGAAAGCCATTGTGGATTTTGTAAAAGGTGCGGATGACGGAACCGCCTTTGGGGAAGCGGTTATGACCCTTGCGGAAAACTATCCTCCACAGGTGCTCCACTGTCTTATGAATCTGCTCGGCTCCCATGATAAGCCTCGGATCCTAACGATTTTGGGAGATGACTTTGACGGCTCCAAGGAAGAAAAGGCACTTCGTCGTCTTTCGCCTACGGATTATGAAGCGGCAAGAGAACAACTTTGCTTAGGGGCCTTACTACAGTATACCTTGCCCGGTATGCCCAGTATTTACTATGGGGACGAGGTAGGGCTGGAGGGCTTCGAGGATCCCTACTGTCGTCGTACCTTCCCTTGGGGAAGTGAGGATAAAAAGCTACAGAGCTATTTCCGTGCCTTGGGAGAACTGAAAAACGGCGAAGAAGCGTTGAGAAAGGGATCTGTCCGTATAAAAGAGGCCGGGCAGGGAAGACTCTGTTATATTCGACAGACGGATACGGCATGCTGTGAGATATATGTCAATCGAACAGGAGAAGAATGGGATTTGCCCGGATCCGGAGAACTCCTTTTTGGAAGGGGTATCAACCAAATGGGGGAGCGGATCACTCTAATGCCTTGGGGGTTCTGTGTTTTGGCACTGAGCCTGTAGTCGATGACAGATTATCGGATAAAACAAATCACGGACTCCTGCAGGTTTTTTCTGCGGGAGTCTGTGTTTTAGCAGTGAAATATATAAATAATTTAGAAAAATGGCTAATCTTTGTTATTGGGAAGGAAAATTGCAAGAAAAACCACAGAAGTTTATATTTTATGTATAAAAGTTTGCGATTACATAAATGTTCTGAAAAAATATAAAAATAAACATAAAAATGTTGGCAAAACAATATGTTTTAGATGAGAAGGGAATAAGGAAGACGGAGGATTTGTACAAAAAACGATGAACGAGGATTCTATTTTCATGTACAGCAACCAAAAACACCAAAAAAGGGGAGAAATTGTGTTGACATAAAGGCTTTTTTGTAGTATAATTCCGTCAGGAGTCTCTGTACTTTAAATCAATTAAGTGCAGAGCACTCTAAAAGGTCCCTTCAAGGAGGAACAGTGCCTTTTGTGTATAGGATCGGTACTGTTTTTCCTTTCCGAAAGAGGATACTTAAAAGAAGAAAATTAGGAGGAAACCAAAATGAAGAAACTTCTCGCACTCATTTTGGTCTGTGTCATGGTTGTGGCCCTCTTCGCCGGTTGTAAGGGAACCGACGTAGATCCCACCGAGTCCCAGACCAGCGCTGATCCGACCGAGAGTCAGACCGGCGAAGAAACCCCTGTTGAGCAGGTTAGCTACAAGCAGGCTGAGTATAACACCTATACTGCTGTTATGCCCAGTAACTGGAACGAGTTCACCTATGCCGACAACAACGACACCCAGATCATGAACTACATCCAGTCTTCTTTCTTCGAGTATGACTACAAGTTCGAAGACGATGTAAAGTACAATGAAGATGGTTCCATCAACAAGGATGCTCTTGTTTCCGGTGCTTACACCACCAACTTCGCTGCAGCATCCAAGCTGGAAGATGTTACTTCTTCCGTAGACGCAAAGTGGGGCTACACTGACGAGCAGAAGGCCGAAGGCGGCTATGCTTGGAAGATCACCCTCCGCGACGATCTGAAGTGGGACGACGGCACCGCTATCACCGCTGCCGATTTCGAGTACTCCATGCAGCAGCTGCTGGATCCCGACTTCATGAACTTCCGTGCAAACACCTACTATGATACCCTGATGATCAAGAACTCCAAGCTGTACTTCTTCCAGAACCAGGAAGGTACCTACGAGACCTTTGATACTCTGGGCTATGCAACTCTGCAGGAAGCTATCGACGCAGGCGAGACCCTCTATGTTGATCCTTGGAACATGTGGGGCGCAGAAGGCTACGTTGACGCAGAAGGCAACGAGTGCCCCCAGTGGATCGCTATCACTGACGAAACCGTTTACGGCGAAGACGTTGGCGACCCCGTTTCCGGCGCAATGCTCTACAAAGATTACGGCGCATACCTCGAGGCAGGTACCGGCTACACCGCTGCTATCTATGTCGAGAACACCAACCGTGACATCGCATGGGAAACCGTAGGTATCTACGCTATCCCCGAAGAGAATGCTATCGTTCTCTGCCTGGACAAGTCTTACGAATTCCTGAAGGAAGACGGCAGCCTCTCCGTTTGGGCTCCCTACTACTTCTCCAGCCTCCCCGTTGTACATCGTGAAAAGTACGAGGCTTCCAAGATTGCTCCCGCTGAAGGCGCAACTCTGTGGACCTCCAACTACAACTCCTCCCTCGAGACCACCGCTTGCTGGGGTCCCTACAAGCTCGTAGAGTTCGAGGCAGGTTCCCACTACAGACTCGAGAAGAACGAGCACTGGTTTGGTTGGAACATGGAAGAGTACAAGAACCAGTACAACGTTACTGCTATCAACTGCCGCAAGATCGAAGAGTTCGCTACCCAGTGGATGGGCTTCCTGAACGGCACTCTGGACGAAGCTGCTCTGCAGACTGAGAACGTCGCTGACTACCTGGATTCCAAGTATGTCTACTTCACCTCTACTTCTACCGGTACCTTCGGCATGCAGCTGTACAGCAACCTGAACACCCTGAAGAACAGCGAAAACAACAACGGCATCCTGGCTATTCAGGAATTCCGTCATGCATTCAACCTCGCTCTGAACAGAAGCGACATCGTTGAGAAGATTTGGCCCGGTTCCGCAGTTCCCTGCTTCGGTCTGCTGAATGTTGCTTACTACTATGACATCGAGAACTCTCCCGAGCTGGAAGACGGCGGCCAGTACCGTAACGCTACCATCGCTAAGGAAGGCATCCTCCGCGCTTATGGCTTCACTCAGGGCGCTGACGGCATGTGGTCCGGTGGCGACCTGGCAGGTCTGACCACCGAGGACGCATACGACGCTCTCACCGGCTACAACCCCACCCTCGCAAAGCAGAAGATGCAGGAAGCTATCGACATTCTCCTGGCTAACCCCGAGGAGTATGGCTACGATGCAACCAAGGACATCACTCTGGTTTACGGTTCCTCTACTGATTCCGACAAGCAGAGATTCCGTGCAGACTACCTGCAGGGCATCCTGACCGATCTGTCCGCCGGCACCGCTCTGGA
>JAZOXB010000141.1:0-4146 GCA_045659585.1 Faecousia sp. | reverse complement strand
AAGTCCGGACAGGGTGAAGTAGTAATAGCTTCCGTTTACTACAGGGAGGATCTTCACTTCTTTAACGGAATACTTGCCATCTTTGTAGCTGTCGATCTCTGCCAGAATGTAGATAGAATCCAAATCGTAGCCTGCCAGAGTAGATCTACCGATGGCGTAGTTAACGGAAATATCACTTGCCAGATTCAGACTATGGCCTAACTTCCAAGTGCTTTCCAGAACAGGTTCTTTGACTTCAACCCGACCGCAGATACACAGACCGTTTTCATAGATATGAGGTACTTCTTCGGTAAAGTCGCAGTTTTCACAGGTGATGATATGGGAGACCCCATCCTTGTCGGTATATACGGGAGCATGACCGGTTGCGGAAAGAACTGCCTGAGTGGCAAGGATCTCACCGCAGACAGAGCAGTGCTTGCCTTCTGTCAGACCGGTTGCAGTACAGGTGGGAGCCACAGCCTTGTCAATGACTTCTGTATGGCCAAGAGCCGGGATTTCCTGTACAGAGACTGCTTTTTTACAGATATCGCAGATTTGGGAAATCACGCCCTTTTCTGTGCAGGTTGCTTGGATTACGGTCTCGGTGGTTGTACCGTGAGCCAATGTTTCGGTGTATGCAATGACTCTGGTATGTCCGCAGGTCAAGCAAGTCAGGGTCTTTTCACCGTCCTCGCCACAGGTGGGCTGTTTCGTGAGGACGCCTGTGTTGTAATTGTGAGGTGTTGCAGGGATAAGCTGGGTGTAGCTGTGCCCACAACTACAGGTATAGGTAGCAACTGCATCTCCGGAACAACCGGGAGTGGGAGCCTGCACGTTGTAGGAGTGCTTGTGTCCGACCTTGCTGAAGCAGTAGCCCCACTGTTCGGTAGCATAGGAAGAGCCGCTATAGACCTGTACATCAGCAATGCCGTCGGCTTCGTTTGTGGGCGTACCCTTTACAGCGATGCTGAAGGTTGCATCAGCACCCGAGGAAAGAATGGCCGAACCACTGCGGTGGATCGTCACAGTCTTTTTATCGGAGCTTACAGTAAAGGTGCAGGTACCGGTGAAGCCTTCGTTGGAAAGAATGCCGTTGGTACCTTGGGCAGTGTCAACGGTCAGGCCGTTGATGAGTTTGAAGACAAGCTTCGTTGCGGTAAAGGACACATTGATAGACTGGTTTGCAACATAGAATTCTACGCTTGCTTCGCTACCGCTTACATACTTTGCCACTGCAAACAGGGTCTTGTAATCGGTACGGGAGAATGCGTAACCGAGCAAGTTGCTGTTAGAAGCCATTGCGCTGACGACATTAGTCACTTCTTCGTCAATGATCGCAGTTGTGGGGTGGGTGGAGCCGGTGCTTTCGTTGATCTGAATAGCGGCCACCACGGGGCAACCCCGTTTGATGCAGTTCTGGGCTACCGTTACGGGCCAAGAGGTACTCGTGCCATACTCGGAGGTATAGGTCGTAGGCACAGCGTAATCGACGTGCTTTGCAAGCTCTTCAACATACTGACCGTAGGAATAGATGCCCGCTTCATTGCTATTTCCCGATTCAGGCATGAGTGCCATAGTAAGGAGCTTGTTTCCGGCAGCGGCCTTCGCTTGGGCAACAAAGTTTGTGACGGTGTCGATGCGAAGCTTCTTCAGCCCCCGTACACCGAGGTAGCCTGTGGTTTTGGTATAAACCACACCGCTTCCGGAATGGACGGTTGTGGATGCCTTGTCGGTGTTGTAGTAGTCATCGGCACACATTAGTTTCGAAATGGTATATCCGCTACTTGGTGTGGTGCCGCTGGAAGCCCACACATAATAGGTGTAGCTTGCGCCATTGTTGTAGCCCGGTGTAGAGCCGGTGACGGACTTGTACTTAAAGCTACCTTCCCGGCAAAGTGCCTTGACAGCTTCGTTATAGTCGCTGATGGTGCCGTAGCCCCCCAAAAGGTAGGCATCCAGCATATCCTTGCCCCAGTCGAAGTTCATTGTGCCGTAGCGCATAGTGTCCAGATGGATGCCTGCGATATCATAATTTGCAACAAGCTCTTCGATCAAGGCCTTGGTATAGTCCATATAAGCCTGATTGCGCAGGTTGACATAGTAGTAGGTAGAGTCTGTGTAGGTGTCTCTGAAGTGCTTTGCTCTTGCAGAGGTGTTAACATTGGTGGTGTAGTGCTTATCGCGGCCTGTCATCATCCATGCGTGGATGCGGATGCCATAGGGTGCGGCCGCGGTGCAAAGCTCTCCCAGGTAGTCGCGGCTGCTGTTTTGCTCCACAGCATTAGAAACATTGGTCTGCCAGGAAACAATACCGTCTGTACCCTTAACGAGGAAATAGATGTCCGTAAAGCCCAGCTGCGCATATTCCTTAACGATGGCTTCGGCACTTCTTCCATCCAGAGCAGTTGCCCAAAGGTATGCGGCAACGATCCCCTCTGCGCTCTGGGATCCGGTTGCAGGGAGGACGGAGCCGGAGGACAGCTTTTCGCCACAAGCAACGCAGTACAGATCGCCGGAGTAGCCGGGGGCATCTGCGCTTGCTTCCTTTGCACCCCGGAGCTCGGTGTCGGTGTGTCCTGTAGCAGGGATGCCTTCTGTACAGCTGTTTCCGCAGACAGAGCATTCATAGCTGAGCGTACCGTCGGTGGTGCAGGTTGCTTCGACGATCTGAGCATCGCCGTAGGTATGAGTTGCCGGAATAACAGTACCCTTATTGAGTACGGTGTTGCAGACGGTGCAATAGGTATCGCCGGTATAGCCGTCGGTGGTGCAGGTCTTTTGGACTACGCCCACAAGTTGGGTCTTTCCGTGGCCGAGAGCCGGGATCTCATACTCGAAGGTGTCGCCGCAATCCTTACAGACGAAGGAAATGATACCGGCCTCGGTGCAGGTGGGATCGGAGAGCTTTTTGCCTTCGTAGTCATGCTCGTTTCCTGGCAGCAGACCACAATAGGAAGAGTATTCCAAATAGCTGGTGCCTGCGCAGTAGGCGCGGATGATGGCAGGAGGATTGATCTCATGGGGTGTTCCTGTGACAGCAATGGTAATGCTTGCCTCACCGGTTCCTGCTTTCATGATGGTTTTGCCGCTTGCACTGATGGTAAGGGTATTGCCGCTGACGGAGAAGGTGGGAGTATTGAGCCAGCCGTCCTTGTCGGTCAAGCCGCTTGTGAAGCGGGAGGTGTCGATCTTCATGCCGTTTTGCAAGGCAATGGTGAGCTTGGTCATGTCGGAGCTGGAGACCTTGTTTGCGCTATACTGGTTGTGCAGCGTGAAGGTGATGGTGGAATCCTCCGGGTTATATTTTGCGCCGGTCAAAAGGGTGGCGTCGGCTCGGAAGATAGCAACGCCAAGGATCTCGCCCTTGCCGTCGCCGTTGTTGATCTCTTCTGCAAGGTCATAAACGGCAGTAACATCGTTGTAAACCGTCTGACCGGTGCCCATCTTGGTGTTGTCGTCCAGACTGTAGGCCTGGATACCTGCCACTACGTTGGCTCCTGCCTTGGCGGCGTTATGGCACAGCTCTGCAACCCAAGCGGAAGTCTGACCGAATTCCACAGAGTAGACCATGGGGCAGATATAGTCGGTATACTTTGCAAATTTCTCTGCGGACTGACCGTAGACAGCTTCGGCACCTTTGGTCTGCAGGGATTCGGGCATAACAGCAACGGTAATAATATAGCCGTCCCCTGCGGTATCGCCGACGAGTTTAACGAAGTTTGCGGTAGTATCGGTACGCATCTGCGCTACAGCCTTCATGCCAACAGCGGTGGAGGAGGTGCCGGTCAAATAGGAAGCGTAAGTGCCGTCTTTCGCCACGGCCAGTGCATTATTATAGTTTGTTGCAGTAATGCCATAGTTTTCGATCAGGTAGTTTTTTGTTTCGTCACACCAGTCATAGTTGAGAGTGCCGTAACGGATGGTGTCCAAATGGAAACCTGCAACATCATAGTTATCTCGAATTTCCTCAACAAGGGCCTTCATGTAATTCTGATAGCCGGATTTGCGGAGGTTTACGTAGTGGTTACTGATTTTACTGCTACCCTGACCGTAGGTCATATGGTAATAGTCTGACCCGGGATTGTTGCTGACATAATTCTCATCTAAGGCGGCCATCATCCATGCGTGGACGCGAATGCCGTAGGGCTCTGCCGCATCAATGACCTC
>JAZOXB010000140.1:0-10277 GCA_045659585.1 Faecousia sp. | reverse complement strand
AGGGTTTCACCGGCTCGTTACCCCGGTGGTGTCGTTTCCTTTTTCGCCGGATGAAAAACCGCCCTCCCCCGGCCCCCTCCCGGCGGTGCGTCCCACTATCGTTTCCTTGTTTCTGATCGTTTTATTTGCGTCACTTTGCCATAAATTGAAATTTCAAACTCCTCGATAAACTGTGATTTGCAGTGCAAACACAATGGGCTTTAGCCCATAAATTTCATTCCGTGGCGGAGCCACACCGAAATGATCGTCTATTCTCTAAAGTGCTCTCCCTATCGGGGATGAAAAATGCCTTCCGCGGTTTATGGCCACGGAAGGCATTGGGGGGTATAGACTTTACTTGCCGATGTAGGCTCTTGCAGAATCGCCGTAGCACATCATGCGTTTCACGAGGGATGCCAGATAGGGAACGGTAGTATCATTCTGCTTTGCATAAGCGTAAGACTCGATACTGTAGCAGATGGTGTTGCTGACCTGTACGCCGTCGCGGAATGCGGCAACATAGATGGGAGAACTCATCCGGGCGGCATTGAGTGCGTTAAAATGGACATATGCACCGTCGGTTCTGTAGTCAAAATCTTCTGCCTTGACGGTTATCGAATAACCTTCCAAGGTGATCTTGACTTCCAATCCTTCGTAGTCCTCTGTCACCAGTTTAAAGCGGACAGCTACGGATTCCTGCAGATTCAGACCTGCTCCCTTCCACTCTACGGTGGGATTCTCTACAACCTCGTAGGCCTGATTTCTGTGATTCTCCAACTCACGGGTCAGTTCCGTACCCCATGCCAGCTGTTCTTCTGTCAGACGGGCAGTGCACAGATTATCGGTATGGTATCCGGTGTACTTCTGGCTCTCTGCTCCGTAGTGGAGGATATCCACCAGGAGAGTCATGAGAGTGGCGTACTTGGGATCCGCACCGTATCTGTCCAGCATATTGTAGCAATAATCCGCCACGGAATAGTCTCGGCTCTCAGATGCGTACAGGGTATCACCGTAGTTAGCATAAAGGGTTGCCGTTACAGTATTGCCGATGCGGTGGGGTGCGATATTCTTGTAGACGAAGGAATATCTACCGTTCTCCACAGTATACTCCCGAATCACGGTCTCGAAACCGTTGTCATTGACCACCACAAAGGGATCCGTGAAGCCCTGCTCCGTGAAGAAGGTCTCGTTGACCTTGTAATGGATGGCCAGGTCGGATTGGAGGGATACAGATGCACCGGCGAATTTCAGTTCAGGTGTACCTTCTACCACCATTTCTCCCAGAACCTCTCCACAGAGGGTACAGTACTGCTTCATAAGGCCGTTCTGACCGGGAGCCGCTTCCTCGACGGTGTCCCAAGGACCGGGAATATGCTTGCATTCCGGATCAAACCGATCTTCCAGCAATTCCTTCACGATCTCGGCAACGGAACTGTCTACTACAAAGTCAACGGGATCGAATTCGTCTGTGGGAAGTTCTACAGAACCGTTTCTGGTCTCACTCCGCAGGCTCAGGATCTCTGCACCGGAGGCAGTGCCATTGCCGACCTTGGCTGTGGGCTCTTGTTTATAGGCGATCTTAATATCTGTAATAGACAGAACATTTTCATCGGTAGCACTTGCGTTCTTGGGTGTGGTGTTCTCGATCTGGATGTAGGCGTAGTAGCAGGACTTACCTTTATATGTTCCCTCGTTAAACAGTTCCTTCCACAGGGGCAGGGAGTGGTATTGGGCAGTGGAACTCTTTACGGGGGACTCGATAATGCCGGCGATGGTGCCGGACCCCTTTGTGATAGAAGCGCGGAGATTGCTTCCCGTAGCATCAATGGTCTTACAGCCAATATCGACCCGTATGGGAATCTCATTGGAATAAACCACTAACATAAAGGAAACAAGCTGTTGCTGTCCTAAATAGGTTTCGTTATTGGGACCGACCTTGGTATAGGTCTCCACGCTGGATGTAACATGATCCTTCACATCCAGTCCGGGCTCTGTGGGAACCACGATGGTTTCATCCGTGACCTCTCCGTCGGGGGTGGTCACTGCAACGGTTACTTCGGGAATTTCCGAGTAGTCTACGAAAATCGCACCGGTTGTGGCCCCGTCGAGAACATGGAAATCCGCGGCAGGAATGAGAATGTCCCGGACTTCCTCGATCACAGCATGGGCTTCCCCATCTGCGCAGTAAGCACTGTAGGCTATAGCGGAATCGGTTCCGGCTGCTGCATTCTTTCCTGCAGAGACGTCAATGGGATCGTAAATACGAATCGCATCCAAATAGAACTGTCCCCCTCGATCCAAGGCAGGGAAAAAAGGATAACTCTTTGCTTCGTTTACCATGAGGGAAACATAGTATTTGCCGTAGGACAGGTCGTGTTTGGAGTAAACCGGAATCTGGTACATCTCCATCTCGCCCTTTAGGTTTATAGCCCTTCCTTCGATTCGGCTCTCGATACTACGGGAGGGATCTGTGAAGATCTCTACACGGAAGGTCGCTTGCTGCTCTCCCGTACGGCTGATGATATCGAAACCTGTTCCTTCAAATTCGAACTTGATTTCCGTCAGGTTCTTGGGATCGGGGTTGGCATCGACCCGAACGCCCTTACCTTCTACATACAGGCTCTCTCCGTTAGACAGGAGAGGATCGTCCATATAGGAGCTGTCCCATCCGTAGGCCGTTTCCACAGGAGCCAAAGCACGGGGACCGATATAGATATAGTCAATGGTAAGCTCTCCCAATTGATTGGCAGAAATACTCTCCAATCCGCCCCAGTAAGCACGGATTCTGGTTACGTTTGCAGTTTGGCGGAATGCAGAATCAACGGGAATCGTCATTACCAGATACTCATCCCCGTTCAGAAGATCCGGATTCACCCGACTTAGGCTGGACCATGTGATGCGGGTTAAGCTGAGAGGCTTTGTGCCCGGGGTCGAGGAAGTGTATTCCATCGTTATAAAGGGATTTGCTACAGGGGAATCGGCCGCGTTTCCGTTCGTTCCGATTCGGAAGTTTTTCATCTTAAAGCGAACCTGATACACCTCTGCGTTTTTGGGTTTGTAGTTCAGGGCTGAATTGTAAAATCCTTCATAGGTATCAGCGAGGGGCTTGCCGCCGTAGATCGTATCTAAGAAAATGTCGGGATAGGCATCGGTACCGGAGTTTCCTGCCTGACTTCGGGCGGTAATGACCATTGCACCGATATCGTTTTTGATTTCTTTCTTCAGGACCTTGGCACTACGCTCTTGATAGGTATACCATAGCTGATTCACCAATGCAGGGTCGTCATAGTTGCCGCGTTTGCCGTAAATCGCGGAATTATATCTTTCCTGATCCTTTGCAGTGTTCTCGAAGTCGAAGAACAGAACGTCATTGTTCCCGGTATAATCGGGATGATAGATCTCCTGACCGAGAGAATTCAGATCCTGAATATTCGTATTCTGGGGGTAAGTACCATCGGTCTCGGAAACCCAATGGTTGGTGAGCTGTAAGCCCTCGAGCAGATATGCTCTGCTATCTGTTTGCTCCATGTTTTCCAAATAGGAGGGAGCCTTCTCCGGAGGACCTACATAAATGTAATCAATATATACTCCTGTTGGATAAGTCTCTTCGGTGTTAGGACTGGTAGAACGGATTCCAATGCTGAAAATCGTCTTTTCACGGATATTATTGTTAAGGGTTTTGTTCAGAACTACAAATTCCCCTTCAGGCAAATTTTGTATAGCTTCAAGTTTGGTCGTAAACGACTGCCCCGACGCATAATAGGTATAGAAGTTGATATCCTTTGTATCGTCTTTCAGATTATCTACCTTCAATCTAACTTCAACAACAAAATTAGAATCGGATGAGACGGGAAGATTCAAATCAAGAGACTTGGAGTAAAGTCCTGTTTTTGTATTGAGTTTCGGAAGATAAACCATTGACTCTTCCGTGCGCAATTCCGCAACGTCGCTACTGTTTTGTGATGTACCGACAGCCCAATTCGTCAGAACGTTCTTTCCGTTTTTAGTCTCATATGCCTCCCAATCTTTTCCGCCCATGGTAGAACTGTCCATGAGGAATGGAGAAGAAACGCCGCCGAAGTCAAAGTACAGGTAATCCACAGCATCGGATTTCAGAGTTGTCTTTTGGGTATAGCTCAGTTCCGTATCTGTAAAGTCCTCTGCTTCGTAGTAAACCATAGTAGCAGGGATGATCTGGATCTCCAAATAGATATAGGCAAGGATGCCTTGGCTTTCCGTTCCGGTGCCACTTCCGCCTTCGGGATCGTCCAAGGGAGCGATAGAGGCAACCGCATAAATCCGCTCTACATCCTCCAAGAAGCCGTCCATGGTAAACCGCAGATCCTTCTCAGACAGGCGGCGGAACGCACCGTTGACCCCCGGAGCCGTATTGTCGGTAGCGGTCAGGATCAGATTCGTAGGTTCCTTGACCTCTACATAGCCGTTTTTAGAAGCACGTTCCTCTGCCTTAGGCAGTTCGAAGCCAACGATCCGCAGTGCGAAGGAACTGTTGCTGTAGTCCACAGCGGAAACCATGGAATCCAAGGCGATATCTACAGGCTTTCCGTAATCCAGAACCACCTGCATAGGCTTGGTCACAGAAACATCACCGAGGGTGAAGCCCTTAATGCGACAGGTGGAAATGCCGCTGACGGGAGAGGAAAACAGGATCTCCGGCTCTCCGTCTGCACCGTTGACAATGGTTGCAGGGGAAACAAAGGAATTCAGGGTGTTGGAATAAATGCCGTTTTGGCCTGCAACGATCACAAGGGGATCGTTGGTGGGGTTAGACTGCTGCAAAGTCCGCTCCACGCCGTATACCGCAAATTCACAAAATCCGGGAACACCCATTTCCAGAATGTCCATCAGTTCTTGGGCAGTTTTAATTTGGTACCGATATCCTTGTTCTATTTTGGGAAGGGTATCCTCATTCAGCTCTGTAACAGAGATGTAGGGCAAGATCGCCTGCTGAAGAACGGAAAAATCATGCACCGTTTCCACCGTGCCGCCGGAACCTTCTTTGGTGTATGGGGTGTAGGTCACCCACAAGTCTTTACGGCTGAGATCTTCTTGGGCAGAATAGGTTTCCGCGCTACTGAGCTTCACTAATTCCTTGGACAGTTCCACACCGAGATTGTTATCGGTGAAAACCACATTACGAGCCGGAAGGGTCTTGCGGTTGAGAATGCTGAACTGATAATCCAGCTTGGTGCCGAAGGGAACTGCTTTGCCGTTGTAGTACTCTACACCGGTGGTTGCATCAAACTGCTTTTTCTGAGTCAGCAGATCATAGTCCATCAGTTCAATGTTGGTGGAAAGCTTCAGATTGATACCGGTGGTGTGGCGGTCTGCGTAAAACATATCAAAGGTGCAGATCTGACCGTCAACCAATCCCAGATCCATTTCTTTGTTTGCAGTGTTGAGATCCAAACTTCTATAGGCAGAGCCATGGACACCGCCAATGTCCGTGATCAGCTTGCCGTTAATGAAGAAATATACGTCATCATCTCCGAGGAATTCAAAGAACAGCTCACTTTCCTCGTGATATACAAAACCGCCGTTTGCACGAAGGGTGAAAAGGTAGTTTGCATTGGGGTTACCAACATTCCAGTTGCCGTTGGTGTTGATCAGCTTTCCCGAATCTGCAAAATACTTTTCAAATCCCAGATTTTCCAAAGGATGAAAATGCGGAACAGGCGTAGATGAACTGTCTCCATGATTGTCCTTTGCAGAAGAAGATGTGTACAATACACCGTCTTGAATGCTGTCAGTGCCGGCTGAATCATACAGGTAGTAATAGGTGCCATCATCATTGGCAACCTTGTAGAACCGCATCTTTTGGATTTCGGGGATCTCCATATTATAGGTTGCCCCAATCAGTTCGCCTCCGACTTTCACTTCATCGAGATACTCATTTTCCGGCACTTTGTTCCAAATATTGGAGAGCATGTAGTAGGCAAGGTCAAAGGTGGTTTCCACCTCTTTCCACGCCAAGGAGCCTCCGTTCTCACCGGTAGAAGTTCGGCTGTACGTATGGCTGGGGGAACCTAAAGGAAGTCCCCCCTTGTGTTTCTGGGTAAAGGCCATATTAAGCCACCGGTTTCCGGAAAGGGTCTTATCCTCATTCAGAACCGATTCATCCCGAATATGATGGTTGGAGAAAATTGCATAAGCGATGTAGATCAAAGCGTCTTCTGTATACGCAATTCGATCTCCACGAAGGGTATCTTCAACAAGACCTACAATTGCAAATGCGTCTTTATCATTATTCCAAGTAGATTGCAGATCTTCTCTCGCCCAAACAAACTTAGCGGTGTTGGTAAGGGGCTCCCCATTGGTTTTGCCTCCATAAGTCTGAAAATTCTCATCCAGATTTGTATCGATGCTAATACCGGAAGGACTACGACCGTATGACGGGTGCCATGTGAGAGAATAGGCACTTCCCCAGCAACTGGAACTTTCAAACATAAAGCCGTCGCCTCGGAAGTCCAAAATTTGAACCGGCAGATCGATGTAGCCATCGTTTTCAACGCCGAATTCGTCTATGGCGGCGGAAACCTTGGGGCTGTAGATCACCGGCACCATGCCCAGAAGCAGAACCAGAGCAAGGAGCAGGGATACCATGCGATTGAACATTTTCATACATATACCTCCATATTATATTGATTGGGGAATTTTCTGTTTTCTTAGGTTATTCACAGGAAACAGACAATCATCCATAAATATCCATTGTCTATTATAGCATTTCAATTCTGTATTTGTCAATTGCAGTAGAGAAGAAGAATTGCTTTTTTTCAATTTCCCATTGCAAATTCTGATAAACTTCAAACTGTTCTAATACCGGTCTGAGCCCCCTAAAGTTGACAATGGAAATATCCAAAGTCTATTTTAAGGGGATTTCCATGATCTTTTCGAGGCTGCCCCTTCTCCTTTTTTAAAAAGATTACAAATTATTCACAAAATATTTTTGCTACTATCTTGACAAAATAGGTTTTAGGTTGTATCATTAGCTTAGCACTCAGATGTATCGAGTGCTAAAAACACTGAAGGAGGAAGAATCGTGGAGCAAAAAGAGCTTTCTTCCCGAAAGCAGAAGATCTTAAAGGCCATTGTGGATCTCTACATCCGCACAGCCGAGCCCGTGGGCTCCAAAACCATTGCACAGCTGCCCGATATGGATTTTTCCTCTGCTACCATTCGTAACGAAATGGCGGAGCTGACCACATTGGGTTATTTGGAACAGCCTCATACCTCTGCCGGACGGATCCCCAGCCCCATAGGCTATCGCTTCTATATCGACCGTCTGATGCAGGACTACCGCCTGACCACCGATGAGACACAATCCATCAATCAGGCTATGGAGCTGAGAATGCAGGAATTTGACCGTGCCATGAGTCAGATCGGCAAGCTGATCTCCAAGCTCACCAACCTCCCTGCCTACGCCATGACCGCCCACGCCGCAGGCACAGCGGTCAAACGGTACGAGATCCTTCCCGCAGATCGGAACAGCTTCATTCTGGTGGTCATGACTACCGACGATACCGTAAAGAACAAGCTCATTAAGCTTCCCCTGCAGGTATCGGAATCGGATCTTAAGCTTCTTTCCGCCGTTCTCAACGCAAGTCTCACAGAGATCTCCCCGGAGCAATTCACTCCGGAGCTCATTGATCGAGTCACCCGCAGCGCGGGAGCCGCCGCAGGGCTGATCCCCGTGATCATCGACTTTACCACCCAGCTTCTGGAGCAGTGCCAACGAGCACAGGTTTATGTCACCGGGCAGAACCGCCTTCTGGGACATCCCGAATATCAGGATCCGGCAAAGGCACAGCAGGTTCTGGGAGCCATTGACGAGGAGACCATTTCCAATCTCCCCGCGACCCTGGATCCCACCAGCCCCATGCAGATCCTTGTAGGCCCCGAAAACGTTTCTCGGGAGCTGAAGGACACCTCTGTAGTGGTCACCCGATTCGACATCGGCGACGGTATGCAGGGCATGATCGGAGTGGTCGGGCCCCAGCGAATGGATTACGCACAAATCACCGCAAGATTAAGCTACTTTGCAGAGGGCTTGGGACGGATGTTCTCCAAACCGGAGCTTCCCGACACCACTGTAAAAGCTGACGATACATTGGAGGACTAAATGGCAAAGAAAAACACCGCTGCTCCCGAGGCCGAGGTCAAGGCAGAGCAGGAAGCACAGACTCCCGTAACAGAAGAAACCATCCCCGAAGCAGAGGCACCTGCCGCTCCCTCCGAGCTGGAGCTGGCACAGGCCGCACAGGCCGCGGAGCATGAACGGTATCTGCTCTTAGCGGCGGAATACGACAATTTCCGCAAGCGTACCCAGAAGGAAAAATCCGAAATTTATCAGACCGCTTCCGCCGATGCGGCAAAGAAGTTCCTTCCCGTGTACGACAACCTTTTACGGGCATTACAGAACGAGACCGCTGACGAGGCATTCAAAAAGGGCGTAGAAATGACCATGGCTGAGCTTATTAAGATCCTGGCTTCCATGGGCATCGAAGCCTTCGGCGCTGTGGGTGAGACCTTCGATCCCAACAAGCACAATGCCGTCATGCATATAGAAGACGAAGCTCTGGGTGAAAATGTCATTGCAGATGTTTTCCAGACCGGCTTCATCATGGGCGAAAAGGTCATCCGCTTCGCCATGGTCAAGGTAGCGAACTAAGGCTACCCACAAACTTCATTAAAAATTTGATTCATATATAGGAGGATTACAATTATGGGTAAGATCATCGGTATTGACTTAGGTACCACCAATTCCTGCGTAGCAGTTATCGAGGGCGGCGAGCCCATCGTCATCGCCAATGCAGAAGGCAACCGCACCACCCCTTCCGTAGTCGCATTCTCTAAGACCGGCGAGCGTATGGTAGGTCAGGTCGCAAAGCGTCAGGCAGTTACCAATGCCGACCGCACCATCTCTTCCATCAAGCGCCACATGGGAACCGATTACCGTGTTTCCATCGGCGACAAGAAGTACACCCCTCAGGAGATCTCCGCTATGGTCCTGCAGAAGCTGAAGGCCGATGCCGAAGCTTATCTGGGTCAGCCCGTTACCGAAGCAGTTATCACTGTTCCCGCATACTTCAACGACGCACAGCGTCAGGCAACCAAGGACGCCGGTAAGATCGCCGGTCTGGAAGTCAAGCGTATCGTCAACGAGCCCACTGCCGCAGCTATGGCATACGGCATCGATAAGGAAAGCGAACAGACCATCATGGTTTACGACCTGGGCGGCGGCACCTTCGACGTTTCCATTCTGGAAATCGGCGACGGCATCATCGATGTTAAGTCCACCAACGGTAACACCCGTCTGGGCGGTGACGACTTCGACAACTGCATCATGGATTATCTGGTCAGCGAATTCAAGAAGGCAGAGGGCATTGACCTTTCCAATGACAAGGTCGCTATGCAGAGACTGAAGGAAGCCGCAGAGAAGGCAAAGATCGAGCTCTCCGGCGTTACCACCTCTTCCATCAACCTGCCCTATATCACCGCAGATGCAACAGGCCCCAAGCATCTGGATGTGACTCTGACCCGTGCAAAGTTCAACGAGCTCACCGCTCATCTGGTAGAAGCCACTCTGGCCCCCGTTCGTCAGGCTCTGGCAGACGCCGGCCTCAAGGCAAGCGACCTGTCCAAGGTCCTGCTGGTTGGCGGCTCCACCAGAATCCCCGCCGTTCAGGATGCTGTTAAGGCTCTCACCGGCAAGGAAGGCTTCAAGGGCATTAACCCCGACGAGTGTGTCGCACAGGGTGCCGCTATTCAGGGTGGCGTTCTCGGCGGCGATGTCAACGGCCTGCTCCTGCTGGACGTTACTCCCCTGTCCCTGGGTATCGAGACCCTGGGCGGTGTTTGCACCCGTCTGATCGACCGCAACACCACCATCCCCACCAAGAAGTCTCAGGTCTTCTCCACCGCCTCCGACAACCAGTCCTCTGTTGAAATCCATGTTCTCCAGGGCGAGAGAGAAATGGCCGCTTACAATAAGACTCTGGGCAAGTTCCATCTGGACGGCATTGCTCCCGCTCCCCGTGGCATCCCCCAGATCGAGGTTACCTTCAACATCGACGCCAACGGTATCGTAAATGTTTCCGCAAAGGATCTGGGCACCGGCAAGGAGCAGAACATCACCATTACCGCTTCCTCCAACCTGTCTCAGGACGATATCGACAGAGCTGTTCGCGAAGCTGAGCAGTTCGCCGCCGAAGATAAGGCTCGCAAGGACGAGGTAGACACCCACAACACCGCCGATCAGCTGATCTACCAGACCGAAA
>JAZOXB010000139.1:0-2947 GCA_045659585.1 Faecousia sp. | reverse complement strand
TTTCCTTGTTTCTGATCGTTTTATTTGCGTCACTTTGCCACAAATTGAAATTTCAAACCGAGCGATAAACTGTGACTTGAAGAACACAGAGAATGAAGTGACCCCAAAAAATCAAGACCCCTGCTCCGCAGAATCGGGAGCAGGGGTCTGAAAATCAGGAGGGATTATCAAAGATAGGACTGCAAGAGCATTTCCTTGATCACCTTGGCAACCTGAGCACGGGTTGCGGTGCCCTGAGGTGCCAGTTCGGTTTCGGAAACACCGTTTACAATGCCTTCTGCAAAGGCCCATGCCATTGCATCGGCTGCAAATTCACTGACGACTTCTGCATCTTCGAACTTGCTGTAATCGGCAGTAGCATCGGTCTTATAGCCGGCATACTGTGCATAGCGATACAGGAAGGTAACCATCTGTTCACGGGTCATGTCCTTATTGGGGGCGAAGGTTTCTTCGTCCATGCCCTTGATGATGCCGTTTGCATAGCCCCATGCCACAGCATCGGAGTACCAGGTGCCCTCTTCCACATCGGTGAAGGGAGCGGCTTCTTCTACAGCGGGCTTGCCTGCCATGCGGTACAGGATGGTAGCCATCATAGCACGGGTCAGAGTGGATTCGGGCTTGAACTCGGTGTTGGAAGTGCCGTTCATAATACCGAAACGGCTGACATAATATACAGCATTCCAATACCATGCTTCCTCTGCTACATCGTCATATTCATACAGTTCATAAGGAAGCAAGTTATTCTCCCTGCAATAAGCCATACCTTCTGCACAATCGGTGAAGTAGGTGCGGTATACGCCATCGCCTGCAACCATGCGGTAATATGCAGTAGCATCGTTGTAAACAGCCAGGGTGATGGCATCGAGCTGTTTCTTCAGCTTTTCCTTGCTGAAGTTGTGTTCGAAATCATCGTAACGGGTGTGGTAATATGCCTCGAAGGAGGTACCCTCTGCATTGGCTCTCCAGTCGAACTCAACGGCGGGAATGCCTACCTTGTGGAGGGCATAGTGGTCGGTGGTGCGGTCGTAGTAGGTACCGGAGTAGTCTACATCAGAGCCCAGAGCAATGGCAGCTTCACGAGCCATACGGGTAACGTGAGTTTCCAGAGAGGGATCGTTTACGGGAGCCTCGGGATTGGTGGAGGAGTTCATGAAGATGTATACGCAATCTTCCTGACTGGTAGCTACCATGTCCAGATTGTAGTTGCCGATGGCATTTTCGATTTCTTTTGTGGTCAAGTTCTGTGCAAAATATTCTGCACCCTGCAGACCAACCTCTTCTGCACCGAAAGTAATGAACTTGATGTTGTAGTTGGTCTCAATGTCCTTGAAGGCACGAGCCATAGCCAAAACGCCAACCACACCGGAAGCGTTGTCATTTGCACCGGGGCTGGGGAGAACGGAGTCAATGTGGCAGGTAACATAGATGGTCATGTCGGTTTCCCGTGCAGCCTTCTTGGTAACGATGAGGTTCTGGGAATTGACATAGTTACGGCCTTCCATCTTAACAGGCGCATCTGCATTCTCGGTAAGATATTCCACCAGCTTCTCTGCATCCATGGCATTGGTAATGAGGGTGGGGGTGGAGATCTCCATGCCTACGGACTGGAAATTGGGGGTGGAAACGCGGATCTGATAACGTTCGGTTTCTTCGGTGGTGGGATCCATCATAACCACGATACCGGCGGCATTTGCGGCATTGAGAGCGGCGATGGCATCATAGGTATCCCGGTCAACGGGAGTAGTCACGCCATCGACTCTGGCGGTGCGGCAGTTGCCAAGGAAGAATACGATCTTACCGGACAGATTCTCGCCCAGAGTAGCAACCTCAGCGGGATCTGCCAGATACAGGGCAGTGCCTTCTGCTTCACCGAAACCGGTGTAAGCGTCGTTCTTGGAGGGGGTGCCGGCGGCAATGATCATATCGCCAATGTAGATGTCGCCGGAGGTACGGGTTTCCAGAGTGAAGTCCTGGCGCTCGATCTCGTAGCCCAGTTCTTTGTACTGTTCTTCTACATAGTCAAGGCCTGCGATCTCAGCCTTGGTGCCGGTGAGACGGACACCGATGGTCTCAACCAGATATTCTGCATCAACCATAGCGGCATCATAGTCCAAAAGGGACAGGATGTCTTCTGTGGGAGCTGCTTCTTCTGTTTCTGCGGCAAAGGCAACCATGCTAAACAGCATAGCCAGAACAAGTAGGATAGATAAGATTCTGCTCAACTTTTTCATAGGGATGTGCTCCTTTTCGTTTTCTCAAGCACTGCGTTAACGCAGTAGCGATTTTCATAGCTACCGCATTAGCGTGCTAAAGTATATTGATGATGTTTATACTACCACCCCGAATACCGTTTGTCAAGCATAATTTTACATTTTTGAGAGAATTATTTCTTTCACCGCCGGTATTTACCTAAGCTTAGTCTATTGGTCTATTATATACAATGTAGGCAGTATAATGAAAATCGTCAGATTCGGATTTATATGATAATAGTATGTCCTTTCCTATAAACCGGTAAGAAGGCTTCAAATTCCCGTTTATCGGGCTGTTCCCAAGTCCGTGCACACCCTTGGCTCTCCCTCTGGGAGAGCTGTCAGCGTAGCTGACTGAGAGGGCAGTAGGGGCTGGGAGTTAGCAGGAGAGTTTAGAGGATCATGGGTACCTTTTGGCTTGCCAAACTTACGAAATACGACAGTAGATAAAGAGAATTTATGACTCGGTATTGGTTTGCTCCCTGCCGGGGGCGAGACTTTCTTGTGATTTGTCAAGAAAGTGTCCAAAGGAGCAAAACGGGGGGGGCGGTGGGGGGTTCACCGGCTCGTTACCCCGGTGGTGTCGTTTCCTTTTTCGCCGGATGAAAAACCGCCCTCCCCCGGCCCCCTCCCGGCGGTGCGTCCCACTATCGTTTCCTTGTTCAGATCGTTTTATTTGCGTCACTTTGCAACAAATT
>JAZOXB010000138.1:0-3013 GCA_045659585.1 Faecousia sp. | reverse complement strand
CAAGATCCAATGTTTTTCCCTTCCAAATGATAGCGGGGTTTTCCGGATCCTTTAGAGTAACATTGTGACCATTAAAGGCAACCGCCTCCATGTCGCTGAGATATGCCTTGTGAGCATCTGTCATAGCGGCATCTACAAGGGGATCTGTACAGTAGCCCTTATAGATCTGAGCCTTGGCACCGTAGCGGAGGAGTTCTGCGCAGAGGGTTTTCAGTTTTAAGGCTGCAGTCGTCTTATCCAACTGGGTATAAGCGTACCGGGCTATGCTGTAGGTGTCTACCTTAGACAGATAGGACTGTCCGTCCTTTTCCATATGGAGCTGTGCATTTATTACGTTGCCCATGTGCACAGCAGTGAGGTCTGAAAGGGTGTAGTAGTAATAGGAACCGTTGAGAACCGGTCGAATGGTTACAGTCTCTGTTTTCGTCAACTCGTTTCCGGTGTAGACAGGAATCTGCGCAACCAAATAGTGGTCTGAATAGGTTTCCAGCTGGGAAGCCTCAACCACAAAATTAATGGAAATATCACTTGCCAGATTCAAGGAATGACCGAATGCAATGGTGTCATCAATTGCCAGCTCTCCGGCACAGGAACCGGATGCGTTGAAGCTGACCTCTTCTCCGATGCGAGTATAAGGCACTAAGAAGTATTCATAGCTTGTTCCGGCTTTTGCTGTTGTATCCAGATATTTCGAAACCTCTCCACCTACGTCACCAATCATTAGGAAGTTGGTTCCATAGCCGGTCTTTCGATAAATTTGGTATCCATCTGCTTGGCTCGTTCCTTCCCAGCTCAGTTCTATTCCCTTTGTGGCGGCAGTGCTTGATTTTTTGGCAGGAGAGTTCATGATACTCCGAACTGTCAGGGTGTTAAACTGTGCTTTGGGTGTGAAGATAAACCCGAGCTCATTGGTGCTGGTGCTGGAAAGCTTCTGCCCGTTTTCAAAGGTCATTTCCGATATGACCTTATACGTGTAGGAAATTCCGGCTTGTGCCGTCAAATCCCTGAGGTATGTTGTTCTTCCACCTAAAAGGAACTCCCGATCAAGGGTCAGAATCTCTTCATAAGAATCCGTTCCGCTTACCTTTCTCAGAACATGATATTTGATGTTCTCATAATAGGTATCGGTGGGATCGTAAATTCCGATCATCAGATTGTCGTTTTCTTTCGTAATCTTTAGAGTAACCGGCTTGCAGGGTGAGACAACAGATTTTATTGCAGAATTGGTGTACACCTTCCCCGAAGATGTGTTAGCGTAGCCTCTTACAGAATATTCTTTGGGGAAAACAGTGAACTTTTCATCATTGTACAAAACTGTTGTGGTACGCTCCAAGGTGGATGCTACTGTGACGGTTTGGGTCTCGCCCCCTACCTTTTCCGTAATTTCCCCACCATCCATAATCAAGGAACCGTACAGGGTATGGGAAACACCGGATGTGTCCGTGTAGCTTCCGGGCATTTTCCACGTAATTTCGGATTCCCCGGCTCTGTTTATCCGTGTGGATAAAATCGAGGGAGTGTAGATCTTTTGGGAAAAATCTTCTGCAAGATACAAGGGGTATATTTCGGGATAATCTGTTTTCAGATAGCCGGGCATGTATTTCCAGGAATGCTGCAGATGGTCAAATATGATCGCCAGATCCTCTTGTAGTCCGTCTCTGATTTCTACCAAATTATCGTAAGAGGTGGAATATTCCTGACCGAGAACAAAGGCAATGATAGAACACTCCACATTCTTTTTCCAATTGAAATACCCGTCTTCTGTAGAGCTCTTTACAAACTGAATACCGGCCTCAAAGTCGAGCCCCATAATATGGCAATAGCTTTCTACAGCCAGTACATATGCGGCAGCATCCCCTTCGGTTCCGGATGCCTTATAGCGGTTTTCCAGAGCAGTAATGGCTCCCTTGTTGGCAGCAACAAAGTTTCTCGTTGCATCTAACAAATAATAGGAATCAATTAGGTTGGATGTATTCAGTGCAAGGTCTGCAAAAGCCTTGCCTGCCTGATATCCCAAAGACAGTGTATTATACACAGGGATCGCCTTTGTAATTTCCCCGAAACACTGATCCATGATTGAGATCGTGCTATCCTGAGCCAAGTCTAGGGAAGCAATAGCAAGAGCATATCCGCCATTGTCAACAGCATTGATAACATCTGCCAAAGCACATCTGAAGTAGAAATTCTTTGTTTGTCTCATCATTTCCGTAAGCAATGTTACCATTTCCTGAGACATATCTCTGACAATCATATAGGCTGTAAGCTTCTGGCTGAACTCACTGAAATTTTCTGCAGTTTCTGCAATAATACCGATTTCATCAATAAAGTCATTGTTAGTCCACGCATTTTTCACGCCGACATCAATATCATCAAGAGAATCGTAAAACTTTTTTAATTTACTGTTATCGGAATTAAACTTATTATTTTTTATTATTTCAAGGGGAGCTTCCACCATCGTTGCAAGATTATCAACGATTGTTTTATACTTTGTGACCGCTTCTCCTCCTGCGCCAAGATCCTCGATGGACTGCAGAGTCATCTTTTCAGTGCTTGCTTCACTGTCTTCCATGCTTTTTTTCAAAAAGTCCAGGATTAAGGTTTCGTAAATTCCTTCTTGGGAAAGATAAATGTCATCTACAGCACTTACGGGATCAAATATGACCTGCATTCCCTGCCATCCTGCCAGAGAATTCTGAAACTTTTTATCTGCATCAAGAGTTTCACTCATTTCCGTAGAGAGAGAAGGAAGGGCCAAGACAGAGTCAATTAATTCTGACTCCATGGTGACCTCGTTGCCGGAACAAAGATTCAACCAAATATCTGCCTTGTATGTATTTTCAAGAAATACGTTTGTGTCTCTTCCGGGGAGATCGCTTTCATCGATGATCTCGAAGGCGTATCCATACTTTTTCGCATAACTCTCTGCAGTGGAGCCCGAATAGCCGTGAATAACCGTCGTACCGGGAACACCAAGGGTGTTTCTTGTATCATAAATAGAACAGTTCGGATTTAA
>JAZOXB010000137.1:0-1868 GCA_045659585.1 Faecousia sp. | reverse complement strand
GTCCGTGCACGCCCTTGGCTCTCCCTCTGGGAGAGCTGTCAGCGTAGCTGACTGAGAGGGCAGTATGCACCTAAAATTTGAAGAAATCTATCGTAGTAGGCACTGTTTTCTGCCCATCATCCTACGAACTCGGTACTTTAGAGGCAATCCCTACTGCCCTCTCCGCCCCATTCGGGGCACCTCTCCCATTGGAGAGGCAAGGGCTGATTCTGATTTGGTAAACAGTTCGATAAACTGTGATTTATAGTTCAATTACTATGGGCGTTTGCTCATTTTTCGAATTCGTGTCCTACGAGTGTGGGGTGTATCATTCCCCTTCCGAGAGGCGGATCAGCTCCATGGCGGAGCGGAAGACTTGGGTAAAGTCCGGATCATCCTCCAGCATGAGCCAGTTGACCTTGGGGTTCCGACGGAACCAGGTTCGCTGGCGCTTGGCGTAGCGACGGGAGGATTGCTTCAGAAGATCGGTGGCTTCCTCCAGGGAACATTCTCCGTGGATGTAGCCCATAAGCTCCTTATAACCGATGGCCTGCATGGAGGTGGCCTTTTCCGGGATCCCCTGTGCCAGAAGTCCTTCCAGCTCCTGCAAGAGACCCTCCTCTACCATGAGATCTACCCGTTTGTTGATCCGTCCATAGAGGGCTTCGCGGTTTACATAATCCAGACCGATCCAGAGGGGATCGTATTTATCTGCTTTTTCTTGCGACTCTAAATTGTGCTGAGTCATGGTCTTTCCGCTTTCCAGATAGATCTCCAAAGCGCGGATGACCCGTTTTTGGTTAGAAGGGTGGATCCGCTCCGCAGATTCCGGATCTACAGCACGGAGTCGTTCCATGAGAACCTCGATCCCCCGGGTCTCGGCAATGGCGGTAAGCTCTTCCCGTACTCCGCTTTGGGGCAGAGGGGCGAATTCCAAGCCTTTTATCAGGGAATCGATATACAGCCCTGTGCCTCCTACCAGAACCACGGGCTTATTACGGGACAGGATGTCCTGCAGGATCTTGTCAGCTTCTTCTACAAAACGGCTGACGGAGTAGTCCTCTCGGGGATCGGCAATGTCGATCATATGGTGGGGGATCCCACGGCGTTCCTCTATGGTGGGCTTTGCGGTGCCGATATCCATGCCTTTGTAGATCTGCATGGAGTCAAATGAGATGATCTCGGCACCCAGCTCTGCGGCCAGCTCTACGGACAGACGGGTCTTTCCGGAGGCGGTGGGTCCCACAATGGCAATGATGTTGTGTTTCATCGTTTGAACTGCCTTTCTAACCGGGAGGCGGTCATGGTAATGCAGATGGGTCTGCCGTGGGGACAGCATTTCAGATCTTCTCGGCTCAGCACTTCCCGAACTACGGCTGCCAGCTCCATGGTTCCGTTTTGCTGACCGCCCTTAATGGCGGCCTTACAGGCAATGGTGTGGAGAAGCTCATCTCGCAGAGCGGTAGGATCTAGCCGCTTACCTGCCAAAAGCTGAGAAGCAAGGGTGTTCAGAGTGGCTTCCGCATCCCTTTCGCCGATGAATTCCGGGATCTCGTTAATGGCAAGGGTGCCGTCACCGTAATCGCTGATAGAGAAGCCCAGCTGAGACAGGGATTCTTCGTTTTCCAGAAGGATCGTGCCCTCCTCACGCTCCGGGGTGAAGAGGATGGGAGTGAGGAGAAGCTGGGACATAATGGGCTCCTGCCGAGCCCGTAGCTTTTCAAAGAGGATCCGCTCATGAGCGGCGTGCTTATCAATGAGGAGAACAGTCTTGTCCTGTTCCACAATGATATAGGTATTCAGAACCTCACCTACCAGGCGGTAAGGGAGCTCTTTTTCTGCAAGGAGATCGGGTTCCTGTTCCGTCTCAGGGGGAAGGGGCCTGTCCT
>JAZOXB010000136.1:0-41917 GCA_045659585.1 Faecousia sp. | reverse complement strand
CATGTAGGAATCTGGGTAGAAGAAGGAAACACGGAGCCTGTAGCAGCTTTCTACGATACTGCCGTAGAGGTCAGCCAATATGCCACCGCTTCTTTACCTTACTTGGTCTATGATCCTCTCACGGAAAGTGCCTCGGTGACCCTCTTTGAAGGGGGCACGGAGGTGAAAAGCCTCCGCGTGGGCAGAGCCATGGAAATTTGGGCATACCGCCCCACTGCAGAGGGGCATAAGACCTTAGAGATCCGAGTCACGGGAACCGAGGCAAAAGCCACCCTCTCCCTTACGGTCAAGCCTCTGGGCTACGATATTGCCCCTGTGAAAGCCGGTCTCTTAATGGAATGCAGTCCCGCAGGCCACTCCAACGGAGAGGGAGACCGTGAGTCCTTCGGCTACACTGACAGCAAGGGGGAGAATCATCCCTTCCTGTTCTCTCAGGGCTTTGACTGGGTGAACGGTGGCTTCCGGCAGGATGAAGAGGGTGTGACCGCCCTGGTCATCAAGCGAGGCTCTTCAGTGACCTTAGACAGTAGCTTTTTCCAAGGAGACGCCTCCGCTACGGGTAAGGAATTGAAGCTGATCCTCAAGGTCACCAACTGCAAGGACTACAACGCCACCTACCTGACCTGCTACCATGCTCCCGTAGGCCTTGTCCTGAAGGCACAGGAAGGCACCCTGTCCTCGGAGTCCAAGAGCCTGACCTTCTGCTACTGTGAGGAGGAAAAAATCGAGCTTGATATCAACCTTTCTTCCTCTACGGATGGTCGGTTGGCTATGGTGTGGATGTCAGGGATCCCCAGCGGAGCCTTTGCCTATGCTTCTACAGACTCATGGGCACAGGGTACGCCCCAGCCCGTTGTGATCGGGTCTCCCCATTGTGATGTGTGGCTCTACGGTCTGCGACTTTACGGCAACAGCCTGACGGAACAGGACATCCTCGCCAACTACATTGCAGACAGCGGAACCACAGAAGAAATGATCACCCGTTATGAACGGAACGACATCTACGGCGGTAACGGACAGCTGAGTCTTTCCAAACTTCGGGAGGCGGCACCGGATCTGCGGATCCTCCATATTTCCGCTTCGGATATGACCACCTCAAAGACCCATGAGGTCACCTGTAATGTAGACCTGAGCCACAAGAACGGGAAAGGCTTCTCAGCCACAGGTGTGGTCATGAAGGCACAAGGCACCTCTTCTCTGGAATACGGTCTGGCGGCTCTGAATCTGGATCTGGACTTTTCCAATGCAGAGTGGAAGGATGACAAGGGGGAGACCATTGAGGCCTTTGCCATGACGGAACGCTCCGTTCCCGTGGATTATTTCAATATCAAGCTCAATGTGGCTTCCTCGGAGAATGCCAACAATGTATGTCTGGCGGAGGAGTATAACGCCTTTAATCCCTACCGCTCTCAGCCCAGACGAGACAATAACATGGCAGAGGGTGTCATGATCCGTGATACGGTGGAAGGTCATCCCTGTGCCGTATTCCTCACCAATACCGCAAGTCGCCCCATTACCGCCGGGTCTCGTACCGTTGCTCCGGGTGAGACCATTCTCTACGGCTGTGGAGATATGAATAACTCCAAGAAGAATTTTGCCGTATTCGGTCAGGATAACGGTGCCTATCCTCAGATGTGCTGTGTGGAGATCCTGAACAATAACAACGCCCCTTGCCGTTTTAAGTCCGACGATCTGTCTGCGGAAACTTGGGACGGGAAGGAAGGGACTTCTAACTTTGAATTCCGATTCCCCAAGACTCCCACACAGGATATGAAGGACAGCTTCCAAAGGCTCCTTTCCTGGGTGGTCTCTACGGATCCCTTACAGGCTACGGGATCGACTCTCCCCAGACCTGTGCAATATGGCGGAGTTACCTATAATTTAGACACTGCCGACTACCGCAGAGCCAAGTTCCGTGGGGAGCTGGGGGACCATTTCTCTGTAAATTCCGTGCTGTTCCACTATCTCTTTACGGAATATCACCTCATGGCAGACAACAGAGCGAAGAACTGCTTCCTGTCTTACGAGTGGGATCCCAATGTGGGAGGTTACCGCTGGAATTTCAACAAGGACTATGACAACGACACTGCCGCAGGTACGGACAATTCCGGCGGTCTCAGCTTCTACTACGGTCTGGAGGATACAGACAGCGTAGGAGCCCAGAAGGTCTTTAATGCCTCGGATTCCGTGCTGTGGTGCAATGTCCGAGACCTTATGGGTCAGGAACTAATGACCCTGTTCCACAGCTTGGAATCCCAAGGGGTCTGGGACACGGAACGGATCTTGGAGGGGTTCCGAACCTATCAGGAAGCCCGACGGAGATCCTTGTGGCAGAGGACATGGTTGCCAAGTATGTCATGCCCTACCTGAACCATGGGGAACAGCGGTATCTGGAAATGGCACAGGGTACCAAGACTCTCCAGAGAGCCGGCTTCTACCGCTACCGCAGACCCTATCTGGCATCTAAGTACGAAAGTGCCTACGCCACCTCCGACTCCCTGTCTCTCCGTGCCAATGCTGTCAGTGACCTTTCTGTGACCCTCTACAGTGACGGCTATGTTCATGTGAAATTCGGCAACGCAGGGGCGGAAAAACTCCGCAGTAAGGCAGGGGAGGCGGTTACAGTACCCTGCAAGGCAGACACCGCAAACGATTTGGAGACCTACATCTATTCCGCAGGGAGTATCTCCCGTTTGGGAGATCTCAGCGGATTGATGGCAGACCGTATTGAACTGAATTCCGCAGTGAAATTGCGGAATCTGCCTTTAGGCTCACAGACCCTCGGCTATGAGAATCGGGATCTGGAACAGCTCAGCTTCGGTACCATCCATAATCTGGAGTCCATTGATCTGACAGGCTTGACCAATCTGGAAGGCACTCTGGATCTGTCAGGATTTGATGCTCTTCGGGAGATCTATGCCTCCGGTTCCGGTATCAGCGGTGTGATCTTCGCTCCCAATGCCCCTGTGGAAACAGCGATTCTTCCTAAGGTGGGTACCCTGATCCTCCTGGGACAACGGAAGCTCAACCGCCTTTCCATGGATCCCTCCGGCCTCATCAATCTCCGTTTGGAGGACTGTCCCAACATAGACAGCCTGACCCTTGTTCGGAATGCTACTGCTCTACAAAGAGGTCGTATTACGAATATACATTGGGAGGATGCCGACACAGATCTGCTCCTCCGTCTGGCAGGGCTCACGGGCTATGATGAAGAGGGACGGGCAACAGATACCTTTGTCCTCACAGGAACTGCCCATGTCTCCGGGGTTTGTCAAGAGGAACTGGATCTTGTGCACAGGGTATTCCCCAATTTGGAACTGTTCTATGATGAGATCGTGCCTTCTTATACCGTGACCTTCTTAGGGGCGGAGGAAGAGGTTCTTTATACACAGGTGGTTCGCCAAGGGGGAATGTGTCCCGATCCCGTAGCAACGGGAAAGATCTCCACACCTACCAAGGCTTCCACAGTAGAATACCAATTCTACTTTGCCGGCTGGGATGGCTCTCTGGCAGGGGTACAGTCCCATTTGACTCTTCATGCCTTATTCTCTGCGACCACTCGGCGGTATACGGTTCGGTGGTTTGACGGTTCCCGTCTGCTCCAAACCGATGTGGTTCAGGTCTTTGAACCCGTATCCTATCAGGGTGACGATCTGATCCCACCCACGGAAGAGGAGATCTGGATCGGCTGGGACAAGACTCGGACGGAACTGGAACGAGTAACGGGAGATATGGATGTTTATGCCGTATATATTTCTCCCTTGGAGGAGATCCAACGGAAGGAAGGTTATACCTATCTCTATTCCGATGACCCTGCGGATGACATGGCCTACAGCCTGCGGGAATTCTATTCCATCCTTTACAGAGGGTTGGCAAAGGAATACTTTTTGGTGGGAGATAAGATCAAGATCAGTCCCCGTACAACGGTATATGCAGATACTTCCATTGTGCTGATAATCTACGGATTCCACCATTTCAAGCTGGCGGAGGGAGAGACTTTTGCATCGACGGTATTCGGCATGGTAGGCCTGATGAATGCTTCAAGATCCATGAATTCCACATCCACCAATAAGGGTGGCTGGCCGGCAACCGCTATGCGAAAGTATCTCAACAACAGTGTTTTTCCTTCCCTTCCTATTCATTGGAAGTCCATGATCAAAACCGTGCGGGTATTATCTACAGCAGGTGGAACTTCAGGGGAGATCCTGGTGTCGGAGGATAAGCTGTTCCTGTTTTCCAATGCAGAGCTGGGTTTTTCTGCTACAGCGGCCCCTTATTCACAGGAGGTGGAAGAGGGAGCAGAAACCGTAACCTTCTCATGCTTTACAACCAGCACTTCCCGTATCCGAAAGTCCTATAACGGCACCGGTACCGCAAGCCATTGGTTCCTGCGATCTCCCATCCCCAGCGACAGTCAATCGTATAACTGTGTATCTTCCACAGGTGCTTTAGTTGCAGCTACCAATGGAGCAGAAAGACCCCATGGTGTTTCCTTTGGATTCTGCATTTAACGGAAAGGGGATCAGTATGATTTATTTGGAACGAAATGAAAGTGGAGAACGGATCCTCTATGCCATAGAAGATCCCGGCTATTTGATTCGGCAGAGGAACGGTGTGATCGTCCTATGTCCCAATGGCCATCGTGCCCAGGGGATCTTGAGTCCCGATGGAGAGACCATGTGGCAGTTGGAGGGGCGGGACCCTCTGGGAGAAGATCTTACTGTGGTACGCTTTGTAACCATGGCGGAATATGACCAGTGGGAGGCTATGGCAAAGGCTCCCATGGAGCCGGATCCCGAGGACACAGAGCCGGAGATCCCGGAGAATGTGGAGCCCGAGACGGTTCTGACCCGTGCGGAACTGTCGGAAAAGGTGAGACGGCTGGAAGAAGAACTGGCCGCCGCCAAAGCCGCCCTGGGGCTGGAAACGCCCTGATCACAGTGTATTGGAGATCTTGGAAGAAAGGAGGTGGTTCCATGGATTGGGACATCATGATAGAGTTGTTACCGGCATTGGGATCCATGGCAGGGACACTGATCGGGATCCTTACCGGTACCAAGCTTACAAACTACCGCCTGAAACAGTTAGAAGAACGGGTTCAGGCACATAACAATCTCATAGAGCGTACCTATGTATTGGAAGGTCAGGTGACGGAATGCAGACATGACATTCGGGATCTCAGATCCTATCACCGCCCTTAAAGAAGATTTCGGAAAGGAGGAAAGGATATGAAAGGGAACTTTAAACTTTGGTTGAAGGCCGCAGGGATCCGAGCGCTGAAGACCTTTGCACAGACAGCAGTGGGCATTATCGGTGCTTCTGCTATGATCTGTCAGGTCAGCTGGCAGACGGTTCTCAGTTCTGCGGCATTGGCGGCTCTTCTGAGCCTGCTCACCAGTGTAGCAGGCCTGCCGGAAGTAAAGGAGGAGTAATATGGAAATTACATATGTGGATCGACCCATCAAAAACAATCAATCGTATATCAAAAACGCTCAAAAGGCAGATGACCGTTATATCCTCTTCCAACAGCGTGGGCCTCTGGGGGCGGTGCTTCATTCCATCGGCACCCCTCAGCCTTCTGCTAAGATCATTGGGGACTACTTCGACAGCCCCTCTGTAGAGGCCTCGGTGCATATGGTGTTGCAGGCTGACGGCCTGTGCTACCGTCTGGCACCTTCTGCGTACCGTATGTGGCATGTGGGTGGCTCCGCCAATAACACCCATCTGGGCATTGAAATGACGGAGCCCAAGGAGATCTCCTACGATCCCAGCCGTGGCTACCGAGTCACGATCCTGGATCGAGAAAAGGTTCTGACCCATGTAAAGGCGACCTATGCCGCCGCAGTGGAACTCTTTGCCTCCCTGTGTTTGGAATATGGCTGGGATCCCTTGGAGGATGGGGTGATCCTCAGTCATAAAGAGTGCTATGAACGGGGGTTAGGCAGTAACCACGGTGATCCGGAGCATCTGTGGGATGCTCTCGACACGGGTTATACCATGGATACCTTCCGTAAGGCGGTAGCAGATCGTATGTCGGAAAAGACCTATAAAGCACCTGTCAAGGAAGAGGAGGAAAAGGAAGTGCGATATATGACCGTGGGAGATCTCCGTCTCGTGCCTCGTGGGGTTCACTACCTGCCCACAGTGGAAAAGCTGATAGAAAAGGGGATCCTCTTAGGCAAAGGCGGCAGGGGAGACGACCGTATTCTGGATCTGTCCGAAGATGCCATTCGAGTCCTTGTGTTGTTGGACCGTGCCGGTATCTTCGACCTCATAGACCCCGATGCTCTCTGATCACTCTCCACATCCCCAAGTCCCGGCCGCGTCATCCTAAGATCCCGGTTTATCGCTCAGTTTGAAATTTCAATTTGTCGCAAAGCACGCAAATAAAACGATTTGAACCGAGGAAACGATAGTGGGGCGCACCGCCGGGTGGGGGCCGGGGGAGGGCGGTTTTTCATCCGGCGAAAAAGGAAACGACACCACCGGGGTAACGAGCCGGTGAAACCCTCAGCGGCCTCCCCCGGTTTGTTTCTTTGGTTCGTTTCTTGTCAAATCACAAGAAATGAACGCCCCCGGCAGGGAGCAAACCAATACCGAGTCATAAAGTCTCCATTTCTTTTGTCGTATTTCGTAAGTTAGGCAAGCCCAAAGGTACCCATGATCCTCTGAACTTTCCTGCAAATTCCCAACTCCTACTGCCCTCTCCGCCACAATGGTAATTTAAATGATTTCCGGATACACAAAAGCCCCGACAGCAGTACGGGACAGCTGTCGGGGGATGTTTGATATAGGATGTTTCGGAGAATCGGAAGCTTCTTATTCCTCTGCTTCTTGTTCCTCAGCTACTTTTTCTTCTTCGATTTCCTTGAATTTCAGGCCGTTTGCGGCACAGTATGCACTGACACAACCCTCGGCGGTATGGGTGAGAACTGCCTTGGGGCAGAGGGTAAAGGCTCCTTCGCCCAGCTTCTCCACGGTGGTGGGGAAGGTGACGGAGCGGAGAGCGGTACAGCCGCGGAAAGCTTCTTCTTCTACGGTGGTCAGCCCTTCGGGGAGGGTCAGAGTGCGGATGGCACTGCAACCTGCAAAGGCTCTTGCACCGATCTTGCAGTTGGTCTCGCTCAGACGGAGGGTCTGGAGAGCGGTACAGCCCTCGAATACGCTTTCGCCGATGTTTCCACTGCCGCTACCGAAGGTAACGAAACGCAGAGCGGTGCAGTTACGGAAAGCACCGGTTCCCAACTTATCTACGGTCTTGGGAATAGAGATCTTAGTCAGTGCGGTACAGCCCTCAAAGGCACCGTCCCAGATGGACTGGATGCTGGCGGGGAGACTTACGGATTCCAGAGCGGTACAGCCTTCAAAGGCGTTCTCTTCGATCTCTTCGATGCCCTTGCGGATGACCAGCTTCTTTGCGGCGGTGCAGTTCTTGAAAGCGTTCTCGCCCAGGATCTTAACGCCCTTGGGGATCTCGATCTTGGGATCGGCCTCTTCGCCTTCCTCTCGGTCTGCCTTCACTGATTCGAAGGAGACAAGGGAGGTACAGTTGCGGAATGCATTGGCGTCCAGACGGAGGAGATTCTTAGGCAGGGTAACGGATTCCAGATTGGGGCAATCTGCAAAGGCACCTGCCCAGATCTCCGTTACATTCTGGGGAAGGGTGACCTGACGGAGAGCCTCACAGCCACAGAAGGCGTGAGAGCCGATCTTCCGTACCCAATCGGGGATGGGGTTCAGCTCGCCGGATTCCGTAAAGGCCTTTTCTTCGTCGCAACGGATGAGGGTATCTTCCATAAAGTAGTAGCCGTCTTCTTCACGGACGCAGGGGCAGTCGGAGAAGATCTCGGGAGTTTCCAGCTCATATGCCATAGGCAGAGACAGATCGGTCATACCCACACAGCCTTCGAAGGCAAGGGAGCCGATGGTGACCTTACGGCAACGGAGATCCAGACTGCGGAGGCGAGCACAGTCCTTAAAGACCGCTCTGCCAAGTACGCGAACAGAGGGAGGAATGATCAGTTCCTGCAGGGACCAGCAATGCTCAAAGGCAGAAGCACCGATGGTCTCCAGCTCCTGAGGCAGGATCACATCACGGAGACTGGTGCAACGCTGGAATACGCATGCACCGATATGCTCCATCTGGGTGGGAAGCTTCACCTTTTTCAGGTTGGAGCAGCTACGGAAAGCACCGGTTCCCAGCTCGGTGAGACTTTCGGGAAGGGCGATCTCCTTGAGACCGATACAGCCTTCGAAGGAGGCGGGGCCCAGAGTACGAACGCCGTCCTGGACGCTGAGAGTCACCAGTGCCAGACATTCGGCAAAGCATCCGGAGCCTACGACCTCGGCGGTCTTGGGGATAGAAACCATAGTCAGGGAAGAACAGCCGTAGAAGCATTCCTCGCTGAGCTCTGTCAGGCTTTGAGGCAGGCCGATGATCTTCAGGGAAGAACAGCCGTAGAAGCCTCTTGCTCCGATATGGGTCGTGGTCTTGGGGATATTAACGGATTCCAACTTGGTACAGCCTTCGAAAGCGCCCTTGCCGATGGTGACCAGACCTTCGGGGAGGACGACCTTTTTCAGGTCGGTACGGTTGCGATATGCATATTCGGGGATCTCCTCGGTACCTTCGGGGAGGATCAGGGTGCCTTCTTCCACAGGGGCCTTGGGCTCTAAGTAACGGGGCTCTGCCAATGCGGTACAGCCTTCGAAGGCGTTGGGGGCTACGACGGCGTCTTTGGGCATGACCACATCGGTCAGCTTGCTACAGCCTGCAAAAGCTCCAATATTGATGTATTCCACACTCTCAGGGAGGATCACTTCCGTCAGCTCGGTACAGCCTGCAAAGGCCTCACCGCCTACACGGAGGACACCGTCGGACAGGGTAATGGAGCGGAGGGTCAGGTTCTCGGCAAAAGCACCCCAGCCGATGGCATGGATACCTTCGGGAAGGATGATCTCTTCCTCGTTGCCGCTGTACTTTGTCAGCACGCCCTCCAGAATATCAAAGTTAGACTGATTTAAACTCATATATCTGCCTCCTTCTGTCTCTTTTGAATGAATTTTTTCCTAAACTATAGTATACCACATAATTCCACAAATGTATAGATAATTTTCATAAAATATTTTGAAAATTTCAGACTCTCCCTTTAAGGAGAGCCTGAAATGGGATATCTTGGAATTTATGTGGCATCGGGATCTTGGGCGTATATCTCCTCAAGAGGGATCCTCTTCTTGGGGGAGAGAACGGTCTATCATATCCTCGTAAACCGGTGGCTCCACGGTACCCTGTCTTTCTTCTTTATAGGCGTTGTAGAAACGGAGCAGGAGCTCATGTCGGGGTGCAGCCAGCTTCTTTCCCTCTTCGGTGCTGAGCAGGTCATAGAGCTTCAGGAGCTTTTCCTCAAAATGTGCAATGCTTTCATCCAGGGGACGACCCTTGGCACCACCGTAGGCAAAGGTTCTGGCGATCCCCATGGCACCCATGGCATCGATCCGATCCGCATCCTGAACGATTCGGATCTCAATTGGAATGTCCGGTGACAGCTTGGGATACTTGCGATAGGAAATGTAGCCGATCCCCTCTAAAGCGAAGGTGATATCCTCCTCCTCAACACCCATGTTCCTCAGCTCATCCCTCAAAACTTGGGTAGAGGTGTTGGAGGAAAGCTTGTCATCTTGCATGTCATGAAGATAGGCTATAAGCATAGCACGAAGCTGATTTGCTTCCGGAGTTTCTTTACACAGGCTGTGTGTCAGCTCCGCCACTCGGCGAATGTGATCCCCGTCGTGAGCCGGATCGTTGTGATTCATTTTATCATAGACGTAGTCCTTGACTCGTTCCAACAGTATTGCCTCTCGGTGGGAGGATGGATTCTGTTGCTGTAAGGTCATAGTGTACTCCTTTTCTTTGATCCCGAATGAGTGAATGATCTTTTTTCGTCGAGACCTTGTAGCCTCATATTTAAATTATACTGTGTACTGACGACATTATTATAGCATATCTTTTCTTTTATCGCAATGCTATTGTATTGAAATCGGTATAACCCCAAGAGAAGGAAAAAATTTTTATAAAATTTGAAAAAAAGACTTGCATTTTTGCAAAACATCTGCTATAATACCTCATGCAAGCGGCGATGCCGTGAATATGGGGGTATAGCTCAGCTGGGAGAGCGCTTGAATGGCATTCAAGAGGTCAGCGGTTCGATCCCGCTTATCTCCACCAACAAAAGTTCCGAAATCTTAGGGTTTCGGAACTTTTTCTTTTTATTCCTGCCTTAAATGTTCGTAAACTTATGCCCCGATCCGATTGAATACCTCTTGTTCGGAATCCCGTTCGGAATGAAAACGATCCTTTGTAGTTTTTTTCTGTGGAGGAACGGTGATATTATCACATAAAATCTCAAGAGTTCTCTTGCAATAGATAGAATTTTCTGTTATACTTAAATGTAAGAGGAAATTACACTTCTCTTTACACAAACCAAATCCTCCCGGAACATTCCGTGGGTATTTATGAAAGGAGAACCATATGATCCCAAGAGATCTTGCCGCACGAGTTCTGCAGCGGGCCCTGTCTACAGGAGGGGACTATGCTGAGATTTTCGCAGAAAACACTCTGAACCATTCTATCAATATGATTGCAGATCGGGTGGAAACCATTCAAGACTCCGTGGTAGCAGGTGCCGCCGTTCGAGTCTATAAGGGCCTTCGCTCTGTTATGACCACTACCATCGACACCTCCGAGGAGGGACTTCTCCGCTGTGCGGAAAAGGCCGCAGATGCCTTAGGTGAAGGAAATGCGCCTATGGATATCGTACTTCGGGAACGGCTGTTCGGTGACATCCATCCTGTTCGGATCGTCCCCGGCTCCGTAGGCAATAAGGAAAAGATCGCTCTTTTAAAGGAAGGCTATTTTGCCGCAAAGGAATTCGACCCCTGCATCGCACAGGTCAATGCTTCCATTTTGGATGTGGATCATAACATCTTCATTGCAAACAGTGAGGGACTTTATACCGCCGATCGTCAGATCCGTACCCGTATGTCTGTTTTTGCAGTAGCGGAGAAGAACGGTGAGACCCAGACCGCTTCTTTCAATCCCGGTCGTCGCATGGGCTTGGAAATGTTCGAACTGATCCAACCCAAGTCCGTTGGTGAAAAAGCCGCGAAACAGGCTGTTACCATGGTCAACGCCGGTTATTGTCCCGCAGGAGTTATGCCTGTAGCCATTGATAACGGCTTCGGTGGTGTCATTTTCCACGAGGCATGCGGACACTCTCTGGAAGCTACCGCCGTTGCTTACGGTAGAAGCCAGTTTACAGGGAAGCTGGGACAGAAGATCGCCAACGAAAAGGTTACCGCTATTGATGACGGCACCATTCCCAATGCATGGGGCTCCATCAACATCGATGACGAAGGCACCCCTGCACAGAAGAATATCCTCATCGAGAATGGCATTCTGAAATCCTATATGATCGATAAATTCAACGGTCGCCGTATGGGCATGGCATCTACAGGCAACGCTCGTCGTCAGAGCTACGGCCATGTACCTACATCCCGTATGACCAACACCTATATTGCACCGGGTACCGATCGGAACGAGGATATCATTGCTTCCATGGAATACGGCCTTTATGCCAAGGAAATGGGCGGCGGCTCCGTCAACCCCGTTACGGGAGAATTCAATTTCGCTGTCAATGAGGGCTATCTGGTTCGCAACGGTAAGATCTGCGAGCCTGTCCGTGGTGCCAGCTTAGTTGGTAAGGGAAGCGAGGTCATCCAAAACATCGACATGGTAGGTACGGATCTGGATATGGGACAGGGTATGTGCGGTTCCTCCAGCGGCTCTATCCCCACCAATGTGGGACAGGCGCTCATCCGTGTATCCTCTATTACCGTTGGCGGAAGATAAGGAGGTAGCATTATGAATTATCGTGAATTTAAGGAAGCCGTCATTGCCGAAGCAAAGGCCCAAGGCATTGGGGAATATGAACTCTATTATGAGGCAGAGGAAAGCACTGCTGTAGGCACCTTCCGTCATGAGATCAACGAATTCACCGGCTCCATGGAGGGCGGTCTGTGCTTCCGTTGCATTGCCCAAGGGAAAATGGGCTATGCCTCTACCCAGGCCATGACCCCGGAGGAAGCAAAGCGGATCGTTTCTGCCGCTGTAGAAAATGCTCTGTTCTTAGAGGCAGATGATCCCGCTATTCTTGGAGAGGGCGGGCAGACCTACGAAACTCCCGGTCGAGAGGAATATGAACTTCCTTCCACGGAGCTTCTGATCAAGAAGACTCTGGAATGTGAAGGGGCCATCTATTCCGCCGACAGCCGTGTAGCCGACGGCTCTCTTGCTAAGGGCTACAGTATTCATAATGAGCTTGCTATTTATAATTCCAAGGGTCTGGATCTCCATTGCGAAAATGACATGACCGCCCTTATGGTGGGTGCGGTTGTGGCTCAAGATGGGGAAATGGCAAACGACTATCAGTTTAAGGTAGGAGACCTCAGAGCCATGGATGTCCAAGCCCTGAGCCGGAAAGCGGTGGATACCGCACTGTCTAAGCTGGGCGGGGAAGTTCCCGATACAGGTTCCTATCCTGTGGTCTTTGATTCTGAGGCTATGTGTGACCTGCTGTCTACCTTTAGCTCCGTGTTCTCTGCGGAGGTCGCACAAAAGGGTATGAGCAAACTGGCGGGAAAAGAAGGCACTGCGGTAGCATCGGACATTGTAACCATCGTGGACGATCCCTATTATCCGGAAAATCCCGTACCTCGTCCCTTTGATGCAGAGGGCTCCCGTACCTGTCGGAAGAATCTCATTGAGCAGGGCGAACTTAAAACCCTCCTTTATAATCTGAAGACCGCCGCCATTGCAGGTCGTGAGACCACCGGTAATGCTTCCAAGGGGAATTACAATTCTCCCATTGGTATCAGACCTTTTACCATGTATCTGGCTCCCGGTACCGAGACGGAAGAGGAACTTCTGCAGCGGGTGGATAAGGGCATTTATATCAATGCTTTGGCAGGCCTCCATGCAGGTGCAGACTCTGTTACGGGAGACTTTTCGCTCCAAAGCTCCGGCTACCTGATCGAACAGGGTAAAAAGACCACCCATATCAAGTCCTTTACCGTAGCGGGAAATTTTTTCGATCTGCTGAAGAATATTGTGGCAGTATCGGATAAAGTCATCCTTCCTATGGCGATTTCCGCAACTGCCTTCGGTGCTCCCTCGGTGTTGGTTCGGGAGCTTAGTGTTGCGGGTAAGTAATGGTAGCCTAGATTTTCAGCTATTTTAATATCAAAATCCGGAATTATATTATTTTAATCATTATTATGAAAAATATATGGGAAAAATTGAAAAAATCTTGATTTTCCTATTGATTTTTTACTGAAAATGGAGTATAATCGTTTAGGTTTTGTATGAAATCACAAATATGTATTTCGGATCTCAATTTGCTGTATCTTTGGATATCTTAGGGATCCGTCAGATCGTAAGGAAGTGTGTGCATATGAATATGAAGAAGGTGTATCATAAGCCTGCTTTGGCCTTTGAGGGATTTCAGCTTTCCTGTGCCATTGCCGGAGATTGTAATTTAAAATTAAATCACTATTCCTATCAGTGCACCGCTGACGAAAACGGTCTCCCCAACGGTCCTAACTCGGAAGGTGAGTTTTTCGACTACAGCAAGTGCCAGACGGATCTGACCGGTCCCGAACTGGACGGAGCTGAGACCGTGTGCTACCATGGGCCTATTTTTACCATGGGTATGGTATTCCTTGCATCTTAAAGCATATATTTATCGCCCTTGAGCCAAAATCTTGGTTCAAGGGCTTTTTTCGGTGTTCGTGAATATTATGGCGAAAAGCAGGCTGTTCCATAGAAGGACAGCCTGCTTATATATTGATTTTAATAAATATTTCTGGGCAGATGCTTTCTTAGCTCTGCGGTAAACTCACGGAAGGTAAGATCCTTGACATTAAATACCGGAATAATTCCTGTGTCTCGGGCTCTTTGCTTGAGATGCTCTACAGTGCTTTCTGCCATGCCGTTACAGCTTGCAACCATGATCCGCTTGGCAAATCTTCCTGCAAAATGGCGACTGACCGTATCCAATTCGTAGAGAGCCTCGTTGTAGAAATCTCCGTTTTTACAGGAGATACAAATGGGAGTCATACCATAGGTCAGCATAACATCCATCTCATTCCGTGTCTGTGCAGTGAGGACATTGATATCCCCGTCCCAATCCATGGATACGCCGATGGCTCTGTCGGTTACTCGATCTGCGGCGATCAATGTAGCATATTCCAGCAGACAGCCGGCTTTGGTCAGAACTTCCTTGATCTGAGGTGTACGGAAAGTCAGGGTGATACCGTCATCACGGAAGGACAGACCTTTGATAAGACCGGCTTTTTCCAAGGCGTTCAGGGTGTCGTGTTTCAGATGAGGGGGCTTGAGGTAGGTTTCCCCATCTACGATGACGGTGAGAGGATCCGGAGAGGTGCTGTGGCTGGCTAAGGAGGCCAGCTTGTTGCACATGCGGTTGTAATCGGTCATGTCATGGCGAACGATATCCCACAGGGCGGGGATATCCTTGTAAAAGTCGTCATTGAATTCGGGAATGGCCTGAGAACTGAGGATCATCCCTCCGTGGATATAGACGACTTCGGCAACGGTGAGATAGGCGGAGCCGGGAAGAAGCTCACAACCGTTTTGCCAGTGGATCCGGCTACTGCGACCTCTTCGCTGATAGATGGGCACATCGAACTTGTCGGAAATATTTCCTGCAAGAGCAATGAGCATTTCTGTACCACCGGTCACATCCAGAATACAGTCGGGATATGCTTGGATGAGACGAACCAATTTGTCCGTGGCAGCTTCCATATCTCCCGCAGGAACGGATTCCCCGCGGATCTCTGTGGAAAGCCCCCGTCTTTGCAAGATCGTTCTCATGGGATCCAGTTTCTTATCCTTTATAATGGATTTTTCACCTAAGAAAATACAGATCTCAGGCTTTAGGAACAGGATATCACCTATGTTATCCAGAGGATCTTCGTCAAAAAAACTGATTAAAACCATAGTCACTGTCTCCTTTGTGTCTTATTATATGGATCGGCGGTCATACATCGCGTTTTCATACTGTAATATTACCATATGAGACAGAAGATTGCAAGGGGAAAGGTACCGCCTTTTACCAATATTCTTTCTTCTATGGAGTGTTGTGGCTTATTATGGGAGGAAAAGCCCAAGGGTTCTATTGCATAGTTCGACGAAATGTGATATAATTATCAAAAATAGCCCTTACAGGGGAGCAAGGAAGGTAAAATTCTTCCGAAAGCTTTGGAGAAAGAGAGAAAAGCGATGGATGTAACTGCTTTGAGAAATCATAAATTTCTGGCAAGTCGCAACAAAGGTCCCTGCCGCCGTTTACGGGGGAAGGTTCTTTTAGAGGTAGTTTATGTGGAGGATGTGAATTCCACATGGACTCAGACTGAAAAAGATAACTTTTATGCAGTATTCAGAAAGGCAATGGAGAACCTTTTGATCCAAGCCATGGAAGAACGAGTGGATCTGGCCATATCCGCTATTACGGGGAATTATGAATACAAGGGTGATGTTTCTGCCGCTAATGTATTTTCCGATGTGACCTCTCAGATCTATATGGACTATCTGAGGACCCAGGGCTTTTATACTGTAGAATCTTTTGTCCGCTCTCGTAAGACTGCCTATCAATTCGATGAGATCGCAGTGATGCTGGTATTTGATGAGCAGTTCCGCGCACATGCCCTGTCGTCAGAGACCATGGAATTTTGCGTTTTAGGCAAGAAAAATGATACCCATGCCATCGGCCATGAGCTTCTCCACCTCTTCGGAGCCGCTGATCTGTATTATCCCTATCATATTTACGGCTTGACTATGGAATACTTTCCCAAGAGTATCATGTGTACCTATGAGGGGATGGAGATCGATCCCTTGACCCAATTCCTTGTGGGATGGCGAGAGGATCTGGAACCCAAAACTATGGAATTTATGAATAAGATCTCGGATCATACAGTTGTTCGAGGTCGCAAGGCGCAGATCCTGGAGATCTATCGAGACAGAGAGGAAGAACTGCTCCGGGAACTGAAGCCCTTTTCCTCGATGAACGACCTGATCCGTTATGCGGAAGAAGAGGATCCCTGGGCAGAATACCTTCTGGGATTATGTATGCGAGACGGAATCGGCATGGAAAAAAAGACTGCCCGTGGGGAGCTTCTCATGCGGCGGAGCAGCAGAGCGGGATTAACCATTGCATCTGCAGCATATGCTCAAATGATCCTCTCCCGGGGCGCAAAGAGAAGCCGGGATTATGAGGAACTGAGGCTCTTGGTACTGTATAATTCCTATTATAATCTAAAACTCAATGCTCTTCTCATAGCATGTCAGTATTACGGTATTGCCTTCGGAAAAAATCCTCGTGTTGCCGTTCAAGCCGCCCAAAGATTCTATGACAGGAACTGGCCTCATCGAGATTTCCCCAAGAGATCTGCAAAGCAATATCGGATTGCAGAGCGACTGAGCAGTCGGATCCCGGAGCTCTACGCTGTAGTCAGCAGGCTTCGCAGTGATTATGATAAGATGCTGGCAGAGGGGGACCCCGATCTGCAGTATTTTATTGCACGACAAAAGGAATCCGGTGTCTATATGGCAAAGGATATCCGTGGTGCCTATGATCTCTATAACCGGGCAGGGAACATGGGCAATTGTCTGGCATGGGATGCTCTTGCGGAAGGGGAGGCCAAGGGATATTGGCACTCTTCGGATCCTAATCGCCGGTGGTACTGCTCCGCTATGGCAACAAAGGCTCGGAAAGCTCACCCTTGGGATGGCTTCTGCCGATTGATCGAGGAACAGGAGAACCTGCCCTAAGGGTTTCCCCTGATAGAATATAAACCGATCCCCCTAAACCAATTGGGACATACCCGTTGGTTTAGGGGGATCTTGCTGTATATTAATGTCTGCTGAATAAGTCGCCCTTGCGACTTATCCCCACAGCCATGCTGTGGGGACCTATAAAAACGGCTTTATCAGCCGTTTTTATAGGTTTGCAGACTTTATACACTGTGTTTTTTCCACCGAGTATCTTTATACTCGGTGGAAAGGTGCAAGGAGTTTTGCGGCAAAACCGCAAAACTCCTTGCACTTGAACAACGCATAACAGTCCTGAAAGCCTTGGATTTCAAGGACATTTGCGTTGTTCAGTACACATTATATTAGGTTTGATCCGACAGTACAATGGAGAGAAGGTTTAGATCCTCTCTGTCATAGTATTTGAAGGACGGGGAACGACCTGCTACCTTCAGAGCCTCGAAGACACCACCGTTTTTGCACAGGAAATCCCGTGCAAGACGATATAGGGTCTGGTTGTCGAAGCGAAGCTCCATGAAATCCTTTTCGGGATCTTTAAAGTACTCTGCAATGACTTCCTTCAGGACGGAAGGATCGTACTTTGTAAAGTGGAGACCCTCCCGGACAAAGTAATTACAGCTATCGGCGGTACAGGGAGGAACGGGAGGATCGGCATCGATGGAACGAGTTTTACGGATCTCCTCATCGGTGAGACCGAAGTAAGCATAGGTCATGCCCTTGCCGTTCTTGTTGGGATCCGTATTGGAACGATCACCCCATGTGCAGTCCACATGATAATAATCGCCTTCCATTTTGACAATGCTCCAAGCGTGGTAGCCCTCGCTATTGCAGTCGCCGCAGACATAGAGAGATTCCAAGCCGAATTTCTGAAGGAGATACTGGTAAGCTATGGCATAGCCTGCACAAACTGCGCTATGCTGAACGATGGCACCGTAGATATTCCGCAGATCGTCAGGTTCTGTGGAGTAATCGAAGGAGCTGCTTTTCTGCTCCTTCAAAGCGATGCTGTCGTAATCCAGGAAGCCTATAACCTTTTCGTAGAGTTTAAGAGCTACCTCATAGTCGCCCATGGCATCGGTGATCTCATCCAGGAAGGGACGGACGGCATCATCGATCTCTTTTTGTCGTCTTTCCTGTTCTTCCTCAGACATGGTATAGATAGGCTTGAGGGTCTTGTTGTTGTCCTCAATGAGCCTAAAGCCGTGACGGTTGACCCAGAAGATCTCGGGATGATCCCAGATCACATAGGTAGCCAGCTTTCTGGCTCGAGAAACATCGATACCGGTGGAACTGATATCAATACCTTCTTCTCGATTTTCCAGCATCTTGAGGATGTCGTCATATAGCTTCTTTTCTTCTTCTGTTTCCAGAGACTCACGGACAAATCTGCGAACAGAGGTATCGTCTGTGATTCGGGAGGAACGCTTTGTTTTTTGGATCTTGCGGGAAGTGCGGTCGCTCTTCTGTCTCTTGCCTAACAGGTATTGGAAGCTGTTTTCATGACCTTCGGACTGGAGCTCACACAGCAGGGTACAGTAGCCACGGGCTTCCATTTCCTCGGACTTCAGATACTGCCGATGGAGACGGTGGGCATGGTGGAACTGCTTGAGATACCGCAGATACTGCAGGAGTACCAGAGAGCACTGACCTTCAATGACGGGGTCGCCTACGATGTCCAGATTGGTCAGCTGCCAGATTTTAACGATCTGACGGATGATCTGCATATGTGTGGGGATCAGAGGCAGATCTTCGGGGATGCGGATGGTCAGGGATTCAAAGTCCAGAACGGAGAATACATCTCCCTTTAGGGAGGGATCCACCTCTACGGTAATGTCCGGCAAGGTAATGGCAAAGGTATCCGTAAGATAATCCATTGCATATTTGAGGATCTCTTGTGCTTCCGCCTCGGTGGGGATATAGTCCGTGCCGCAACGCTGACAGATCTCTACGTTGTCGTGCCACAGATAGGGCTTTAGGATATCCTTACCACACAGCTGACAGTTACGGGAGGGAGCAGCCTTGACAAGGACATGAGATTCACGCTCATATTCCTCGGCAAAGGTTTTCAGGATCCCCCGGAGTCTTTCAAAATCAAAGATGCGAGGCTGATCCTCTAAGCCGAAATAGAGGTAGGGGGCGGTGTCCTCTTTGCTCTGCCATTCCAGATATTCGCTGAGCATCCAAAGGAGATTGAGCATATATACGCCCTGGGGGTCAAACAGAAGTTCCGGACTTCCGGAACCGCCGACGCAGTCATCTACGATCAGGAGCTCAATGCTATTGTCCTTCGTCTTCGTCCAACCCTTAATGGTGGGATAGAGATTTGCAATGAGATTGCTGTTCTCATCTTTGGAATGATAGATCTTTTCGGGATCCCGAAGAATGGGACAAACAGACAGGCAGAAATGTCTGTCGGGGAAGATGGTCTTCATCATTTCCTGCAACAGAGCCGCCAGGGACATGGTCAAGCGATCGTCTGCACTTTGTGTGAGATCCAGACGGAGGTAGATGCCGCCGTTGACCTTACGGATGAGGGGTTCCTGCTCCGTCTCGTTGAGTTGGATGATGTGGATGCCGGAGCCGTTGAGTTGCAACTGCTTACCGTCGGTATCTACCAGATAATAGCCGTGGGTGGTAGAGGTGACGGAGAAGTCCTCCTTGGAATAGATCATATACAGACCTTTGGCCTGGGTATAGGTCTTTTCAATCTTATGAATTGCGAACTGAGCACCTGCTTTGAAATGGGTCTTCTTAGCGGAGGTGTCGTCTATGCAATCGTCAATGACCTTGGGATTCAAGAGAGTGTAGTTTCTAAGCTGGACATACTCGATAGAATAGCCGTGGTAGGAAGATGCGTTTTCTACATCCACGATACCTCTTTCGTAGTCAATGTTCTTAATGGTATAACACAGGTTATCATAGACCAGATACTGACCCTTCAAATATCTCTGAGCCAGCATAGAACGGAAGAGATTGATAAAAGCGGACTTGCCTGCACCGTTACGGAAACGAAGCTGAACGAATTCTCCTTCTCCCAGCAGAGCGTGGAGAAGCTCTTCGTCTTCACGGATCCGAATGTGCAGGGGAGGGTAGAAGCGATCCTTGGGACGATAGAGAGCAAAATGCTCTTCGTTATTCCCGGGAGCCTCCCCAAGAACCATGGTGATGAATTGGGTAGTCAGACGGGATATGTCGTCAAAGCAATCGGGATCTGTATTCTCGCAATCTATGCAAAATCCCTTCATTTCTTGGATGAATTCCGCAACAGGTATGCCTAACATGAGCTTGCCCAAAAGGCGAAGGAGAGGCATCTTATCCTGAGCAAAAGTGGGGACATAGCTCCGCTCCATAAGGGGCTGTTCCGTCATATAGAGAGGGGCATGAGCATAGAAGAAGTCCCGCAGTAAATACTGTTTGGAAATGACATGGAGCACAGATGCTTTCTTGCCGATGTAGCGGGAATAGGCATAGATCACACCGGGAAGATTATAATTGTCATCGGCTACGATGGCAAAGCCAAGAGGCCTTCTGGAAGAATCATAAATATCCAACCATTGGGGATTGACCTGATTGGAATAGATCACGCCGCCGGAAATGATGTTGGGATCCGTAATGCCGTAGTTGTTGGCAATATTGGCAATGGCGGTCTCCAAACCCATGGTACGAGCGGCGTTATCCAAGAGGACATTGCTGTCCCTCTTTGCTCTCCAAACGAAAATGTGGTTATCACCGTAGGCATAGTCCCCTCGGCAATACTTGGGAGCTTCGGACAGGAGGAAACGATCCATAAGAGCAGTTTCCAGATTCAGCAGAGTATAGTCCGAAAGGAAAATGTATTGCAGAGCAGGGGAGCCGTACTGCATGAGCCTTTGGGCAATGATCTCACAGCTGTAGTTGTTGGAAATGACCATCATATTGGCATCGGGCAACAGAACAATTGAGACCTGAGAGAAGAAGTGCTCCGCCATGGCAAACAGACGATCATCCATAAAGTCCTCAGGACAGAGAACCAGGATATCCTCACTGCTTTCCGGGGTAACGCCCTTGCGATCAACGATTTTCCAAAGAGGATCGTTGGTTTGGGTTACACGGCTGAAGCCCTCGCTGAGACGGCGGATATAGGCGGGGATATCATGCTGTTTGCGACAAACAACAACGATCCGTTCACCCTGCAAAATACGGAGGTTCAGGGCTGCATAGAGGTAAGTACCAACAGCACTGTGGAGAGGTGCGTGGAAGAGTACATCTCTACCCATATTCAGTGCTTGAATGCCGGAGAGATAGTCCTGATTCAGCACAAGACCTTCGCGGAGAATATATTCTCCGATGGAGGCCAAATACTCATCCTCATCCAAATCGATATTGACTCGATCTTGTTGGGGAACATCCTCGTCGTCGCTATAGAAGGAATATACATCATAATCCTTTCCATAGGCCTTCATAAGGCTGGCTTCCAGTGCATCCAGATCCACGACCTTGCCCTGTTGGAGCAGCCGCAGGGGACCGGGAGCTTCTGTGGGTTCTATGGGAGCAGTAGGCGTGTGTAAGAGATAGAACACGACGGCCAGGGCCCCTAAAGAAAGGACGGGATACATATAATTCACCGCAAGGAAGAACCGCAGGGGAGGATAGAAGAAGTCCTCCATCTTGTCTACGGGGAAAAATACCGGGATCATCAACAGTGCAAAGAGCAGTGCATACACAACCCCTACAATGATCAGGAAATTTCGGAGGTGCTTGGCAACATAATGAATTTGCGGTCTGATGTACCAGGTATCCTCTACATTTTCAAAGAAAAGACAGCGGAGCCGATAGCACAGCAGATCCAAACCCTTCAGACCCTTTGCGGGATCGGAGGCTTTGGTTTTCTTTTGGGCGGCTTTGTTGGAAGCTCTTTTATTGACGGGGGCGGTTACGATTTTACCGGGGATGGTGATCTTGCCCACCTCTAAGGGGTCTTCCGGCTTAGGCAGAAGCTCCGGTGCGATTTTAGGCTTTGTGGAGGATGCGGTGGTTTTCTTTTGGGGATTGGCAACTCGTCTGCTGTCTTTTCTGCTTTGCTTTTTACCTCTCTTTTGAAGCATGTTCTTGATGCTACGGAAGAATGCGGTAAAAATGAACTCTCCCGTTTCCAGGAATGTCATAAGGGTGACAGCAAGGAAACAGTACAGGATATTGATGAATATCAAAATCGCCAGTTCTGTGGAATATACTGCATGAGCAGGAAGAAGATCCAGGAACCATGCAATGATCTTTCTCTCTCCCAACCAAAGGGCGAAATTGCGGATCATGGGCATGCAGATGGCAAAAGCAAGAGACAGCACTGCCAAACCGATGATATTGAACAGAGCACTTCTGCGACGAACTTTAGGATAGGAATGTGCTTTGAAGAAGTGCATTCTGTCAAAGGGCAGGAAGGGGAGAACCATAAAGGCCGTAATACCCAAAATAAGAAGGATCTTTAAATATTCCATGATTTATTTGTTCCCCCTTTCAAATAACATGTAGAATTTTTGATTTTCGGGGTGATAGGGGGGAAGGAGATAGTTGGGAACTTTGATCTTCCGATCAACTTTTGTCAGAAGAGGAAGGCGAAGAGAGGTTCGAACTTCGTCGATCTCGTCTAAAGCTTCACGCATAATATACATATGTTCGTTGTATTTATTGGTGGCTTCTTCGTTCTTTCTGTCCAATGCACTCATGCGATCGTAGAGGATCTGCTGTAACAAGCACTTGGGGAGATGTTCGGAATAGGCATCCATGACATTCTTGACGAATTTAGCCTGTTCTTCTTGCACTGCTTCGTATAGGAGATTCAGATCGTATAGCAGATCGTTAATGGTGTTGGCAACATGATTGAGCCAAATAATAACTCCGATGCTATACAGAAGGGCAAATACTCCTAAGGTCAGCCCAAAGACTAAGAAACGAGAGATTCTATAATCGTTGGAGTGGCTGGTGACCATGTAAAAGGGGAGAATGGTCAGTACTACGAAAAGGATCCCCATGATCAGAGAGAAACGACGGAAGCGTTTTCCGCTATCATCAGGTCCATCCGGTGCCCAGAAACGGGTAGCTGCTCGGTAATCCGTATGGAGTCGGGCTGCTTCCGTCTGCAACTGAGAGTAATCATGATGCTGTTCCAATACACCCTTGGCACAAGCCTCTCTGGCATCCTTCAGATCCTTAAAGCTGTCGGTGGGAAGCTGAGGTCGTTCCCTCTTATCCGGGGGAGGAGGATCTGGTAGCTTGACCTGGCGTTTTTTGGTTCGCCACCGGACATACTCACCTGCGCAGATGGATAGGATCTCTTGTTGATCCTTGTAGATCCGCTGGGAATCGAATAACTCTCCGAGGGTTTGATATATTTGGGTAAATTCTCGTTTGAGGGAACGGATCCGCAGCCAACCCATACGGAGTCGGATGCGAGGGATATCAGTGATCGTATCCAATATAGAGTCGTTGTCCTCTTGTGCATCTTGGATCTGATCCGCAGGATCTGCATTGTTGGATGCATCGGGTTCTTCCGCAGAGACATTGAGTTTATCAATAAAACCGGGCAGAAGGGTGATCTCTTCTCTCAGCTTCTTTTCCATCTCGGAATAAAGTCCCGATGCACTATTTAATCCGGCGTCGAGATGATCCAGAGAGTGGTAAATCTCCGTATGTCCCTCCGAGGATCGGGCTTTTTCAAGGGCGCAGTAGGCGTGGGACAGAAGGGCATATAACTCATCCTGGGTATTGGGACGGATGGAGCTGTCCGTTACTTTAGTCTCATCCGTTTCATAGAGTCTAATGAGCTTGGCAAGATTGATCTGCAGATCCGCAAAGATCCCAACAGGCGAGGTCAGTGTAGTCTCGTAGGGGATAGACAGGATCGGCAGATACTCGCCGAATTTTCGTTCCAGAGAGAAATCCTGATTTTTGTCGATCTCATGCTCTAAATGGTCTGAAGAAACATGGGTAGAAAGTTCTTCCTTGGTCTCAAGCTCTTGGGGGGCAGGTTCTTCTCCGATGATGGGCTGTAGGCGATTACCACGGGATCTCAGGGGAGTGTAGTCGGATCCCTCCATTATGAGACCACGGGAAGGCTGACAGCGCTCTATGGTCGCTTCTGTTTCCGCAACAAGAACTCCCAAATGAGGAGTGAGATCCAGAGCTCCCGGTGCTTGACCGCAGGTGCTCTTGTAGGGAAGGGTAACCTGTAATGCGCCCTCTTTTGTTTGGAGAGAAAGTGTTTCTCCGTAGGTTTTTGTTGGGCAGGTAGCGTTATCCACCTTTTCGGTGCTCAAGAAAATGATACTGACGCTTTTCGGAAGAAGAAAATCCTTACCCATAGGTTCAAGGAGCTCCTTTATGTACCAATACCGCAGGAGCTTCATTAACCGTTCTCTTTGATCCTTGAATTCGGAATTGGCGTAGGGATCCAAATCTGCCAGGATCACAAGGCGATAGTCTTCCTGTACAGCCCTTTGATTCCGGTAATCCCGGATCAGGTCGATGCAAGATCGAACCTGATCCGGTTTCACTTCCAACCAAAGGATCTGCTCCGGATCATATGCAAGGAAATAGATATCCTTTTTTACATATGCAGCACCAAGTGTATGAATAATAACTGTGTGCATGGCAGACCTCCTAAGATGTCAAAAGATGAACTTATTTGTGGCGATCCTTGCGAACCCAGTTTGCCTTGATCCAACGATATTCGTCGGTGTTGGAAAGCTTTCTGGGGATGTCGATCTTGTTGCCCTCGGGGAGATTTCCTTCGGGAATGGGAGCCAGACCGCGACGCTTCTTGGCAGGGGCTTCGTCGGCAGTATGGGTTTCTTGTACCTTACCCAGAGTAGTTCCCTTGACCCAATCTTCCACGAATTTATCCAGAGCCCACTGGAAGACATCTTCCATTTCTTCTGCCAGCTCGGAATTGTTGGCAGTCTGAGAGGCTCCGTGGAGATTTACGGAGTACCGATATACGATATCCAGGACAGTATCCAGTAACAGTTCGCCGTAGTCCTTATCCTCGCCCAGATATTCCTCACTCTTGTGCATGAGGTATGCTACATGGAGAACGCCACCCAGGGTCTTGGAGGAATCGGCAACATATTCGTCGATCAGTTCGGGATCCACATCGCAATCCTCAGATACATTGTTGATGAAGCAGTTGCGCAGATAATAGAGCAGAAGATCCTTGGTCATGCCCTGCTTGTACAGTCCGGGATTGCCGGTATAGTTGGAAAGGTTAGAAATAAATCTACTGATCTGAACATCCAGTTCATGAGAACGACGGAGGATGGTAGCTTCATCGTCGGCAAGATATTCTACCAGACGAGAAATGTTACGGACTTGGATGGGCTCGTTTACGGGCCAGCAGGGACGAACTGCCACGCCCTTGCCTTCTTCGCGGATAAAGAGCTTCTGGGTAGTCTTCTTGTTCTTGGGAACTTCAAAGGTGATATAACCGAAGAGTGCTTCGTAGATCAGAGCCTTGATGGTCTGGGTACGCCATTCCAGCTCCAGTTCGGGGCTGATGTAGGGCATACAGCCTCTGCGGTTCCAACGAATATCCAGATGGGGGCTATCCAGTCTTAGGGAAGAGCTGACCCGCTCCTTGTAGCAGGGATAGTAGCTTTCTTCGTTGGTGTTTTCGGTAAAGTGATAGATCTGGGTAGGCTGGAGACAATGGACAGAGGAGAAGCAGAAGAGTTCACGATCGTTATAGCTTCTGTGGGTGCAAACAGACCCTGCAGACAGATCCATAAGGGATTCGAATTCTGCCATGGTACCTGTGGTGGCTTCGGAGGAGAATATGTCAATAAGGGACTTGCGAGCCTTGGGGCCGATACCGAAGTAGCAATAAGTCTTGGAAACATCCAAGCGGGTATCCTTTGTCTCTTCCAGATAGTACTTGTGGAGATTCTGTTCGTTATAGCGAACCATGGGACGGGACTTTGCAGTGAGATTCTTTAAGATCTCCTTGAAGCATTCTCTGTAACGCTGGGTCATGGCAACATTACCTACAAGCTCTTCCTGCGTAATACCCAGTTCTACAAGGATCTCATTATTGATCGCACCGATGACATTGGTCTTGAGGATGGTGCCGTGGGTGTCAAGCTGGCAACGATATTCATTGATGATCTGGTCAAATACTTCACCGGGATCATAGGAATTGTTCTTCCCTGCTTCCCGGATCATAGAAGCGACCAGCTGAGTATCGTTACCTTCGATGACCTTGTCGGAAAGGGTCTTGTAAAGAGCGGAGCCTGCACAGGCATAGTTTCTGTGAGGATCGGACTCCAGAGCTGCTCTTACGGCGGGAAGCATGGCGTAGTGACGCTTCACAGACTCAGATGCAGAAACGAATACCAAATGATTGCCGGCATCCTCATGGCTGTGGGCATCATGCTGGAGCTGACGGGTCAGAGTACCCTTGTATTCGGGAATGATCTCGAAGAAATTCTCATATTCACGAACCAGATTGGAAACATGAGGTGCTACCAACTTCAGAGCCATGTTGACAATGATCTGATCGGCTTCGCGAACCAGATTGGTCAAGTTGGCAAGGACATTGTCGGCAAAATCGCTGAGCATGTCATTTCCCAGAGCATCCTTCTTTTTCGGGAACATAATACGATCACGGTTAAAATTGACGGCTTCGGATACATCGACATCATAATCGTCTCCCTGATCATCATCAAAGGTCAGGGTAATGTTCCGTAAGATCCGATCAAAGCTCTTGGATACTTCTGTAGTGATATCCATAGAGGACTTGGGGCAGGTCTCCTGGAGACCGTAGAGGAGATAGCGAGCTGCAAGAGGATGAATATCGATCCTGCTACCTTCATGATCGATGGCAAGGAGACCGTAGTGGAGGCTGACGGAGTTCTTGGGGATGTCGTTAAACTTTGCGGAGTCGGCTGTGGTGGGGAACATAGACAGCGCCAGACCATAGGCCGCACTCTTTACTGCATCACAGAACAGGTCTCTGAGACCGGGCCAAGAGGACTTGACCTGAGAGCAAATGCTGAGAATGCTGTCGAATCCGTTGCCGTCATCGTTGGAAACCGCACAGTTTTTGGACAGGCGACCCAATTCGGAGGCGATCTTTGCATTCTTCAGAATGCTGTAGGGCTTGCTGATCCGACGAATCTCTCCCACAGAAGTGGGGAGGGATCTTCCTGCGCCGATAGAGGTGGCTTGTTCCGCAACGGTATCCAAATAGGATTTTACACGGGAGGAGCCGTTCTGATAAACGGACTTCCGCAGGAATTCAAAGAGGGAATTTTCTTTTCGTAGTTCTGTATCCAGATCTTCACGGAACTTAATACCTCTGCGACCGGTTTCGGGCACCCATGCCTCACCCTGTGCGTAAGCAAGGCTCCGTTCCTGGTCGCATTCATTCTGCCACAGATCGTCGAAATAGGTCCAACGAGCATCCAGCTCACCCAGAACATGAGCTTCGGCAATGTACTTGAGAATATCTTCGTAGGGGTATACGATCTTTGCATAACCTGCACCGCCGTAAATTGCGGTGGGAACAGCGGCGTGGACTCGGAGCTCATTACTTTCGCCGCCTTCAATGACGGTATTCATGGGGGAGTAGAGTCTGGTATAGGCAATGTTTGCCATGACCCGGTAGTAATCCTTAATGTCCCGCATGATTCCGCCCTTTTCGTTTGCCTTGTCTACAAAGTAGATCAGATCAAAGGGCTTAGTGGTGGTGTCAAGGGTAAATTCGGGCTTCTGGGAATTAAAGAGAGTACCTTCGCTCTTGGTATCGATCTTGATGTTGATCTTTTCGCCGTAGCCCTGAATCCGCTGTAAGAGGGTGTCCTTCTTCTTTCCGGGAAGGTTTTTGCCGGGAACGGTAGCCAGATTCATGGCATTCAATTCACGAATGGCGGCATAAGCGTTGGCAAAGAGACTCTTCCGTTCTGCTTCCAGTTTTACAACATTCTTATAAATATCCGGCAAGCTGAGAACGCCGATGATGGTGGCATCCTGCCCCAGATTACGGAAGAACTTACGAACATGGAGAGCTAACTGAATAAAGGTGCCTGCACCGGTACCACCGGCAACAGAGGATACGATGACAACGCGGATGGGATCTCTTTCCGTTTCCAGACCGGGAGGGGTCATGGATTCCAGCATGTCATTAAACTCGGATGCATTATCCTTCAGATAACGAGCCAGGCACAGACGGGATTTCATACGGCACTGGGATGCACCGTTATGAAGGGGACTGCTGAGGAATTCGGAATCGTTCTTGCTCATGGGGAGCCATTCTTTCACACCGTCAGTCTCGACACCCAGAGCATTTGCCACTTGGAGAACATTGTCGGCATTACTGATCTGGATGGTCTTAATGCCTTCTGCTCTGGCGATGTTGGTATCTCTGGAATCAGTATCCATGTAGATGTATTTTGCAGTCAACTTTTCGGAATCGGACATTCTGTCGAAAAGAATCTCCAGGGTCTTTCCACCGGTTCCGCCTAATCCGAGGAACAATGTGCGCTTCATAGAATCATTTCCTTTCTGTTGTTTGAATGAAACTTTAAGGGTGCTTTATTCTGCTTTTATGAGATTTTGTTTTAGAGCCGTATTTATGGGTAGGTCTCTTAACGGAGGACTTTTTGTTTTTGGATCGTTCGCGATAGGCATCGTAGACGATGACAGTATATACGGAGTTGGAATTATTTCCGTCTCCCTGTTTCTCGTAATATACAATCCCTAATTCGGTTTTGATCTGACAGGAAGCATAGGAGGCATCTTCGGTCTGAGAGAGAGCCTTTTTGTGGGAGCCGAATAAACACTTTTTCTTCTTTTTGGAAGAGGGAATGCTGCCGGTAGCTCTATGCCCGGAGTAGCTCTCTGCTTGGTGTACGAATGTCAACCCGTCTTCCGCTTCTTGTCTCAGAAGGGGCGTAGAATAGGAGAAAAGTACCTCTTGAGGATTGAGGCCGTATCCGTTTTCGTCCTCCAAAGAGTAGTAGCTTTGACTTTTGATCATGCCGAGGATATCTCTTGCAGTATCGCTTTCCGCGACTTCACAGCAATAGTAGTTTCTGGCATACTCGCTGTTGACATATACCATGGGATTCTGACGATTCCATCCGAAGAAGGAGCTTTTCTTACTGGGGGTCGCGATGGTAGCGCCTTTTCTTGTTTTCTGAGGCTCTGCTCTGAAAATGATGGTTTGCTCGTTACATTTCATGGTATGCTTTTCAAAGATAGGTGCAAAGAATGTAAAGAACCATCCCTTTCCGATACGGACGGAGGTACCGTCCTTGCTTGCAGTGTATTTTCCGTCTCCGTTGGGAGAGGGCGTGAGGACAAATCTCCATAGATGACCTTTCTTCAATCTTCTGGACTTTGCATTCATGTAGAAGAAGAGGAAAATCAGAGTCAGAGTGATTAAGACGATGAGGAACGGGATCCAAATGGGGGCGGGGTTGCTGTTGTACAGATCTAAGATCCCGGAGCCGGTGTCACCCTTAGGCATTTCGACCTTGATTTCCACAGGGAGCTCGGACATGTTAAAATCCGATAAATATGTAGAAATAATGAGCTTGTAGAAATAGCGTACAATGGAATTCCCCGTGGTATAAACAGGTTTACACACAATGGCAGGTTTGCCGTTATATGTGTCGATTCTGATTTCCATTTCAGCATAACGGCTGTCTAAATCATGGATGATTTGGATCTCACGACCAAGCATGGCTTCCATCTGTGCCGCAGTGCAGGGGTTTCCGTCCTCGGAGATCAGGAAGGTGATTGCGGTAGTATTATCCTCCAGATTCAGACGGTCCACTCTGTTGGGATTGGGAACAATGGCCTCTACCGTGAATGTAGCATCGTAATGGATCACCGTCAGGGAGGTTTCCGCTAACTTTTCTCCATCCAGCCACAGGCTGACGGGATAGGTGCCGGGAGTAGCGGAAGCGTCCTGCATGGTAAAGTGGATCTTGCCATCTTCCGTCCATGCGGTATGGCCCTTCAGCTCGGTGCCGTTTCCGGCACGAACGGTAAAGAGCTCTGCTTCCTCTGCGGTAATGGGGCCGGAACCCTGATCCCTGTGAGCCGTAACGGTGAAACTGAGACTGTCGGTATTATCTCCCACATGATTGCTGAGAATGCTGATACTTTCTCCCGGAACGGCAGTGTAGGTGGTCTCGTTGGGAAGAATGGTAATGATCTGAGAAGCGACCACATTTTTATCGTAGTACAGGGAGAGGGTATACTCACCTGCGAGACAGTCATCGTCTCTGGGAGTGAAGCGGATCACATGATCTGCGGGTTGCTCGGTCTTGCCCTTGGGAGCACCGTCCTTGTCCTCCATACGGACAGACAGCTTGGACATCATTTCTTTTGTAGCGGGCGCGCCACGGAAATCAGCGGAAAACTCGATGTACTTTTCGGTATTCTCTGCTACTTCCTTTCGATAGAGCTCGATGGGATCGGAGCACAGGAAGGTGTAATCTTCCAAACCGGGCTCTGTGACTTTGTATTTATGGATAACATTGATGGTATAGCCGCCATCCATCATACTTGCGCGGATCTCCAGTGTGATGTCTCCCTTGGATACGGTGATTGTCTCGTCGGGAGAAAAGGCTTCGTTATTGAGCAAGCATTGGAATACGGTTTCGCCGAAAAGCTCTGTAGGATCCAGCTCCCGACCTGTGCCGTCTTCGCAGATGGCATAGTTGACGCGGAGTTCATCACCTTCTAAGAGTTTATCGGACTGAGAAATGACGACCCAGTTACCGCTGTTGTCTTTTTTCTCAACCACCAGCTTCAGGAAAATCGCAGGCTCGTACATCAATACCAGATCTTTCTGAGAGACAGGCTGATCGAAGGTAAGAGTAACGGTGCCGTTGGGGATCTTTTTCCCTGCGGGATCGGTGATCAGGGCAACATAACCGCCGAGGGTGCCCTCGGGCATGGTGTCGTAATTGGAATTGTGGGGGTAGCGTATCTGACCGTCACGGCTGATGGTCAACTCTGTGCCGTTCTCGGCTTTGGCAGAAAGAAGGCGAGCGTTGGTCTCCTGTGCCATGATGGCAATGTTGCGGATAGGGGAGCCCTCTGCAGGGAGATGGATTTTTACCGTATTACCGGAAATTTCGGCCTTGTTGGATACGGTGTAACGGCCGGAGATCTGATTGGACAGTGCTCTCATGGTAGAGACGATCTGTTCCTGATTCTCGGCATATACAGCGGTGAAATTTGTATGAGCATGGAGTTTGCTCACAAGGTCGGGACTAACATTGGTAGAACCTTGGCGGAAGTCCTTTGCGATATTCTCATCGGGCTTCCCGGAAGTCTCTTCGCCGATGTAGCCCTCGGCACCGATGCCGAAATAGACCACATGGAGATCGGGATATTCTTTCATGATCTGAGTCAGCTTGGTTACAACATCCTCGTCCGACACGGGCTGTTCGTAATCATCTTGGAACTGACCGTCCGTGGTCAGAACCAGCCAATATTGCTCGGTGGGAGGATTGGTTCCTTGTCCCGGTTTAAGGTTATGTTTATCACTTGTCAGCACATCCAGAGTAGTTTGGATCTGAGATAAGGGGGTTGGGGCAGTGGCTACACCGGTACGATCGAAGATGCTGTTCAGCACACCTTGGCGGGCTTTGGTCATGTCCAAGTTGTGCAGAGGATCGCCTTCCATAAAGGTGATATCCAAAGTGTCGCTGTCGTTCAGGAGTCCTGCAAACATCTGGGAGGCATAGCTGGCATAGCACCATCTGAGATTCTCGGTGCCTTCGAGGGGGCTCTTCATACTGCCACTGTTGTCGTACAGTATACTGACATGCTTTCGTACATAGACGGTAGATTCCTGGGTTGCTACTGCCGTTATGGGGAGCAATAAAGAGAGCATCAAACTCAGGAGTAACAGTAAGGTGATTTTACGCTTCACGGATCACTTACCCTCTTCCTTAGTCTCGAACAGGGGGATGCGGAAATCTTCCAAGGACTTGCCGGCAAGAATAGCAACTGCGTGATTCTTTTCGGCACAGGCGCGACAGAGGATCTTATCCTCGTTGCCGGTCAGAGAGGTCAGGGCGTTGGAAACGATGTTTGCACGGTAACCGGTACCAACAAAGAAGGAATCGCAATTACTGCAGGTGTGGAGGAGACGGGGGCCAAAGAGAAGTCCGATACCGGCCAAAAGGGCTACAACCAGAACAACGGCGATGATCCGTCCGAAACCACCTTTCTTAGGGTATCTGTAGTAGGCTTTTGCTTTTTTCATTGTTGAACACGTCCTTTCTGATTTATAGGAGCTTACCTTGGGATTTATGGCAAATCGCATCATGCAATATGCACATATATCACCCATGTATCATATCATAAAAGTACACATAATACAAGAATGTTTTACAAAATATTGCAATATTTCTTCAAAGGTCGAGGGAATTTGTTGTATTATGTCTCATGCTGTATTTTGCCGTGGAAAATACCCGAAACTCATGGAAATACCGCAGAATTTCATTGCAATTGTATTTAGACTGTGGTATGATAAGATTTAGAATCCGAAACGAAGGAGACGATATAATTTGAAAACCTACTACGATAAATTAATGGAATATAACGGAGCGGAGCCCTTAAAGGCACTTGTGAGCAGATGGGAGGTCTTATCCGAGAATCTCAGCAAACGCTCTTTTGATGCTCCGATCCTTCTTCCCGATCTGTTTCTTTACACCTCTCCGGGATACGGGAATACCGCCCTTTTATCCCTTCTGGCTGATTATTTGGAATCTCGGAAAAATTTGATGTCCTTCTACGGGGATGTAAAGTTTTTTGAATTCAAATTGGGCTATTGCCATCCCGATCAAGTGTTTACCGAGCTGTATCGGCTCATGGAGGCGGCAAGAAATGCCGCCGGCTTCCGTAATGAATTCCGTGGTCTGATCCGTATCAATATCGATGAATGGGTGGGTCATCATAAGGAAAAGTATTTTATGGAATTCCTGCAATTTCTGGAGTCTAAAACCAGTCACTGGCTTGTAGTGTTGAGTCTTTCCCGTTCCGAGCAAACCGAGGACACCAAGGCATTGGAGGCTGTGGTCAGTATGTACCTCCGTTTGGAGACTCTGATTTTCCCTCAGCGTTCCAAGGAGGAGCTTTTAGCCTTTGCGGAAAAGCATTTGGCCAAATACGACTTGACTCTGGACGATGGAGCAAAAGCAGTTCTGGAGGAGTCTGTTGAAGTCCTCAGAGGAAATAAATATTTTTACGGCTTACATACCGTCAAGGATTTCTGCAACGATATCGTATATGTGATTTATTCCGCATCTACAGATGTGAGCCATGTGATCACGGCAGATATGATCGCCGGCTTCGGCCCCAAGGGGGATTATATCCGGCGGACCATCACTAAGGTGAAAAAGTCTGTAACATTGGGATTTTAATACAGAAGAGGTGAAAGAGGATGGATTATAAACTCGGTAAATACCAGCGACTGGATCAGGAGACCCGGTGGGCAACTATGGATGAGCTGAAACGGGCATCTACCTTTGTGGATCTTCACGGAGAAACATATCCCGCAGCAGGACTTCCTATTCTGTGCGACGGACACGAGGCCTATGTGGATGGGAAAGATACCCACAGCCTGATCTTCGGTGCAACAGGCTCAAAAAAGACCCGTCTCTTCTGCATGCCCATGCTGAACTGCTTTATTCGTGGCGGAGAGTCCTTTATTGCAACAGACCCCAAGGGTGAGCTTTATGCCAGAACCGCGGGACATGCCAAGGCCAAGGGCTATCGTACCGTAGTCCTGAATTTCAGAGATATCGGAAGCGGGGATATGTGGAATCCTCTCTATATTCCCTATAAGCTCTATCATAGTGGGAATAAGGATGAAGCTGTTTCTATGATGAACGACTTTATCCGTACTGTTGCAGGCCCTCAGCTTGCCAAAAACAACGATATCTTCTGGCCGGAAATGGCATCTTCCTACGCACTGGCCAATCTTCTTTTCCTGACGGAGGCAGCCACGGAGGAGGAGATCAATGTTGCCAGCCTTGCGGCTATGTGCGGCTCTTCGGTGGTGGACAAGCTGAAGTTCCTTTCTGCCGGTATGAAGCGTGACTCTATCGCAGGCTTAAATTATCAGAATGTCCTGACATGTCCCGAAAGAACGCTGAACAGCATTTTAGGTTCCCTCTTTGGCATGATCCGGATCTTTACCACCCAGCAGAAGCTCAATAATATGCTTTCCGGCAATACTGTGGATATTACAAAGTTCGGACGGGAAAAGACAGCAGTCTACCTGATCATTCCCGATGAAAAGAGTACCTATCATTTCCTTGTTACAACTTTCCTGAAGCAGGCCTATGAGGTTCTCATTGCCGAAGCCCAGAGAGAGCCGGAACGAGCATTGCCTATTCGTCTGAATTTCCTGTTGGACGAGTTCTGCAATCTGCCTCAGATCCCGGATATGGCATCTATGATCTCTGCCGCAAGAAGCCGTAATATGCGGTACTATCTGGTTGCACAGAGTCTCCATCAGCTAAAGGGTCGTTACGGAGAGGATGCGGATACCATTAAGAGCAACTGTGATAACTGGGTATTCCTGACCTCTAAGGAGTTGGATCTTCTGAGAGAGATCAGTGATCTGTGCGGCTCTTATTATATGGAATCGGGGAATATGCGGAATTTGGTTTCCGTGTCGGAACTGCAACGTCTGGATAAGCAAAAGGGTGAGGCGCTGATCATGTGCGGCAGACAGTATCCTACTATTTCTCAGCTTCCTGATATCGATTCTTACGAGATGTTTAAGGGATATGAGATGCCGCCTTTAGCGGAGTATCAAATGCCGGAAGCTAAGATGTTCAACTTTGATCGTTTCTACGAAGATGTTATCAATGAGGTACGACCTTTGCCCTTTGCAGCGGAATGATAGGAAAGGAGCAATGAGAGGATGATCGACCAATACGGGAATAAGATCGAACCCCAAAAAGCTTCTGCGGATCCCCGATTCGTGCTTAAGGAATTGCATTTTTTATTAAAGATCTTCCGCAGAAGTCCCTCTCTTTCCGTCGCGAATCAAGCAGGGGAGCGATTGGAAATGTTGGCCAAGGAATCGGATATCCCAACAGAGGAACTGCTGGAAATATTGTTCGAGTTGGAGACTTTTACGACCAAGACCCATAACGAGGATTTCCTGTGGCATATGATCAATTCCAGAAGGGGCTTTTACAATCGAGCTTTGAATTGCAAGAATATTGAGGATGCTGCAAATCATCGGTGGCACAGTTCCCTGCATTTTGAAACCATGGCGAAAGGGTCGCCTTCCGTTTTTAACCGATGCGGTTGGGTGCTGGAGCTGATCATTGCTTCTTATGAATATGAGAATGCAAAGCTGGTAAAAACAGCACATCGCTGTATTGAGAAGGCTGTGAATATCTTTGAAGCCATAGAGGAGAATGAACAGAGCATCTATTATAGGGCAGGGGATGCCTTGTACTGGGCAATTCTATATTATAAATTATGGAATTGCTCTATCTACGGTACGAAACTGGAAGCTTGTTTGAAAGTGGTTGATTTTTCCTGTAAGTACTATACTGTATCGAAACAAAATCGTTGCCTCCGGCGTGGGGCAGATGGGTATTTATATGCTTTTTTGGAACCCGGATTTCATTTTGAGCAGGAAAAGCCACGGATAGATCAGCTGGTTCAATGGCTCAAAGTCGCTTCCGAAGAAGGGGAGCCGGAGATGAACAAAACCCTTGAAAAGTTCGAAAAGGCCATAGCTCTATTGAAGGAGCTCAATACACTGTTTTGAATGAAAATTAGGCATCGATCCTGTTTATACGGAAGGCGGTATGACAATGCCATTATTTGAAGGATTTCCCATACCGGGAAATAACAAAAACATCACTCCCGTTATTTTTGTAGTGGAGACTTCCGACGTGCTGTCGGGACATTGGCTCTCTGCTGTGGAGGAAGGGCTTCGGAAGACCATGAAAGCCTTTATAGAAGATAATCGGAATAGACTCCGACTCATTGACTCTCCGATCAAGGTAGCTGTGCTGGAATATTTCGAATGCGAGGAATGGCTAAGGGAGACTTTCTCGGATCCGGAAGAGGTTCGGATTTCCTTGATACCGGGCATGGGTCGATCCCTGCTGAGCAAGGCATTGACTGCATTGGATCAAGGTTTGTCCCGAGATAAACTTTTTGCGGGGGTTCATTCATGGAGAACACCTTTGATTTGTTTTATCTGCAGTCGCGATCCTTCCTGCGGTTTTAGAGGAGCTTTACGGAAGCTTAAGGAGAATCACTGGTTCCGCGTTGCAAAGAAGTATGCTGTTACTATGAGTGAGGGAAGTGCCGGAGACGGTTTTCTCGCGAATCGGTGCAGCGGGCGTAAGTGTAAGGAAGCACTTGCAGAATTGGTGGGAGAAGACCGTGTTGTCCTTGTGGATTCTCCCGAGGAAATCATACCTCTTCTTCCTGCTCTTTGTTCGGAATATTTCACCGCAAAGATAGGTGCAACTTCAACCCTGTTCAACGCAACAATGGATCCTTCGGGATGGGTAGAAGACTTCGACTCCGATGAGCTGTGTGAAACAACGGTGCTTATCGATGAAGGTTGGGAAGACTTTGACAGTGATTGGGTCGCAAGATCCGTTGCATCATCTTTCGATGATGGGTCAATACCCCCTCCGCCCTCCATTGCGCTCTTTGACTTTGGGGATGCATGTACTACGGTACCGCCCTCGAAAGCTCCGGGAGAAGATTTTGACAGCGACAGAGTTGCATTATCCTGTGCCATAGACGATGGCTGGGATGATGACTTATACCAACCTATTAAATCGAACATCCGAGAGGATTTTGTAAAAAACCAATATTCCGATTTCGATCCCTTTGGGTTTGCGGAAAGCGGTCCCCTTAGACCCGGTCATTCGACCATGCCACCCCCGCCCCCGCCGGTTTCTCACTCCTCCGTCCCCACAGGTGGCGGAAGGATAGAGTACTGCACCGGATGTGGATCGGAACTTATGGCGGGACAGCGGTTTTGCCCTTATTGCGGTGCCAAACGGGTGGCGTTTTGTTCCAATTGTGGGGCGCCTCTTGTATCGGGAGCCTCATTCTGTCACTGTTGCGGTTTCGCTGTGGGCGGGGTACCTACTTCGTCTCCTTGCGTCAGCAAAGTGGAGTTTTCTGCCGTTGTTCCTCAAAGGATCGTAAAAGGGGAATGGAATCGGATCGAACTGTGCCTATATGAAGAGAAATTCCGCCGTGTTGTGGATCGTCTTATTGAAAATGCTCCCCAAGGAGCCCAAGAACTGGTAGGAAGTCCCCAAGAGGTTGCAAAGGATACGAAAATACGGATCTCCTTGACCTCTGCGGATCTGCAAGGGGCAGATGTTGAGGAAACTCAGGTTTGGATCGGATCCTATCTGGTATTTCGATTCCCCATCATGGTTCCTCGGGACTATGACAGAGGACAAATCTGTTTTGTTGCAAAGGTTTATTTCAATGATGTGATCGCAACGACTCTGCGTCTCTTCATGGATACCACATCCTTGAAAGAGCAAAAGCTTCTCCTTGAGCGGGATGATGTTCTCACAGCCTTTTTGTCCTATGCAAGTCAGGACAGGGACAGCGTTTTGGATATCTCTCGGGGGATGCAAAAGGCCCGTCCAGATATGGATATCTTTTTGGATGTTGATAAACTTCGTAGCGGAGAGAACTGGGAAACCATCCTCCGTGAAGAAATCGAAAAACGAGATGTCCTGTATCTGTTCTGGTCGAAAAACGCTCAGGCCTCGGAATGGGTAGATAAGGAGTGGCGATATGCTCTGGCTCTTAAGGGCTTGGATGCCATTGAACCCATCCCCCTGGTGCAGGCGGCAGACTGTCCCCCTCCGGAGGAACTGAAGTCTAAGCATTTTAACGACCGCGCCCTGTTCTATAAAAAGCTGTAAGGAAAGAGGGAAGATTTTGGAATATCAGTTTTATCGTTCCTTCCTTACGGAACAGGATGTTCTTTGTTATGACTTTATTTACGGTAAGCTTTTGACATTTACCCCTGCTTTTCATGTGGGAGCTTCTACGGAACAGATCCACAGAGTGATGAAAGCCATCCTTTTGGATCACCCGGAGCTGTTCCGGTTTGAGGGAAAGTGGAGGGGTGAGTTCTCCCAAGAGGGTGTTCGGGTTTTGCCTAAGTATAAGCTTAGGGATGATCATGTGCAACAGGTTGCTTACATAGAAGAAAGGGTCTCACAGATCCTTAAATTGTGTACAGGCTCCTTGATCCATAAGATCAAGGTTGTGTACGATTGGTTTTTGGATCATGTAAAATATACGCGGTGGGAAAATGATCAAACCATAGAGGGCTCATTGATCTACAGAAAAGCTGTCTGCAAAGGCATCGCAAAAGGCTTCCAACTGTTGATGAACAGACTGCAGATCCCGTCCTATTTGGTTGAGGGCACTCTGGATGGCAAAACATCCCATATATGGAATGTGGTTCTTGCAGAGGGGAAGGCCTACCATGTAGATGTAACAATGGGCTATGAGGAATTCCGCCATCTGTTCCGGGGAATGGGCAGAAATCGCCATTATCCCTGCTTTCTTGTTTCCGACGCAAGGATCCGCATGACCCATAAGCTGTATGGAGAGGGATTCCACTCTTGTGATGAGGATTTGGACTTTGACAGATTTATCGTTACAGAACTGGGGATCCCCGAGAGGATGCAGACCTACGGCGAGGTAAAGTACTTAGACAGGGGAGCGACAGCTACGGTATTCTCCGCAGGGTTTCCCGAACCTAAGTATGTCATAAAGGTTATATCCTGCAGAGGAAACAAGGCTCTGAAAGCAGGAGCCTTGGCAGAACAGGAAAAGCTTCGGCTCTTATCAGACACGGAGGGGATCGTTCCCCTCATAGAGAGCGGATACTCGGAAGAAAAAGACAATGCATATCTCTTGCTTCCTTATTGTAAGTCCCTGCCTGTGGTAAGAAGGGAACCGAATTTCGATCCTCTGCTCCATACCCTTATGATGGGACACCATATTTTGGATGCCATGATCCGATGCAGAGACTTAGAGATCTACCATTTGGATATTCAGCCCAAAAATATTTATTTCCGATGGGACGGACGCGCGATCCTGGGAGACTTCGGCTGTGCTCGATTCACTCATGAATTGGATAGGCTTCCTCCCTCTGTGGGAACGGTGGCTTTTATGGCACCGGAGGTATATCATAATGGTGTCTATAGCCAAGCCTCGGAAATTTATGCTTTGGGGATCGTGATGTATTCCCTTATGAATCATGCCCGTCTGCCTTTTGCGGAATTGGGAAATACCCAAAAGGGGATCGTCCAAAGACTTTCAGGTGGGGAGCTTCCTCCTCCCGGGAGTATGGATCCCGTCCTTTGGAAGCACATTGAAAGAATGTGCTCCTATGAATGTTCCAACCGCTTTTCTACATATGAAGAGGCACAAAAAGCCATTTCCCATGTACTTCGAAAGCTGGGTGTCAAACAAGAATGACATTCGGATCTTATTGGCTAAATCACATGATCTGACTCATGATAATAACAGGAGTCTCTCTCGGTTGTTGCTCCGAGAGAGACTCCTTTTCCATATGAGAGAATAAGCTACACTTATTGGTCTTGATTTTCCCAAATTTTAAGTGCTGTGCGGATTTTATCAAGGTATTCTTGTGCTACGATCTGATGCCTTTCGTTATAATGCAGTGGTTCGAACTGTTCTAAAATCGTCCGATATCGTTCGATGATAGTTTCGGGAACTTTCTGATAACTGCTCAGACGAACTGCGATTTCACCATACATCTGCAAAAAAGAGATGGATAAGTCACGCTCTAAAGAAAGATCCCCCAGTTGCTTCTGTGTTCTTTCCCCTTCGATCAATGCTTCTGCATAGAGAAGAAATGCATTGAAATAGTCACCCGCGAAAAAATACGCCTCTGCTTTTAATAAACTACCTTGTGGGATGATACACAACAGATCGGGGTTCTCCTCCACATCAAAAGAATATTCCTCAAATAGCTGCAACATGCTTTGAAAATTCCTGTGTGCCATGGCTGCGATTTCTTTTCGCCGGGCGTCGTTATGGCCACATTGGAGCAGATAGCTTTTGCCAATGTCTCTGTAAAGCAACAGCTGGATCTCTCGGATCCTCTGAGGCAGTGTTTTTCGGGTGCTCTCGATCAATTTGAGGGCCAACTCCATAACCTGCCGTGCTGTCTCAGGCATCCCTTCCAACATGAGCACTAATGCATAGTTGTGTCCGCTTTTTACTGCATTATAGCAGCTGTCTATATCATCATCTTTCCATTCGTCCCGAGCTTGATCCCATATTTTTTTGCAGACGTCCGGATTCCGTTCTCCTAGGTAGATTAAAAACTGATTCAGCTCATTTTCAAGTTCTTTACCGTATTTCGCCTTTACGCCTACCCGATTGACATGATTCTCTGACCATTCCAATGCGTTTTGTGCCCTTTGATACAGAGATTTTGCATCTTCCCAATAGCCATTATCCCGGAGTATACGAGCGTTCAGACACGCCTGTCCTACAAGCTTGCCTGCCATTTTCAGGATATCCTCTTTTCGCTCCGCTACCGTTTCACCGAGAGTATCCATGATTATACGGTCTTCGGATTCTACGACCATCAGTGGCATCATCTTGAGAAGGATCACACATTTTTGATATTCATCAAACAGGTATTCGATCTCTCGGATATACCATTTTTTAGCCTGCTTCAAGTCACGGCGCACGCCGACTCCGTGGTAATACATCTCCGCCAAACAGTGGGCGGCACGGTATTCTCCTGCGTCAGCTGCCGCCTTGAATTTTTGCATGGCGTATCGATAGTCAAATTCTACTCCGATTCCGTTACGATAAGCAAGACCCAGCAGATAGTCCTTTTCTCGCGCATCTATTTCGGTACTTCTGCCTTTCACTTCTTTCAGCAGTTTTTTAATAAATTGGGAAAAGGAATCATCTCGGCTGACCTGTACCGGTCGGTATTCCGGTATGGGAATGCCTTTCTCTTGGGCGATCCGGTCTAACTCGGTACGAACTGTATGCCAATCTGCATCTGTCAGTTGAAAGACGACTACTTTCTTTCCCTCTGTCAGAGCATGAGGGTATTCCTGTCGCTTTACATAGGTGTCCCGCTGTGCCAGAGACTGGGTCAGCACCATACCGAACAGCTGGCTGTCGTTCAGATGTGAAAAAATGACTTCCTCAAAATTCCTACCGGGTTGCAGGTATTTATCAAACCAAACGGAGATATGTCGACCCTCTTCGCTTTGGTGGACACAGCGGATCAGCTTTCCAACCTGTTCCAGATCCTCTCGGCAATATGCGATGAACAATTTGTGTGTAAAGACCTTATGGACATCCTCTACTGTTTTCTGATCCAGCAGCAGGCTTTGTAAGGCCCGTTTCAGCTTCTCCGAATATTCCGGATCACTACGGCGCAAGAACTGCATTTCCTCGGTATGAGCGTTAAAGCGCTCCACCAAAGAATCGTGGTACAAAATCGGAATCATGGGTTTTTTCTGTTCTTTAAGTCGTGCGAATTCCTGTTGATGGACTCCATCACGGAACCAGGCGTGGGTCACAGGGATCACCGCCAAAGGAAAATCTTCCACTTCGTTGAGATGGGAATCATCCAAAGGGGTTCCGAGTTGCCGAAAAGCGATCACGCAATCTTCTACGAACTGATGTATCTGTTGCGACACATCATCAAGGAAGCTGTGATCCTCTTCATGACAGGAATAATATACTCGGCGGGGATAATTTCGGGCATCTCTGCGACTTTCCGGTGTATATACAATTGCCACAGATATTCCTCCTTATACTATTTTTTAGCAGTGATTTCATCCACCGAAAGATGGATTTATTCCGTCTGCCGAGAGGGGTTTATTTAAAAAACCGCCGTTGCCTATGGCAAAAGCGGTTTTTGGTACGAGTGTTCATAACGGACTTGGTGAAAATGAAAGAAATGCTGTCAGTGGG
>JAZOXB010000135.1:0-5479 GCA_045659585.1 Faecousia sp. | reverse complement strand
ACGGAGGGTGGTGTGATCTCCGTCTGCAGATCTCAAAACCAATACACCCTTTGTGTTGTCAACGGACACGGTCTCAAACTGCGGGCCCGGCGCCCATCTGACAGTGGTTTGATCGTCGAAATTGTAGAAGTTATAGGTTGCGTTGTTGTATCTCGACTGATCATTTGCTGTGTTCTTAAAGTCGAAGTACAGCTCATTACGCAAGACATCCAGCTGTTCGGTATAAGATGCACCGCAACCTCTTTGACAAGCAAAGGTCTTAACGCCCTTTGCTGTCAGCGTGGGATAGGTGGTAATGACACCGCTGTTATAGCTATGCCCCAATGCCGTAGTGTAGGTATCTTTGTAGGTATTTGCACATCGAGAGCAAGTATGGGTCGTATAGCCCTGTGCGGTACATGTAGGAGCAGTCACTACATGACTGTAGCTATGGCCCAGAGCCGCCACCGTGGTCTGTGCCGTCAAGATAGTGTTACATACCGAGCAGTGGCTTCCTGCGGTGAGACCGGTTGCGGTACAAGTAGGATCCACTGCCTTATCCGTTGCAGAGGTATGCCCCTTGGCGGCAGTGGTAACATCGAAATAGAAGGTACCGTAGGTAGTGGTTTTCCAAGTGTATTTGTCCGTACCGGTGGCGGTACAGGTAGGCGCCTTGGTAGTAGTTTTGGTATAATCCGTAGTACTCAGCTTGGGCAGGATCACCGTAGTTGTACGACCACACTTGGAGCAGGTGCCGGTAAGGGTTCCCGTTGCAGTAGCGGTGGGATTCTTGGTAGTCTTGTAGCTGTAGGCATGATCGGCAGGTGCCTCTACCCATTGGGCATATAGGTTCTGTGTGGCTGTGATTGTCACTACGGAATCGGCAGTCACTGCCGTTCCCCCACTTGGTGCGGTATACCAGCCTTTAAAGGTACAACAGGCTTTTGTCGCTGTAGGCAGAGTACCATAGGTCTCTCCATAGATAACGGTCTTTTTCTCCGTAGAACAGGTTCCCCCATTGGGATCAAATTGAACCGTATATTCGACTTTTGCCATAGGCGCTTTGGAGGGAGAACCGACATAGATATAGTCAATGACCACTTTGCCGTTTCCCCCGGAAGCGTTCCGAAGATTTGTCCACTGGATTCTCGCGGAGGTCAGGTAGTCCGCCGTGATCATGTCCTCGGTGAGATCGGCTTGCAGAACATAATAGGTATCATTGACAAAATCGGCGGGGACATTGATCGTCGGTGCCGCTGTCTTATCCAGGCTTGCGGAAGAATTATTGGCATAGAACCTCACAACCGCCGTTTTGCCGGGAACAACCTCCATATTCAGGGTTTTGAACCTGATCTGCACAACATCCCCGGGGTCGGTATAATATTTCAGGCAGTTTGCCGTGGAAAGATAGCCCCAATCCCCATTACCCGGCTTGTTGGTAACAGAAATCGTTTCCCCCGAAATCGTCAAGGCAGAGGTCTGATTGCCGTTCATATACCATATACCCCCGGTGCTGAGACCGGATGTAGAGTAGGTGCTTGCGCTGTAGTCACGGTCGCCGTAGCTCTCGGCAGTGTGGCGACTTTCGGTTTCCCCATCGTCTTTGAAATCAAAAAGCAAATAGCCGTTGTGGGCTGAAGGTGCATTCTTTGCCGTTCCAATGTAGATATAATCGATGACAAAGGTCTTATTCTTGATGCTGTCACCTGCAAAGGGATCAATACGCAGACTTGTAATAATCTTGCCCACATCCTTTGTGGGGAAAGCAAACTGCAAAGTGGAAAATTCTCCATCTGCATAGGTACTCAAACGCTTTCCTGCAATTGCCCCATTGGTACCGAAGCCGCTACCATCAGAGGATCGGAAGTAAATATGCGCGTTGGGTGCAGTAGTAGAATTCACCGTTGTCTTGAGTCGGATCTCCACAATATCACTGCTCTTGATAGAGTGATTCAGGAAGGTATTGTTGAAGAGATATGGGTCATTGCCGGTAGAAGTTCCTGTGAGCAAGCCGTTGGCTGTATCGTTTGTGAAGGTATCCTTGTCAATATGGTTGGTAGTCCAGTTGGAAGTCAAGCCCATATCATCCCCGTAGAAGTGAATGATATGCTGTCCCACAGTAACGGTGGAATCGGCGTTTGTATAGAACGGAGTCTCCCTGCCGTTAACCGTTACCTTGCTGATCGTTGCCCCTGCAAAGTTTACGGATATGCTCAGATTGTCGATATCTTCATCGGAGCTTTCGATAGCAAGAGTGGATCCCGTCAGTGTAGCAGAAATGTCCGTAACCTTTGCACTTGTCTGCAAAACAGGGATCGAGGACTCAGTCACGGTAATGGCAGAGCCATTGACCATGGCCGCAAAATTTCTGACAGAAGAAGCGTCTATTGCAATCACCGCCGTTGCCCCGTCGGTGGTAAAACTGCTAAAGGCTCTGGAAGCAGGGTTTGATTCAAAGGATTGATAAAAATACAGGGTTTTTAAATTGGGATTTGCAGAATCCGTGATATTGACTTTCGTTCCTCGGGCAACGGAATTTGCAACATCCAAGGACAGCTTTGTAGGCTGAACCGTCGCTGTTGCCCCTGCCTTAACGGGATAGAGGACTGTTTGGTAGGTCACTGTACCACTGCTTTTTTGCGTGTATTGGAAATGACTTCCCGATACTGCACCGGTAATGCTGTTGCTGTTGACCTGTGCGATGATCAGATTGGAGCCGGACGCAAAGGCTGTCTTACCTGTGTCATAATTGTCAGAAGCAATGGTACTGCCGGAGTTTGCGGAGGTATGCCAATTCTGGACATAGGTGTGCTGGGTGCTGTTCGATCCGGTATTGGGCAGAGCCTTATCCGTCACAATGACCATGCCGTTTAAGCCTTTGAGATAGGTCAGTTCTCGATAATGGTCGAAGCCCTCTGTGGTCTCTGTCCATGCAGAAACAGAGGATGCACCCCTGTTGCCACTGACCTTTAGGGAAGAGCTATTCTTATAGGTCATGGGCTTAAGATTGGTTCTCTGATTCAGACTATTGATGGAAATGGTATTGTGGGCTTTGGTGGTGTTGTCGGTCAATGCGGTTTCTGCCAAAAGATAGCGACCACCGTTGTACATGAGGATGGCGAGGGCATCGGGATGATCGTAGTGCCCGGCGGCTCTGGCAGAGAGGTAGACCATGGATGCACCGGTGGTGTAGTCCGTGCGGTCGGAGTAAAACTGTCCTATGGGGTAGTAAGACAGCCCATTAGGAGCCGTTCCCTCCTTGTTGTTCAGGAAGTATTTCAGTTCCTGAACAATGGGATCATCATAAAATTCGGAACTGAGGGCATCTACGAATTTTTGGATATTGGTCTTGGTTGCCGCCGCTGCTCTCTGCCCCGTTGCAGGAGTAGAGTTATTGGGGAAGGTCATATCCATCAGGAAGCCTACCAATTTGATCATGTAGGAAGTAAATTCCCTACTCTTAGCAGAGGTAGTATCTCCCGTATCCTTCATGGCAAAGGCAATGCGAGTAACACAGTTTAAGGATTCCTGGGTGTAGGCACCCAAGACACCTTCGTTATAGGAACCATCGGTTCCGAGCAAGCCGATGTCATTGATCAGATCATTCCACCGGTCACGGTAGGTATTTACCCGAGTGCTTTTGTTCTTAAACTCCGGAAAATAGGCGATCCCGGTATAAAGACCGGAAATATGGTGGAAAGCATGGTTTGTATAAGCCGAAGACTTGTGACTTGTGCCGGAGTTATCAAAGAGGTTGCCTCCGTTACACAAAAACTGCACTTCATCGTAGATCCATTTCAGGAACGTCACATTTTCGGTGGCAGTTAATTTATTGTTTTCTAAGAGGGTTTTATAGAAAAACGGTGCATAGTTCAGACGGAAAGGAGTCTCCTTATCTCTTCCATCGGGCCAACCGATGGTTACATCCGCATCCTGAATAAAATCGAACAGCAAGGACTTTCCTTTGTTCAGGTATTGCTCCTTTTGGGTCGCTGTGGTCTTGGGGTTCAAAGCCGTACTGAACAAGCTCTGGACACAGTGGAGTCTGCAGTGCATATCGATCCAATCGTTGGGAGGTGTGCCGCTTTCGTCAGACCAGTCAAAGCCACCGGTAACACCATCGTAGGAATAGTGACCGATGGAATTGGTGCTGACCAGACGATCCCATGTCAGGTTGCTTTCTGTCCAATCCGTTGCCCTTGCTTCAAACTGCCACAGATCGAGACTATGAGAATCGGAGGAGCCTCCCTTGATACGGGCATAGATCACCAACTCCGTTTTCGCAGTTCCCGAGGGGACGGTAAATTTTAAGTAAGCTCTCTGAGAATTAGTGGAATATGGCAAGGAGCTTGTGGCATCGTGACGGGCAAAAAGAGTGGTATCGGTGCCGAAATTCGTTGACTTGCTTCCGTATTTTACCGTTGCATCCGCAGAGGGATTCACAGAAGCCAGAAGGGTGCCTGCTGAATTGTAGCAATGGAGAACAGGGCGCATACTTGCGGTGCTATACTGCTTACTGCAAATTTCCACACTGTAAGAAGCCTTTTTCAGTACGGACAGCACATAGCGTCCGGAAGTGTTGCTGATCCGTCCGAAGCTATAGGATTGGAATTCGCCGTTATTGTAGGCAACGGTTTTGCTTGCGTAAGGGGTTTCCAAATAGGCAAAGGTATCCAGCATAGCCATGGTACCAAAATGGCCGCCGATACCGGTGCTGTCTGTTTCGTAGTCCGCAAACTTCTGCTTATAGTACGCTAACAGAGCAGATTTCGCGGTAGTATAATCCTTGGCATCCACGGCAGATTTTACTGCCTCTAGCCCCGATAGACTCAAATCGAATTTCGCAAAGAAATCCCCATCCGTCTTGATACTGGGCGCACCGAGACCTACGGGAACCGTTGAAAACAGCATCGTTGCGATCAACACAAAGCAAAAGATCCAAGTTATGATTTTTTTCTTCATAGGATGAGCCTCCCTCATGGATCGTGTTGCTTTTATTGTAACAGAGATCCTCTGCTGTTTCAAGACATTATATAAGAAAACCTACACCGCCGCCTTTGTAAAACGCCATCTTCGCCATGGTCTGTAGCGGAATGATCCCTCACAAGGAAGGATTTCCTCGTGAGGGATCTCGTTTTATATTTCAGATATTACCGACACTCAACTTGCGAAGTAAGCCTTGGCACTGTCGGAGTAGGCGAAGAGAGCCTTGCACAGGTCACCCAGAGCGTCGGTCTTGCCGTTGCCGTAGGTGTCGGCGGCATATTGCAGAGTGCCGGAAACTACGGTATCACCGGACAGGATCTGTACTGTCAGCACGGAGCGAAGCTCTGCGGCAAGGAGGGAGTCCAGCGTGAATGCATAGTAGCCACGACTTGCATTATAGACCTCAAGGTCGGTGATGATCTTTTCCTTATCCTTGCCGTTAATATCCTTGTAGGTAACCTTCATGGTCAGATCCTCGGTGCTACCTGTGTAGGAACCAAGGGAGAAAATGAAC